>JAIPEJ010000205.1 GCA_021737225.1 Desulfobacteraceae bacterium
CCGCTTTCATTAAAAGATCTGGCCTCGTTGATGCCGGAGAAAATATCAAACGAAAACAACTCTGCAACCGCATGAAGGAGGAAGTCATGAACCAGTCGATCAATTTTGAGGAATTAAAAAATCATCCGCGTTTGCTGATGGAAGCCAGACTGAGGCCGGTCCAGGGAACCCGCTTTCAGCCCACCGGATTTCCCGATCTCGGTGCAGCGGAATACGACGGACCGGATGGAAAGCGCATGCTGCTTGTGGAATCCGCCCAAAGCATGGCAAACCGCATGGAAGAAATCTGCTGGGACAGAACCCGGGATGACTGGATTCCGCCACTGAAAGGACTGCCGCTGGTCAAGGTGGTGGATGAGCAGGGAAAACCGCTGACAAACTCCGTTCTTGAAGCACATCGCTTAAATTCACCTTACATTCTGGAAGGCAAGGACAAATCGGTCTTTGACATGCTCAAAGCCGAGCTTGCAGACATGAAAGAAGGCATGGTTGACCTGCGGAAACTGGCCGCAGTTGTATTTAAAACAGATACCAACGCCATGCTTCACGGCGTTTTCCTTGCCAAAAAGGAGCTAGCAGGAGGACGGCTCAGACTCCCCAGAGCATTGTCTGCCTTCATAGAAGCAGAGAATATCAACGTCGCCCAGAGCGGAGGTGTTAAAAACGATATAGTCGACCCCTCGGGCGACACCTCAAAGGGATTCGGCAATGTTCCTTATCCACGCACCGAATACACCGCCCCTAACATTACCGCTTTTTTCAACATCGATCTGGCACAGATTCGGGGCTTCGGGCTTGGTGAAGATCCGGAAAAACTACTTATCTCTCTTGCTTTCTATAAAATCAGGCGTTTTCTCGAACGCGGCCTCCGTTTGAGAACGGCGTGCGACCTGGAGCTGGAGTTAATAAACGCTACACGCCCCAGCGGGTTTGAACTGCCCGAAACAGCAGCATTGGAAGAAAACCTGCCACAATTGATCCAGAATGTCACGGATCAGGGATATTTTGCACAGTCCCCAGTAAGCACGGTGCAGTATAAAAAATAAAAGGGAGGTCCGGATGCTTACTATCGCCTTTACCTTTCCTGCAGGAAGGTATCACGCCACCCCATGGGGCCGCCACGTAAACGAGGCGGATATCTCCTGGCCCCCGGACCTGTGGCGTATCTGCAGGGCTTTTATTGCCATGTGGCACAGAAAACTGGATCAGGAAAAATTTCCCGTGAACCAATTGTCCGATCTTTTGTCCTATCTGGCCGGTGAAGCGCCTCACTACCGGCTGCCTGAGGCGATTCATTTTCACACCCGCCATTATATGCCGATAAAGGAAAGCAAAGGAGAAAAACCCACACTGATTTTCGATGCCTTTGCCCGAGTGGACAGAAAAGATCCGCTTATTGTTCACTGGCCGTCAATCGTTCTGTCAGATGCACAAACCCGGCTGCTGGACGCACTGCTATTCAGCCTGGGATATCTGGGCCGCGCCGAGAGCTGGGTGGAAGCACAAAAACTGGAGGACTGGAACGGGGAATGCAACTGCTTCCCTGAAGAAAAAACTGACGGTAATTTTACGGTTAACCAAGAGGCTGACATAATACCCATGTGGCAGCCCAGAACGCCGGAAGATTACAAAGAAACGAGAAACCGGCTCCGGGCCGAAATACTTGAGCAGGAAAAGGGCGTGCTTGAAGAAAAAAGAAAAAAGGATCTGGAAGAAGATAAAAAAAAGGTGACAAACCCTGAAAACGCCAGGATTCCAAAAATAATTTCCCAAACACTGCCCGAAAACTGGCTCGATGCGCTCAGCCTTGACACCGCCGATCTTCAAAAAGCGGCCTGGAGTGCACCTCCTGCGGCAATGCGCACATATTATCTGCGCTCCAAAAATGCCCTGCAATTTATTGCACCCCAAGCCCTCCCCCCGGTTCGGGCCGAATCCGGGACAAAACCCACTACAGCCAGATACGCTGTTTACGCCAAGCCCCTTCCCCGGCTAACAGATGCCGTATTTGTGGGAGAAAGGGCTCGCCTGGCAGCCATGGGTATGGCAAAGCGCCTTTTCAACGGCGAAATCCCTCTGCCTATCTCTGGCCACGCCGAATTCGGGGCTACCAATCACGGACATGCTTTTTTTCTGCCCGAAGACAGCGACGGAGACGGACGAATCGACCACATCCTGGTACATGCACCCATGGGGTTTGACAGAAATTCCAGGGTTATCATGGCGGCATTAAACCGCATCCGAACAAAAGAAGGAATTGACTGGCAACTAATACTGGAAGCAATGGGCACCAGCGATTACTTCCAAACAAAAACAAGCAATCTTTTATCTGCCTCCAGAACCTGGCAATCAATCACCCCCTACCTGCACCCCTGGCACCGGAAAAAGAAATTCGGCGTTGAAGAGCAGATTCAAAAAGAATGCCGCCTCAGACAATTACCGGTGCCCGTGGAGATTGAGCCGATAAAACCGAAAAAACCCAAGCCGCTGGATTTCAGGCGGTTTCGATCCAAACGCGGGGTTATGCAGCCTGACCGCCACGGATGTTTTCTCAGACTTTCGTTTTCGAAAGAAATTCAGGGCCCGCTTGCCCTTGGATTTGCGTGCCATTTTGGACTGGGATTGTTTGTACCGGCTTGACATGCCGGGCGACTCCATCTGCCGGGCCTTCGGCCCAGGGAGTGATTATGACGGAGAATTCACAGGAACCTGCAGAAGCACCCCTAATACCGGTTCGCATGCTAAACGAGTATGTCTACTGCCCAAGGCTTGCCTACATGGAATGGGTGCAGGGAGAATGGGCCGACTCCGCGGACACTGTGGCCGGGTCCTGGGCCCACAGAAGAGTGGACAAACCCGGCAGAAGTAAAAATTCGGGCAAAGATAAGGAGGGCGGGAAACAAGAGGAGATAAACACCCGGTCGGTGAGCCTCGGGTCAGCAGGTCTCGGACTTACGGCAAAAATTGATCTCCTGGAGGAATCCGGAACGGAAGCCGTGCCAGTGGATTATAAAAAAGGCAAGCGGCCGCATGTGTCAAAAGGCGCATGGGACCCGGAACGTGTGCAGCTCTGTGCACAGGGCCTGCTCCTGCAGGAGCACGGATTTTCCTGCAAAGAAGGCATCCTCTATTTTGCAGGATCCCGGGAGCGGGTTCGGGTTGAATTTGATGAAGAACTCACCTACCTCACAAAACAATCAATCCGGGAGCTAAAAGCGTTTTCGGAAACAGAAGGGCCTCCCCCGCCGCTGCGCGAAAGTCCCAAATGCCCCAAATGCTCCCTTGCCGCCATTTGCCTGCCGGACGAAACTCGGCAGCTTTCAGGCCAGGATACAAAGCCGCGCCCGATTCTGCCAAGATGCGAAGAAGCACTTCCCCTGCATGTGCAGGAACCCGGGGCCCGGATCAAAAAAAAGGGCGGAGTCCTTGAAATATGGCTTGATGAGGAAAAACTGACAGAGGCAAGAATCCAGGAGATCTCCCATCTGGCTCTGTACGGTCCTGTTCACATCACCGCCCCGGTTATCCATGAAATGATGCGCTGCGGCATCGGCATCAGCTATCACAGCTTTGGCGGCTGGTTTATGGGTTATACAACAGGCGTTGCCCATAAAAACGTTGAACTCAGAACATCGCAGTACAAAAAAAGTTTTGATGATAACACATGCCTGTCACTGGCAAGAAACCTGGTGGCTGCAAAAATCGCCAACTGCAGAACGCTTTTGAGAAGAAACTGGCGGGAGGAAAACGCAGACCCGGCTCCTCTTGCCGAGCTTGCATTTCAAAAGAACCAGACAAATCAGGCAAAAAACCTGCAGGTTCTTCTGGGAATGGAAGGAACCGCGGCAAGCAGATACTTCAGAGCCTTTTCCGGCATGCTCAATCCGGAGGTTAACTCAGATATTGCGTATGATTTTACAACTCGAAACCGACGCCCTCCCAAAGACCCGGTAAATGCACTTCTCGGCTTTGCATATGCACTCCTAACCCGGGAATGGACAACCACGCTTACAGTTGTCGGATTCGACCCCTATCGTGGATTTTACCATCAACCCCGCTTCGGCAGGCCCGCCCTGGCACTTGATATGATGGAGCCGTTTCGTCCGCTTGTGTCAGACTCCATCGTGATTACAGCAGTAAACAACGGGGAAATCTCCAGAAAAGATTTTTCCGTTACCAAATTCGGGTGCTCCCTGTCGAAGGAAGGACGAAAACGCTTCATAGAAATTTATGAACGTAGAATGGCACAGGAAATCACACATCCCATATTTGGCTATAGGATCAGTTATCGTAGGCTTTTCGAGGTCCAGGCAAGGCTGCTGGGACGGTTTCTGTTCGAAGAAATACCCGAGTACCCATGCTTTCTTACACGGTGAGGTATAGGTTGGATTCGAATCATTTATACATCGTGGTTTACGACATCTCGGATCAGAAACGGTGGCGGCGGGTCTTTAAAACCATGAAGTCCTTCGGGGAATGGATTCAGCTCTCGGTATTCCAGTGCGTGCTGAGCAAAAAACAACTGCTTCGGCTTGAACACGCGCTCCATGAGATCGTACAGTCGGAGGAAGATCATGTTTTAATAGCTGATCTCGGCCCCTCCGGAAATGTGGGGATAAAATTCAAAAGCCTTGGTAAAGACTTCGAACCGCTAAAAAGGCGCTCCATCATCGTGTAATTATAGTTGACCCCGAATTAGCTCTTTTTCGGTAGTTGCCAGACATATTTCGAGCGCTTAAATAACCGGCGAAATCCGGTAAGCACTCGCAACGCGTAAATGTTCTTTGAAAACTATATCTTGACAGGAGCATCGTTATAATGAAAGTTCATTTGCATGTAAAATTTATACTCATAATTACCGGCCTCTCGCAAATTCACCTGCAGGGCGCCCCTGACTGCGGAATTCCAGCGAGGCTGTTTTCCGCGGCTTAAATGCCGCGGCTCCATTGAAGCGATGTAATGCGTGAAAAGGGCCTGTCTCTTGATCAGGTTTTCCGCGGCTTAAATGCCGCGGCTCCATTGAAGCAAAT
>JAIPEJ010000206.1 GCA_021737225.1 Desulfobacteraceae bacterium
GCTCCTCGCCGTTTTCCACCTGGCGGTAGTTCAGTTTCTGCTCAAAGTGCTGGGAAAGATTCTTGTACCCCATCTTGGAGCACAAGACCGGCTTGTCCTCGCCGATATAATGCATCACCCGCGGCAGGGCCCCGGAATGATCCATCTCGGTATGGTTGCTGATGACGAAATCGATCTTCTTCGGATCCACCACTTCAGCAATATTGGCCAGCATCTGATCGGCAAAGTCCTTTTTGACGGTATCAATCAGCACGATGTTTTCATCGACGATCAGATAGGCATTGTAAGTGGTTCCCTGTTTCGTGGAATATCCGTGAAAATCCCGGATGTTCCAGTCCTGCACGCCGACGTTGTATACGCCCTTTGCAATCTCAACCGGTTTCATATTCCTGTACCTTTTGTATACCTGTAATTTGCGACTTCAGTTCAGCGATGAATCAAGATGTAAACCCGAAATCCGAATTTTGAAATCCGATTTATTTTGATCATTCCCTCATTCGAATTTGTTTCGAATTTCGAGTTTCGTACTTCGGATTTTGGTTTCGTGCCTCGGGTTTCTATTGACAAAAAAACCGGTTCCAGCCCGGAGCCCGAAAAGCCCGACACACCTGAAACCGGTTTTTCCCGGTTTTATGTCTGTTTTTCAAAATCCGACTTGGGTGCGCCGCACACCGGGCACTCCCAGTCATCCGGCAGGTTGTCAAAACTCGTCCCGGGCTCGATCCCGTTATCCGGATCACCTGCTTCCGGGTCATACACATAGCCGCATATGGTGCAGACATACTTATCCATAACCATCCTCCTTTTGTACTGTAACGGATTCCTTATTGACTGTTTATTTTCAAACAGCGACCTTTTGCAGAAATGACTTTTGTTTGCCTATCTCTGGTGACATTTGCCGCACTTTGTCGGACCGGCGGATTTTCCGGCCGAACTGCGCGCCAAGTGGCACTTGATGCATTGATCGTTCATGACCTTCTGCTTTTTCAGTTCCCCGACTTTCTGCTGCGCCCGGATGGCGCCGGATTCTTGGGGAAACAACTCATGGCAGGAACTGCACTCGTTTACGTTTTCCTGGTGGAGGCGGTGCGGAAAAGGCACATCGCCAAGGGTGCCGCCTTCGAGCGTCATTGCCTCGGCTCCCTTGTCCGAAGCCTTTTGTCCCGAGCTCGCGGCTGCGATCCCGGAAACGGAGATTACCGCTGCCAGCAAAAAAATCAGAATACCGATCACGCAAATCCTGTTCTTCTTATGCATAGAAAATTTCTCTCATGGCCCCAGCTTGGCGGCGATCTGACGGCCGTAGTCCTGGGCCATCTTGATGCCGCCACCCAGGCTGCTGTTTTTAAGCATCAGGGGATTGTCTGCCATGTCCATGCCGAATATGTTTTTCATGGTCTCAAATATCCGTTCCGCAGCCTCCCCGCTCCAGCCGAAGGAACCAAATGCGCCGCCTGCACGACCTTTCAGCTCTACCTTTTCAACCAGAAACAAAAAAGTCTTCATCCCCTGGAGCATGTCTCCATGATATGTTGGCGATCCGAATACATATGCATCATATCCGGCCAGATCCTTTTCCGAGGCAATGTTTTTCACATCGACAACATCCACCGCAATACCGGAAAAACGCATTCCTTCGGCAACCAGTTCGCCGATCTGCTGCGTTTCCCCGGTTCGCGTGGCGTATGCAACAAGTGCTTTTGTCATGTTTTCATGCTCCCCTATTTTTTGGATCCGATCCGGTCATCGCGGCCCGTATCCGCGCAGTCCGGGGTATAACAGGTGTTATCCACGAACTCGCATTTTTCCTTGCACGACGGGCACTGATTCGGCGGCGCATCTGCATCAAACGTATATCCGCAATTGCTGCATTTCCAACTGGCCATGGCTCTCACCTCCTTTGCACTTCCGAAACCCGGTTGTTTCGGTAAGTGTTTATTTCTTCAGCTTTGTCAGCTCTCCGCTCAGCAGGCGGATATGCCCCATTTCCTCTTTAATGATATCTTCAATCCGGTTTTTGCCGTATTTTTCGGGAACCAGATCCTTCATGCCCAGATAAAGTACAATGGAATCCTTTTCCGCCTGAATCGCGGCCTTCAGAATGGTTTCCATGGATGAGGTATCCATGGGCTTGTCAAAAAAGACCCGGATATCAGCCAGGGCCTTGAGATATTTTGCCGCATCGCCTTCCGGGTCAAATGCGGTTTCGGCCTTTTCTTTTTGCTTGAGCTCCTCGCGCATCTGCTCAAAGAGTTTCTTGTGATCCTTTTCCATGTCCGCCAGGTTTGTCAGCATATCCTTGTGCGACGAATCCGATACGTCTTCTGCGGCCTTGCGGTAAAATTGTTCGCCATTGATCTCGATGTCTTCTGCCAGTGCAAAAACGTCATCCGCGCTGAAATCGAATGCGGCCATCATTTCCTCCTCATCTTGATGTGAATTGTCTGCAGCATTAAAAATAATCCCTTAATGATTTTTTGCCAATCCGGTCGCCCGCAAACCTGCCGGAGTTCTGCGAATGCCGGCGAATCGTGCTTTACGGCCAGTCCGCTTTATCGATATGGGACATCTTTTCGGCTTCGGCCACCTTCTTGATCTTATAACCGGCATCCCGGATAATGCCGTAAAGCACCCCGCAACCGACGTCCTCCCGGTGGGCATCACCGGCATCTGCCAGTTCCAGCATGGTTTTGACAAGCTTCAGTGTTCTTTTAATATTTTCGTTTGCCGGTTTCAATACCTGAAGTCCATAATTTGTGCGCATTTTTTGAAAAATGCCCGATTGATGCATACATTTCGATTTTCAGCTTTTGCCGGATATTTATCAAATATCATGCCAAAACCGATTTCCGGGGCCTGCATACGGAAATCATCTCCGAATCTTTGCGGGGCCACGGGAAAAATAATTATTTTTTGTCATCCGGTTTTCATGTATCAACATGTGTCATGGAACAGTTCTGTTTCATAAAATTGCCCGAATTGACGCAGGGAACGCTGATTTCCCGCTACAAGCGTTTCCTTGCCGACGTGCGCCTTGAAACCGGCGATATTGTCACCGCGCATTGCCCCAACTCCGGGAGCATGACCGGCTGCAGCCGCCCCGGGCAGCCGGTATATCTATCCGTCTCAGACAATCCCAAGCGCAAGCTTAAATACACCTGGGAAATCATTGAAATGCCCGAATCCCGGGTCGGGGTCAACACCCTGATGCCCAACCGACTGGTCCGGCAATGTGCGGAAAACAATGTCATACCGGAACTTTCCGGCTATGACAGAATCAAGCCCGAGGTACGGACCGGGGATCATACACGGTTTGACCTGATGCTGACCCGGGACGATGCCGCGCGCTGCTACGTGGAGATCAAGAACTGCACCCTCGTGGAAAACGGGACCGGCTATTTCCCGGATGCCAAAACGCAGCGGGGGAAAAATCACCTGGAGGAACTTCAGCGACAGGTAAAACTGGGACACAGGTGCATCATGTTTTACCTGATACAGCGCATGGATGCCCAAAGCTTCATGCCGGCACACGGCATCGATCCGGCATACGGAGCCGAACTCCGAAGGGCGGCGGAAAACGGGGTGGAAATCCTGGTTTACGACGTGGACCTTGACCTGACGCGCATCCGGCTCGGCCGCGCCCTGCCCTGGCGCTTATAGCGAAGTATCCGGCAATTATTCAATTTCAGGCACAGCCTCGGGGTAATCCTTGATAAACCGGTATAGCGTGGCGCGCCCGACTTCCAAAAGCCTGGCAGCCTTTACCTTGTTGCCGCCGGTTTTTTCCAGTGCGGCGTACACGGTCTGAACATCCAGCTTCTTTTCCGGTCCGCGGCGCCCTGCCGAGGGCTTCCGGGTGCGCAGCTCCATGGGCAGGTCCGAGGGGCGGATGGCCCGGCCGCCGCACCGGACCATGGCGAATTGAAGCACATTCTGGAGCTGCCGGACGTTGCCGGGCCATTGATAATCCATCATCAGGGCCAGGGCCTCCCTGGACGGGCCTGCCGGCTGTTTGCCCCCGTGCGTCTCGGCTGATTGCCTCAGGAAATGCTCGATCAAAAGCGGGATATCATTGCGGCGCTCCCGCAGCGGCGGCAGGTGAATCGGGATGACGTTTAAACGGTAATACAGATCTTCCCTGAAACTCCCGTTTTTGATTTCATTTTTCAGGTCCTTGTTAGTGGCGCTTATGATCCGGGCATCCACGGATACGGTCTTTTCGCCGCCCACCTTTTCAAATTTGCCGGTCTGGAGAAAGCGCAGCAGCTTGACCTGCATCTGGTTGGAAAGCTCGGCCACCTCGTCGAGAAACACGGTGCCGCCGTGGGCAAGCTCGAACCGACCCTTCTTGTCCCGGATGGCACCGGAAAAGGCCCCCCTGACATGACCGAAAAGTTCGCTTTCAATCAGTCCCTCAGGCAGGGCACCGCAGTTGATGGGAACAAACGGGGCGCCCGCCCTTCGGCTTTCATTATGGACGGCCTCTGCCACCAGTTCCTTGCCTGTACCGGTTTCCCCGGATATATGGACCGGGTAATCATAGCCGGAAAGGTCGCGGATCTGCTGAAAGATCTGGAGAATTTTATGATCCCGGCCGACAATATTGTCAAAACCGGAAAGCTCGCCGCTTTTAAACCGGAGATTGAGCATCTCCGTCAAATCCTGGATCGATGCCAGCACGCCCACAGACTGACCGGAATCGTCGCGAATCAATGAAACAGACATTTCCGCCTTTCGGGTCTGCCCGTTCTTCGTAAGAATATTGATCGGATATTCGATGTGTTCAGGCAGGTCCTCAGTGTGCTGCTGCTGTTTGTCATTGAAAAGGCACTGCTGGCCGCAGAAGGGTTCGCCAAAGGCCTCATGGCAATCCTTGCCCAGCACTTCCTCCCGGCTGTAGCCGGTCAGGCGTTCTGCCTCGTGATTGAAGAAAAAAATCCGCCGATCCATGTCATGGGCGATAATGCCCTCCTTGAGGTGGTCCAGGATGCGGATCAGGTTCTGTTTTTCGGCCATGAGCCGGG
>JAIPEJ010000207.1 GCA_021737225.1 Desulfobacteraceae bacterium
CCGCCCTGGATCAAGGCGGACATCTCTGTGGCATCACCGCGCATTAACCGCCTGAATGTCAACCATTACGGATTTTACGGGGATCTGCAGTTAAACGGCTCCCTCCAGGGAGCCCTGGATTTTCCTGAAAACGGGGAAGACGGGTCGTCCCAGGACAAGTAATTGTAATGAAATAATATAGCGTTTCCTGATAAACCTGCTTCAAATTCCGGAGCTGCGATATGACCGATATAAAAGAACTGCTGATCAAGCCCGAATTTCCGCTGTCTGCCAAATACGACCCGGACTGGATCCTGGCCAACCAGATGGGGCCCCATGCGCTGTGGCTGGCGGAATGGCTGCTGCAGGATCTGCCCCTTGCGCCCGGGATGCGGGTGCTTGATCTGGGCTGCGGAAAGGCCATGAGCAGCATTTTCATGGCCCGGGAATTTAAGGTGCAGGTATGGGCGACAGATCTCTGGATTACGCCGGATTACAACCGGAAGCGGGCCGAGGCATTCGGTGTGGGGGACTCGGTCTTTCCGGTGCGCGCAGAAGCCCATGCCCTGCCCTTTTCGGATAATTTTTTCGATGCAATCGTATCATTTGATGCTTACCAGTATTTCGGCACGGATGTGCTCTACCTGGGATATCTGCTGCGGTTTCTTCGCCCGGGCGGATTTGCGGGGATGGCCGGCCCCGGCCTGACCCGGCCGATCCGGACGGTTCCCGCGCACCTGGCCCGGTCACAATCCCACGGAAAACCGTTCTGGGATGATGAGTGCTGGAGCTTTAAGACGGCGGACTGGTGGCACGAACACTGGCGCTGTAACAGCAGCATCAAAAATATCCGGGCAGACACCCTTGCAGAAGGCTGGCGGTACTGGTACGAATTTGAAAAGGTGCTCGAAGAAACCGGCAAATCGATGTTTCCCTCGGATACCGAAGCCCTGGAAAAAGACCGGGGCGAATACCTCGGCTTTGTCCGGGCCCTGGCCAAACGCACCGGCGGTGTGGGAATCAACATGTATGACCCGGCTATTGCCGCCTCCCTGGGGTTGGACGGGTAAAGGGAAAATCTTTCATTCATGGATTCCTTTGAAACAATGATTATGCTTTCGGAGTGGCGGAATCAGCCGCATCGGAATTGCTTTTCTATTGTTTTGATTGTATTTTGCAGGAAATCGCGAACAGGAGGATGGATTGATGAAAGTAATGGCATTTAACGGCAGCCCCAGGAAAAAATGGAATACCGCCACATTACTGGAAAAAACCCTTGACGGGGCGGCTTTCCATGGCGCGGAAACCCGGCTGGTGCATTTGTATGACCTGGATTTCAAGGGATGCATAAGCTGTTTTTCCTGCAAAATAAAAGGCGGAAAAAGCTATGGAACCTGTGCCGTCAAAGACGATCTGACACCCATTTATGCAGAAGCCCGGGAAGCTGATGCGATTATTCTCGGCTCGCCCATATATTTCGGAGACGTTACCGGAGAAATGCGTTCTTTTCTGGAACGCCTGCTTTTTCCCAATCTGGCTTATACGGATCCGCCCCAATCGCTTTTTCCGAAAAAGATCCGGACCGCCTGGGTCTACACCATGAACGCATCGGAAGAAGGCGCCCGGCAAATGGGATATGACCGGCTGTTTGAACTCAATGAACGATTTATGAAACTGATTTTCGGCCACTGTACCTCGTTGATGAGCTATGACACCTACCAGTTCGAGAATTATTCAAAAATGGATGCAAGCCGGTTTGACGTGGATCACAAAGAAAAGCGCCGGCGCGAGGTCTTTCCCATGGACTGCGACAATGCGCGTGACCTGGGTATTGACATGGCTGGTGGGCAGTAAAAACTTGGCAAATCAAAGCCGGATCTCAGGGAATGAAACAAAACCAACCAATAGTTGGCGTCGGGGTAATCGTGCTTCGAAACGGCCTTGTGCTGCTCGGCAAGCGCAAGGGCTCGCACGGGGCCGGAACATGGGCGCTGCCCGGCGGACACCTGGAATACGGCGAAACCGTGGAGCATTGCGCCGCACGGGAGGTGATGGAGGAAACCGGGCTCTGCATTCATCCCGTCTCGCGCGGGCCGTACACCAGCGACGTGTTTGCTGAAGAAGGAAAACACTATGTCACCCTCTTTGTTGTGGCCCGCAGTGAAACCGGAAAACCGGAGATCCGCGAGCCGGACCGCTGCGAAGCCTGGCAGTGGTCCCGCTGGTCCGAACCGCCCCGTCCGCTTTTCCCGCCGCTTGCGTCTTTGCTAAAAACCGGGTTTGTACCGCAGGATATCGGAACGGAGTAAGGTGATGGGCGCGCTAAATAACCCCGCGGTAAAATGCAAGCTGCCGGGCATTTTCTCTGAAAGGGGCAACAAGCTTCTTCATTTCTTGGTCAGCCAGGGGCTCTGCTGACCGCCCGGCCTCAGCCAGGGTCTCAACTTCTTCGGTGCTTGAGCATCCAACAATGGCAACTGTTACGGGCTTTCCAAGCGCATAGCGCAGCAGCAGCTCAGGGGTCACCCCGAGATGCGGGGCAACGTAATTGCCGCCCCCGAAAATTTTCATGGCGATTACTGCAATTTTTTTATCCAGGGCCGCGGGAAGCGTTTTTGTCAGAAAATCGCCGATTAACTCCTCCACGGGATTGACCGGCAGCATCACCGAGTCCACCGGCCACTGCCGCACGGCCCGGGCAAGAATATCCGGGTCATGGTGGCCGGTAACCCCGATAAACCGCGTTCTGCCTTGTTCCCTGGCCTCGGCAAATGCCTCAAGTGCCCCGCCGGGTCCTGAAATCGCTTCCAGGTCCTGCGAAGTGCGGACATCATGGATCTGCCAGAGATCCAGGTAATCCGTTTCAAGCCGCTGAAGGCTCTCATCGAGGTCTTTTCGGGCGCCTTTTTTATCCCTGCTTGCAGACTTGCTGGTCTGGAAAATATTTTTTCTCTTTTCCGGATCCGGCTTCCATATGCCGCCGTAGTAAAGCTCACTGTCCGAATATACGCGGGCGCTGTCAAAATAGGTAATGCCCTGATCGAGTGCAGCGCGGATTACCGCATTTGCCTCATGGAATCTTCCGGTGGTCCTGAGAACGCCTTCTCCGCCCAGTCCCACGCGGGTGACAACCCGGTCGGCTGTTCCGAACATGTTTGTCTGGATTTGATGATTCCCCATGGCCAAATCGCTCCCTTCCTGTTTTGGTATGCTGAATGAATCGGCCCCAACTTTTTCTGCTTTTTCAAGATATGCATAAAACATTCGCGCATCAAGACGGGGATAAGGGGTGCGGGCACTCATTAAAAGGCGGATAAAAAAGTTTGCAGGTGGGGCCGCCGGGTTTTGTCGGGGCATATCAAGTTATTGCTGATTATATGAGCAGAGTCGGTTATTCGCAATTTGCAAATAGCGAATAACCGACCTTTCAGCAGAAGCTTCCGGGTGGTGCCGAAATCCGGACAGATTGTCAAGCGGGTTATTCCGCTTGTTCAGTATACCGGAACCAGTGCGTACCCCTTGGCCTGGTAGCCGATGGAGGAGATCCACCCATTGGGAACCCGCTCTATTTCAGGGGATATGGACTCCGGGTCCACACCCTGGGAGTCAACCGCAAACAGGCAGACCTCCAGTGTAATTCCGTCCTTGATCATTTTTGAAATCACATTGTCCATCCGTTCAAGTGTTTTTCTCTGGTCATCTGTAAACGCATTGCGATTCGATGACAGCATTTTGACGGAACCGCCCATAAATATAACAACAAAATCAGCATCTTTTGATACATCCCGGATTGCCTGATCCCTGAAGACATTGTGCGCCAGGGATAAATGCGCCAGTGCGCTTGCCGGATCGCTCTCCCTGAAATCAAATACTGTGTCTGCGCTGCCTGCGCCTTGAAGCGATTTGTACTCCCCCGCCGGAACCAAAGCGGGGGAAACCAGCAGAAGCAACAGCGCGGAAAAAACAAGAATTGGCAAAAATATATTCTTGGCTTTCATTTCAGCACCTCCAAAAGTTGAAATATTTGTTTGAATCCCATCCCGGTTTCCTGTGGTATCAATAAAAAAACCGGACCATCTCATTATTGAGCGGTAACAAATAGAATAGTGTCCATCCAGAGATCGGGCAATTTGTTCAAGTTCAAGGAAGGCGAAAATTTTAACCGCAGGAATACTCAAAGTATTTTGAGGATTAAAATTTGAGCCTGACGCAGAAATTGGGCAAATTCACCACTTCTGGATGGGCACTAGAATAACTTCCCTGCAAATGATTGCAAGGCAGCGGGAAAGGAATTTGGGAAAAGAGATAAAGACGGGCGGCATGATGTCACACTTGAGGTGCTGCCCGGGCTGACGCACTGCTTTGACTGCCCCGGTATCAGGGATTATCCGGGCCACCGGATGGAATTCAGCAGGGAAGGCAGACAAGAAGCGCTTCAACTGGTCAGCCGGTTTTTACAGCAGCATACCCGGTTTGCTATATCCCCCCGGTGGCCACGAATAACTCCATGACCAGCCAGGTTTTGACATCGATTTTTGCGTCCGGGTCTGCCATCAGTTGCTCGGCTTCGTGCCGGGACAAAAACACGGTTTCAATGTCTTCGGCGCTGCCGGCATTCTTATTGGACGGCTCGCCCTGGCAGTCCACGTATAACATCACGATGGATTCGTCGGTAAGGCCGGAGGAGACGTAAATGGGCGGGCTGGTCCGGCGCACGCGGGTAACCTCCAGGCCGGTTTCTTCTTCCAGTTCCCGGACCGCGCTTTGCTCCGCGCTTTCCCCGGCATCCACCAGGCCGGCCGGAAATCCGTACTGGTAATCATCCAGCGGCATCCGGAACTCCCGGATGATGGCCAGCTTGCCGCTGGGCACGTGATAGGGCACAATGATCACCGCGTCCACGGTGTCAAACGCACCGGTTTCGATCTTGGGCGGATTCTGGCGGGAGACAAAATCCCAGATCCGCTCATTGCCGTTTCTGTCCGAATACACGACCTCGAACATATTGATGTATTTGCGGTCTGTCAGCGGCCGGGTCTTTTT
>JAIPEJ010000208.1 GCA_021737225.1 Desulfobacteraceae bacterium
CGGGCGCTTTTCTCCCGTAAAAGCCGCTGCTTTTCACCGTGATCCAGGTTTGTGCCGTTGACAAACTCACAAATCACCCCGAAGCGAAAAGCAGCTACTTCCTTTTTCTCATCTTCTGTCATTTAAATCCTCCTCTGGTTAGGTTTTTGGGGCTTGGCAAACTTCTTTGTTGCCCATACAACCAAATCAGGAGACTTAAAACGACACTGTCGGGTAGGTTGCCGAATATTGCATTTTATGGCTGATTAAATGGATCGGCTGACCGGGATCTGCCCCTGGCGGATAAAATAATCAAATGCCGCCGGCAAACCGCCCTGCCAGGTATTGCCCAGCCTGGCGGCGACTTGCTTTTTTAAGGACTGAAGCCAGTGGCCGGCCCGGCAGCGGACAAATCCGGAAGGCCACCGGCCGCATTGTAAACGATGGGATATAACAGAGCGGATGGTTTGAATCGAGGATTGAAAACGTGGGAAGTAGCCTTTGGGACGGTAGCATATTACGCACCCGCATTGCGGGCAACGCCAGCGCTTTAACGGAAGCGCGCTTTTAAAGCCCTCAAAAAAGGTCTCCTGGTAACCATGTCCCCAGACTTTAAAACAATGGCATCGCGGACAACACTCTGGACGCTGCCATGGATAATTACGCCCGAGACGAAAAATTTCCTTGAGAATCACAGCAACATGGATTATCATATGAATAACTGTTGTGAGCCTTACAGGCTCTGGTTTTCGGGCGGTCGAGTGCTACCAACACTTGCCGCCCTTTTTTTGTGCATAAAAAAAGCCCCCGAAGAGGCTTAATTATTCTGATAATCCAGTATAGATTGTCAATTTATTTCGAAAATTTTATGCTCTCTTTGTTTCAGATAATTTGATTCCTTACACCAGCGCCTGGAGATCTCCGATGTTTCAGGCCGCCTTGACAGCGGCGAGTTCGCCCTGGACGGGGGAATCAGGCTTGAAAACTACATGCCGATCGAGGCGGACCTCGCAATCAAGGCCCGCAACCTGCCGGTGCAAGTGCCGGATACCATGGAAGCAGAAATCAGCGCGGACCTGAAGATAGCGGGAACGCGGGAAAAAGCCGCCCTGTCCGGCGAGGTTGTTTTACTGGAAGGTTCCTACTTCAGGGATGTCAACCTGAACCTGCTTGACCGGGCATCCGAATTCGGGCAGCGGCGCAGGCAGACAGCCCCTGTTCCGCAAATGCCGGCCGCGGACCTGCCGCTTTTAGAAAACCTGGAACTGGATATATCCGTGGGACACCGCCGGCCGTTTGTGGTTGACAACAACCTGGCCCTGTTAAACATCCGCCCGCAGCTCGAAATCGGCGGCACTGCAGCCCAACCCATGCTCACCGGCCGCGCGGAAATCAGCAAGGGCACCATTTCATACCGCAACACCGAATTCACCGTAAAAAAAGGCGTCATCGATTTCGTCAACCCATACCGGATCGAGCCCACGTTGGACATCCGGGCCGAGTCCGCGGTGCGGGAATGGACCATCACCCTTGTGGTGACCGGGACGCCGGATAACCTGGATTTCAAGCTTTCCTCAAGCCCGCCGGAAGAGGACGCCGACATCCTGTCCCTGCTGGCCGTGGGCAAAACCACCCGGGAGATGGGGCAATCTTCGGGAGGCGGGGCCTCGCCGGAGCAGATGCTGGCCAACGTGCTTGCCGGACGGCTTGAAAAACAGGTCAAGGCGGGCACGGGCCTGGACATCGTGGAACTGGAATACCGGAAGGACCCGGCCGGGACCGGCGGGGACACAGACGATGTCCGGATCACGGTCGGAAAGGAGCTGTCCCGGCGCCTGACCCTCAAGTACGGAGCCGAGCAAAAGGGCGGGGAAATGGTCCGGCAGACCACCGCGATCTACAAGCTCACCGAGGGATTGTCAGCAAACGCCTTCCAGGAAAGCGAAGGCGCGTTCGGCGGTGAAATGCGATATCGACTGGAGTTCAGATGAGACCGGAACCGACCTTCGCACACCCTGACCGGGGCCGCGGCTTTGTGTACGTCCTTATCGGATGGCTCCTGGTAACGGCTGCATCCGGCATATTCCCGGCCCCGGGCACATGCCGGGCCGAAAACGGCAATCCGGTGATCGATACCATCGACATCCGGATTGCCGGCAGCCCGGAAAACGCAGGGAAAATGGCACAAATCGCGCGCCAATTGATTTCCCTCCGCCAGGGAGAGCGGTTTTCAGACAACCGGTTTTCCGCCTCGGTGTCCGCGCTCCGGGACTCCGGGCTGTTTGCCGAAATCGACATCCCGGACCCGGACTGGTCAAAAGATCGCGTGAACCTCGTTTTCCGGCTCGAACCTTATGCCCGGATCAAAAGCATCCGGATCCACGGAGGGTTTCCCCTGCTGGAAAGGGAAATCCGCAACGCCATGTCCATCGAGGCCGGAGATGCCTGCGTGCCGGAAAAAATTTCCGGGCAAAAGCAAAACATTGAATTCCTTTTTCCCGAAGAGGGCTACTTCCGACCCCGGGTTGCGCTTCCCACGCACAAAGATCCGGACGACGGCCACTGCATCGTGGATGTGAGAATTAACAGGGGGCCGTTTTACAGGGTGGAGGCGGTCCGTTTTCGGGGCGATCGGCAATTTGCCAGCGCCCGCCTGAAAATGCGGCTTGACACCTGGCAGGCTTCTCTGCTTTTCGGGGGTGCCTCCCGGTTTGTCGAGCGGGATCTCGAGCAGGATGTGAAAACACTGCGGCGGTTTTACCGCGGCAAGGGATACGCGGAGGTCGAAATCGAGACGGATGTGGAAAAAGACCCGAAAACCGGCGCGGTCCGGATACATTTTAACATCTCCGAGGGTCCGCGCTACCGGGTTTCATTTAAGGGAAATGCGGCTTTCTGGGGCTTTACCCTGAAAAAGGACCTGGTCCTGTTCACCGAGGGCAACCAAAACGATTTCGGGCTCCGTAAAAGCATCCGGAACATCAAACGCAGATACCGCGAGGCCGGGTATCTGGATGCACAGGTCCGGGCCGAAGAAACCGGGCCCGGGGAAAAAGCGGATAAACCGGTAAAAGCGGTTTCCATTAAGATTCGGGAAGGACCGCAATACATCGTGGATTCGGTTTCCATATCCGGCAATCTCGCCTTTGACACGGAAACCATCCGCGCGCAGATGCTTACCGCGCCGCCCGCGTTCTTTCATAAAGGGGCATACGTGCCCGAAACCCTGGAAGAAGACATAAGGGCCATACAGGCGCTTTACCTGCAGTCCGGTTACAGGAGCGCAACTGTGGAAAAAACGGTTAAAAAGCAGCAGGACGCGGACGGGCAGGAAGTCATCCCGGTTTCGGTGCAGCTCCGGATCCATAAAGGCGTGCAGACAATGGTCCGGGGCATCTCCATCAAGGGAGAAACCCCGATTCCGGAAAAACGAGCAACAAAACGATTTGAACTCAAGACCGGCGATCCGTTCGTGCAGGAGCAAGTAAAAACCGATCAGAACGCCCTGGCCGCGGCGGTATCGGAACAGGGGTATCCTCACGTTTCAGTGGATCCCCGGGTCTCGATTTCCGAGGATCAAACCGAGGCCCGCATCACCTACCGGGTCGATCCCGGACCCAAGGTGGAGATGGGAGAGGTGTTTTTCGCAGGTAACTTTCACACCCGGTTCCGAACCCTGGACCGGGAGGTGCAGATCGCGCCGGGAGAGCCTTTTTCCCTTTCCGAAATGCTGGAGACCCAGCGCAGAATTCGAAGCCTTGAGGCCGTGGACACGGCCCGGTTTGAAACATTCGGCCTGGAGGAAAAAGCCGGCCGGGTGAACATGCTGGCAGATCTGCGCGAAATCCGGCCATATTATCTGGAGCTTGCCTCAGGCTATGACACGCGCCGTCTTTTTTACATCCAAACCGCCGCGGGCAACCGCAATCTACTGGGACTCAACAAGGAGCTGCGCTTCAGCCTGGAATGGAGCCAGATCGGCTATCGCGCGGACCTGGATTTCCGGGAGCCCAGATTTCTGGGCACGCAAATTTCGGCGGGAACCAACCTGTACACGGAAAAGCGCGAGGAAATCAACCAGAACTTCGGCACCCGCACCTACGGCGTATCCCAGGGATTTTCAAGACCGCTTACATCCCGGCTCAACACCAGCCTCAATTTCCGATATGAATCCCGGGACCAGTACCGCACCGACAACGAGCCGGTGCCGGCCGATGAAGCAGACGAATATCGGGCGCGGACCATAGTGGCGGTCTCGCCGGGTCTGGATTACAACAGCACGGATTCTTTTGTCCGGCCGAGCAAGGGTATTCGCGCTTCTGCAACCGTGGATGCCTCCAGGGGCCTGGACAATTCCCTGGACGACTTTCTCAAGTACCGGCTGGATGCGCGTTACTATTATTCCCCGTTCAAACGGCTCACGCTTGCCTTTCGCGGCAGGCTCGGATATATCGACCCCTATGGCGAAAACGAGCGCGTGCCTGAAGATCAGCTTTTTTTCCTCGGCGGGACCGCAGATGTCCGCGGTTTTTCAGAAAACAAGCTCCGGTTTGACGAAAACGGCGACCCGGTCGGCGGACGCACATCCATGCTGGCAAGCGCTGAGGCACGGTATGATATGGGAATGAACTTCGAGCTGGCGGCTTTCTACGACACCGGCGCGATCCGGGAGCCGCTCACGGATGCGGGTTCCGACGACCTTCGGGCCGCGGCCGGCCTGGCCCTTCGCTACATCACCCCCATCGGCCCCATCGGCGGCATGTACGGCTGGAAACTCGACCGCAGACCCGGCGAAAGCCCCGGCGCCTTCCACTTCTCCATCGGCTACACCTTTTAACACCATAATGCCGGCATTAATAAATTTCTGCCTGAAAACACGGCAAATTTATTCATCCGATTGCGGTATGGCCATCAGATCAAACAGCTCGTCGCGGGTAAAGGCCTTGAGCACGCCCGGATCGTCCTCTGCGATCACCTGGGCCAGGAGATTTTTCTTGCGGTCCACGACGGCGGAAATCTTTTC
>JAIPEJ010000019.1 GCA_021737225.1 Desulfobacteraceae bacterium
TTGGCAATGTCCTTGCTTAAAATCATGGCATTGTCATCCGACATTTTTCCGCCGTCCACGATCACCCGAAGCTCCCTTCCGGCCTGGATGGCATACGCATTGGCCACGCCCTTGGCCTCCTTGGCAATGGCCTCCAGATCTTCCAGGCGCTTGATGTAATTTTCCAGCAGTTCCTTTCTGGCCCCGGGACGCGCACCTGACAGGCTGTCTGCGGCCTGAACCAGCAGGTCATAAACCGATTCGGGAGTCACGTCTTCATGGTGGGCGGCAATGGCCTGAATCACCTTTGGCGATTCCCCGTGCTTCTTGGCAAGCCGCGCGCCGAGTTCCGCATGAGATCCGTCCACCTCGTGGTCCACTGCCTTGCCGAGATCATGCAGCAACCCCATCCGCTTGGCAAGCTTTACGTTCAAGCCGAGTTCTCCGGCCATGGCGCCGCACAGAAAACCCACTTCAACGGAATGCTGCAGCACGTTCTGGGCATAACTGGTCCTGAACTTGAGCCGCCCCAAATACTTGATCAGCTCATTGGAAATCCCGTGTACACCCAGATCAAATGCCGCCTGGTTGCCGGCCTCCTTAATGGTCGTCTCAACCTCCTGGTCGATCTTTTTGACCACGTCCTCGATCCGTGCGGGATGGATGCGGCCGTCCTCGATGAGACGAAGCAGGGAAAGCCGCGCCACTTCCCGGCGAACCGGATTAAATCCGGACAGGATCACCGCTTCGGGCGTATCATCAATAATCAGGTCAATGCCGGTGGCGGCTTCCAGGGCACGGATATTTCTGCCTTCCCGGCCGATGATCCGGCCCTTCATTTCGTCATCCGGCAACTGGACCACCGAAACCGTGCGCTCTGCGACGAAATCGCCCGCATAGCGCTGAATCGCCGTGGCCATAATCTTCTTTGCCTCTTTATCGGCATTTTCCTTGGCCTCGGCCACGATCCGCTTGACCATCTTGGCGCTGTCATGACGGGCCTCGTTTTCCATGGACTGCATCAGCAGTTCCTTGGCCGCCTCCGCTGTCATGCCGGAAATGGACTCCAACTGGTTCTTCTGATCCTCGATAAGCTGCTGGTAATGGTTTTCCCGCTCTGCAATACCGGACTCACGCTCCTGGAGTTCACGCTCGAGCCGGGCATTTTCCTTGGCCTGGAGCTCGAGCTGTTCGTTTCTCTTGTCCAGGTTCTCTTCCTTGGAATGCAGGCGCTTTTCCATTTTCTTGAGTTCATCGCGGGCCTCTGCGGTCTCGGCGTCAAAATCGGATTTCATTTTAAACAACCGATCCTTGGCCTCGAGCTGCGCCTCCTTAACCAGGGAATCGGCCTTTCGCTGGGCCCCGTCAACGATCATCCTGGACTTTTCCTCGGCATCGCGGATTTTCTGGCCGGCAAGCCGCTCTTTGAGCAGCTGGGATGCGACAAACCCAACCACAATGCCGATGAAAGCTGCTAAAATATATGTTCCATACATCATTGCCCCCTAAACGTCACCTCCGCATGCCAGGGCTGATTTGCATAAAAGTCCCGATATTGGAGTTGACCTGATGTTGTCGGTTTTAAAAGGTGTCACGAATCGAGATGAGCACAGGGAAGGATATTGTGATGCATTCAATCAGGATCCGGGGTCGCCCGGAATTGCGCAAGCACCCGAACTGAACGGAACCCGGGAAAAATCCGAATTTCAACGGGATAAGCACCCCGCCGTGCCGTGTTGAAAGAGCCTTGAACCGGGCTCATCAAGGTGGGCGCCTTATGGCTTCTTCAGGCTTTTCCGTACATGCGGAACTTGCACACCAAAACCAGTGAAGGCTCCCTTTTTTGTAGGTGTTGGGTCAAGGGGCACTGTTCAATCACGCACACAGCAGGGGAGCTTATTCTATCGGGTTCTTCCGTGAAATCATCCTTTTGGGCGCTCACGCGCGGTCTTTAAGCAAGCAGTCAACAGCACGAACTCGACACAATCATTTGATCCATTGTCTCAGCACGACCCGCCACGGCGGATACAAATTCCCCGAATTGCATATCCAGCTCTGCGTGCTGCTTGGCAATGTTTAGCGCGGCAAGAACAACGATTGCCAGTTTGTTTGTCTTTTGCGCATGCAACGGAAACCGGGAGGCGACCTGGTTGACCTCGCCGACAAGATGAGCCGTCACATCCTTTGCATCAATCCTGCTGTCCTGGTCAACCTTGAAATTAAACGCTTCTCCCAAAAGCTCAATGGTAATAATTTGTTCCAATCCTACCCGTTTCCCTTTGGATCGTGGTTCTTTTACTCTTCGGCTGCCGGATTTTCCGTTGCACTGTCGAGTTTGGCCAGCAGATGATCGATCCTTGATCGAATCTGCTCCTTCTGCCTTGAAAATTGATTCTCGTTTTCCGTTTTTTGTTCCAATTCCGATTCCAGCTTTTTGACCCTGCCTGACAGGTCTGCATTTTCCCGCTCAAGGTTCTGGCATCGCTCAATCAGGCTTTCCACCTTTTCGAGCAGGGTGTCAAGCTGGTGCATCACTTCATCGGTTTCCACTGTTTCACCTCTTTACTCGTATATAAAATTCAATGCCAAGGAAGTCAAGGTTTTTCATTGCGATAGATAATGGCCTCCACCCTCTCGAGATCCGCCGGGCTGTTTATGCCGTGCATCTCATTTTGATCCGAACAGAGCATCAGGCCAACACGCTTGCCGTCTCCTGCGGCTATGCCCACGATATCGGTCAGATACATCTCGACCTGTGCATTATCCGTGCGGATCCGGGTCAGGGCATCTTCCAGAAAGTCCCGTGCAACGCAATAAATGCCGGTATTCACCGTATTGATCGCCTTTTCCGCTTCCGAGGCGTCGGCTTCCTCCACGATCGATGCCACGGTGCCGTCTGATTTCTGTTTGAGCCTGCCGTAGCCCGCGGGGTTTTCCAACTGTGCCCCGAGGATGGTGACATCGCGCTTTTGGTCGATATGCGTGTCAATTAAGCGCTGCAGGGTATCCGGGGTGATCAGCGGCACATCGCCGCAAAGAAACACCACGTGCCGAACATGATCGGCCAGGGCGGGCATGGCACACATTGCCGCGTGGCCGGTGCCCAACTGGCGATCCTGGTCGGCAAAGCCCACATTGGCATGCGCGGCAACCACATCCCGGACCGTTTCGGCCTGGGTACCCACCACAACAACCACTTCCCTTCCCGCAATCCAAGTGGCCGCATCCACAACGTAGAGAAGCATCGGACGCCCTGCAACCGGATGAAGCACCTTGGCCTTATTCGAATTCATCCGGGTGCCCTTGCCCGCCGCCAGGATCACCACTGCCACCGTACCTGCTGTTTGGTCCGGATTCATCTTTTTTATCCACCCCGTGACATACCAAAAAGGGCAAATCAATGACATTGATTTGCCCTTTTCATCGTTGGAAACCTTTGTAAAAAGACCGAAGAACGGTTCTGCATACGGTCTTCTGAACTTTTTTAGTGCGTGCCGCCGCCCTGGGAAACCTCCATCCGCCCTAATGCCCGCTGCATTGCACCCCGGGCACGGGCATAGTCTATATCTTCCTTCTGACTGGCCAGCCGCTCCTGGGCCCGTTCATATGCGGCTTTGGCACGCGAGTAATCAATATCTTCCTGCCGCTCAGCAGATTCGGCCAGAATGGTTACCCGGTCGGGCAGGGCCTCGGCAAATCCGCCGCTGACAAAAACGACCTGTTCATGGCCGCTGGAATCCTTGTAATGGACCTTACCAATCTGGAGCGATGTTAAAAAGGGCGTATGCCCGGAAAGGACACCGAATTCCCCGAGGGTTCCGGGTGCCATCACAATCTGTGCGGATTCGCTGACCGCGTATCTTTCCGGGGTCACGATTTCGAGTTGAATATCTTCAGCCATGCGCAGTTCCTCTTATTGCTTAAGATGCAGCCGCCATTTTCTGGGATTTTTCTCTTGCCTCTTCAATGGTGCCCACCAGATAAAACGCCTGTTCCGGCAGATCATCATGCTGGCCGGCGCAGATTTCCTTAAAAGCGCGGATCGTGTCTTCCAGCTTGACAAATGCGCCCTTCAGGCCGGTAAATGTTTCGGCAACGTGAAAGGGCTGGGACAGAAACCGCTGAATCTTTCGCGCCCGGGCAACTGTGACCTTATCGTCTTCCGACAGCTCCTCCATACCCAGAATCGCGATAATGTCCTGGAGGTCCTTGTAGCGCTGCAGAATCGTCTGCACCTCGCGGGCCACGTTGTAATGTTCCTCGCCGATAAAGTTGGAGTCCAGAATCCGCGAGGTCGAGTCCAGCGGGTCAACTGCCGGATAAATACCAAGCTCCGCAATCTGCCGGGAAAGCACCACTGTACCGTCAAGGTGGGCAAACGTGGTGGCCGGTGCCGGGTCGGTCAGGTCGTCTGCAGGCACATACACGCACTGGACGGCTGTAATCGAACCCTTGTCCGTGGAGGTAATCCGTTCCTGGAGTTCCCCGAGCTCAACGGCCAGGGTCGGCTGGTAACCAACTGCAGAGGGCATCCGTCCGAGCAGGGAGGAGACTTCCTGGCCGGCCTGGGTGAACCGGAAAATGTTGTCAATGAACAACAGCACGTCCTGACCCTCTTCATCCCGGAAGTATTCCGCGCTGGTCAGTGCGGACAGCGCAACCCGCATACGGGCGCCGGGCGGCTCTGTCATCTGGCCGTAAACCAGTGCTGCCTTGGGCAGAACGCCGGAATCCTTCATTTCGTGGTACAGGTCGTTGCCTTCGCGGGTTCTTTCCCCGACTCCGGCGAACACGGAAATACCGCCGTGATGCATGGCGATGTTGTTAATCATTTCCATCATGATAACGGTCTTGCCAACGCCTGCACCGCCAAACAGTCCCATCTTGCCGCCGCGGGGAAAGGGCACCAGCAGGTCGATGACCTTTACACCGGTTTCCAGCACCTGCACGGAGACGTCCTGCTCGGTCAATAAGGGCGCTTCCCTGTGAATGGGCAGCATGTTTTCGCGGCTCACTTCGCCCAGACCATCCACCGGACGGCCCACAACGTTTAACACGCGTCCCAGGGCGGGTTCGCCAACGGGAACCATAATGGGGTTTCCGGTGTCCTTGGCCGGCATGCCCCGGACCAGTCCGTCGGTAATGTCCATGGCAACCGTGCGCACGACATTATCCCCAAGATGCTGGGCCACTTCGACCACCAGGTTGTCTTCCTGGTCATTGATCGCCGGATTGGAAATCAAAAGGGCCGTTAAAATTTCAGGCAATTTGCCCTGTTCGAACTCGACGTCAACAACAGGCCCCATTACCTGTGTAATTTTACCGATGTTCTCTGCCATGAATAGACCTCCTATCGTAAAACGCAGAATTGACTGTGTGGATTATCCCCGCAGGGCTTCGGCGCCGCCGACGATATCCATAAGCTCCATTGTAATTTCCGCCTGCCGGGCCTTGTTATATGCCAGGGTCAGGCTGTCAATCATATCATCACATGCCTTGGTGGCATTGTCCATTGCCCGCATCCGGGAAGCATGCTCACTGGTCGAGGTCTCCAGCAACGCATTGTAAAGCTGGATATAAATATTTCTGGGGAGCATGGTGTTGAGCAGCTCGTCCGGGGATGGCTCACAAATGTGTTCGGCCATATAGGCCTGTTCTTCCTCATCGGCGGCGGACTCGGACTCCCCGGTTTCCCCGATCACAGGAATCGGCAGCAACTGGCGCACCGTGGGCGGCTGGTTGGCCATACCCAGGAACTGGGCGTACACGATATGCACCTCGTCGTAGTCACCGTTTAAAAAACCGTCGATGAGCTTTTGCGCAGAAGTGGAGGCCGTGTTGAATCCGAATTTGGCACCCACCACGCCTATGTATTCGTCCACAATGGTCAATTTTTCCCTGCGGCACCAGTCACGACCTTTTTTCCCGAAATTCGTAAAGGAAATGTTTTTTCCGGCGCTGACCTGCTCTTCCTTGAAGGCTTCAGCCTTTTCAATCAGGTTCGTGTTAAAACCGCCGCAAAGACCCCGATCCGAGGTCAAAAGCACCGCGTGCACGTTATTGACCTCCTCGCGCTCAACCAGCAGCGGGCTGACGTCATCGCCGGCCTTGCCGGCGATATTGCCGAGGACCTCGGCAAATTTTTCCGCATAGGGTCGAAAGGCCTCCATGGCGGACTGCGCCCCGCGCAGCTTGGACGCGGCAACCATGTTCATGGCCCGGGTAATCTGCTTGGTCTTTTTGACCCCGTTGATCTTGCTTTTTACTTCCTGTAGGGATGCCATATATCGACTCGCCTTGTTCGGTTATGGTTCCGGTTAAACAGCGCTTCCTACTTGGTCGTGTCCTTGAATTCCTCGCCGTATTCCTTCAGCGCCTGCTGCAGTTTCTGCTCCAGATCATCGGTAATTTTTCGCTCCTCGGCGATGCCGGAAAGAATCTCCGGATGACGGGTTTCAATGAACTCGTAGAGGCCGGATTCATACCTGGCCAGCACGTTGACGGGCAAATCGTCGAGAAAGCCGTGTGTGCCGGCATACAAAATAAGGACCTGGTATTCCAGCCGCAGCGGCTGGTACTGGGGCTGTTTAAGAATCTCCACCAGCCGCTCGCCGCGCAGAAGCTGTTTCTGAGTGGCGGCATCCAGATCAGAACCGAAAGTGGCAAAGGATTCAAGTTCGCGGTACTGGGCCAAGTCCAGGCGCATGGTTCCGGCCACCTGTTTCATGGCCTTTTCCTGGGCGGATCCTCCTACGCGGGATACTGACAGGCCGACGTTAATGGCCGGACGCACACCGGCAAAGAACAGGCCGGGTTCCAGGTAAATCTGGCCGTCGGTAATGGAAATCACGTTTGTGGGAATATAAGCGGAAACGTCACCCGCCTGGGTCTCGATAATCGGCAGGGCTGTAAGGGATCCGGCACCGAGTTCATCGTTTAACTTGGCGGCCCGCTCCAACAGCCTGGAATGGTTATAGAAAATGTCTCCGGGATATGCCTCGCGTCCGGGCGGGCGCCGCATAAGCAGTGAAACCTGGCGATATGCAGCCGCCTGCTTGGAAAGGTCGTCGTAGACGATCAGGGCATGCTTGCCTTGATCACGGAAATATTCGCCAATGGCACAACCGGCGTAGGGAGAAATATACTGCTGGGTCGCCGGGTCACTGGCGCATGCAGAAATCACGGTGGTATACTCCATGGCCCCGTGTTTTTCCAGGGTGGCTACCACCTGGGCTACTGTGGATCGCTTCTGGCCGGTGGCAACATAGATGCAATGCACATCCTGGCCCTTCTGGCTGATGATCGCGTCAATGCCCACAGCAGTTTTACCGATCTGGCGGTCGCCGATGATAAGCTCGCGCTGGCCTCGGCCGACAGGCGTCATGGCATCAATGGCCTTTAACCCGGTATACAGCGGCTCATGCACGCTTTTCCGGTCGATGACGCCGGGCGCCAGCATCTCGATGCGCCGGGATTCCTCGGCTTCAATAGGCCCTTTTCCGTCAACAGGCTCGCCGACAGCCGAAAGCACGCGGCCCAGCACGGCATCGCCCACTGGAACCTCTGCGATCCGGCCTGTCCGCTTGACGATGTCGCCTTCCTTGATCTCCGTGTCTTCGCCCATAATCGCGACACCGACGTTGTCTTCTTCCAGGTTCATGGCCAGGCCGACCACGCCGTTTGGAAACTCCACCAGCTCCAGTGCCTGTACCTTATCAAGGCCGTAAACACGGGCGATACCGTCACCGACGGACAGAATGATACCGGTTTCGCTGAGTTCAACCTTTTTGTCGAACTCCTGAATTTGATCCTTAATAATCTGGCTGATTTCTTCGGCTTTTATTTCCATTAGACACTCTCACCCCTTTTTAAAGATTCACGCATGTTTTTTAATTGTGTCCGAATACTCCCATCCAACACAAGATCCCCTATTTTCGTAACCACCCCGCCGATGAGTTCCGGATCCTGCTTTGCCTCGAGAACCACGTCCCTGCCGGTCATCTTCGACAGGGAGGCACGGATCTGCTCAAAGGAATCCTGGGACAGCTCGGTGGCCGAAACCAGTTCTGCCCGGACGATCCCTTTTTCCTCATCTGCGAGCTTGTGGTAATTTACATTGATATCCCGTATGTAAATAAAGCGCTTTTTCTGGAACAGCAACGTAATAAAGGATTTCATGACGGTGGAGATGTCGAGTCGGCCAAGCACCGCAGTCAGCACATGCTTGCGCTTTTCCGTGTCAAACAGGGGATTGCTGACGATTTGCTCGAATTCCGGCTGGGCATCCAGCAAATCAATAAATCCCTGCAGTTCTTCCCGGTATTTTTCCGCCTGGCCGTCTTGCTTGCCGATCAGGATTAAAGCTTTTGCGTAGCGCCTCGCGATTGCTGAGCTTCTCACTTTGTCACCACCTTATCTAAATATTCTTGTACAAGTTTATCCTGGTCTTCCGGGGTTGTGACCCGTTTGAGCTTTTCTTCCGCTTTTTCGATGGCCTTTTCAAAAACCTCGGACTCAAGTTTCTTCTTGGCCTGGGCAAATTCCCGCTCGATATTGCGCCTGGCCTGATCCTCCAGCTTGTTTGCAGCGTTCTCGGCTTCCTTCAGAATCTTTTCGCGTACACTTTCGCCCTGCTGGCGGTACTGCTCAATAATCTTTTCAGACTCCTGGCTTAGGGCGGCCAAGCGGTCGTTATATTCGGCCAGCTCTTGTTCGGCCGCTTTCTTCTGATTTTCCAGATCCGCCAGTTGCTCCTTGATTACGCGGATGCGATCGTTGAAAAAATGCTTGACAGGTTTTCTGAGGATAAAAAACAGGATGGCTACAAGCGCGACAAAGTTCATTACCCGGTAGGTGTCTGTGGCTTCCCAGCCGATGCCGCCGCCTTCACCATGTCCGCCGTTGCTTGCGGCAAGTACGGCACCGGCGGTCAACAACAGCAGCAATCCGAAAGCGGAACATGCCACCCAAAGGTTGGCGCCTCTTAGCTTACTTGGAATCATTAAACAGCCCTCCCGAGTATCTTTTCACTGATTTGATCTGCAAACTGATCGACTTGGGGCTCCAGGGATTTTCTTACCGCCTCGGTTTCACTGGCGACTTTCTCGCGAATTTCAGCCATATCCGCCCGCGCCTTTTCATTGATATCCTCCATCATCTGGCGTTCCTTTTCCCGGGCTTCCTCCTCGAGCGCCGCTTTTTCCTTCTGGCCTTTTTCCCGGGCTTCCCTGATTCCCTCCTGGATCGCCTTGTCCTTTTGGCTTACATCCTGCTCGTAGTTTGAAATACCCTCCTCCAGGCCGTTCATCTTCTCGCGGCGCTGAGCGACGATTCCCCGGATCGGGCGATACAATACGAAGTTCAGGGCCCAGATAAGGATGATGAAATTCACCATTTGGATAACAAAGGACCCGTTTACCGATAACAGTTGCTCAACCATGGACTCGACCTCCGCAAATTCTTACTGGACTGATCAAACGCGTTTGATTCACCGGAAATGGATTAATTTAAAGTAGACTCCATAGCACCAACATTTCGCTCTTGTCAAATAATTTCGACATTTTTTTAAGCGGCTACGAACTGGCAAACCGTCGCATACTGACATTCATCAGCAATCCGATCGCCAGAAGAACAGTCACCAGCGATGAGCCGCCGTAACTGATCAGCGGCAGGGGCATGCCCACCACCGGCATCACACCCATGACCATGCCGATGTTGATTACGCCCTGCCAGAATATCATGGCGGTAATTCCCACCGCCAGGATGGTGCCGAAAGCGTCTCTTGCCCCATGAGCAATATTCAGGCCGAACAGGATCAAGAGCAGCAGCAGGAGAATCAGGGAGATGGATCCGATAAAACCGAATTCCTCGGCGAGCACCGAAAAAATAAAGTCCGTGTGCTGCTCCGGCAGAAAGGAAAGGATGTTCTGGGTGCCGCCCATATACCCTTTGCCGAAAAGCATTCCGGATCCCACGGCGATTTTGGATTGGAGCACGTGATATCCCGCTCCCAGGGCATCGGTTTCCGGAAAAAAAAGCATCATGACGCGCATGCGCTGATAGTCTTCCAGCATGAACCAGCCCAGCGGTAGAATAATCACCGCCAATACGAGCAGTGAAACCAATGTTTTCCGCTCAATCTTTACGAAAATTGTCATGGATGCTGCAATCAGCACAATGAGACCGGCAGTGCCCAAATCCGGCTGAACGACAATCAAACCAAACGGCACGCCCACGAGCAGCGCAGCCGGAAGCAACTCACCGGCCTCCAGGCCGCCGGGCTTGGCCCGGCGGGCATAATATCGGGCAAGAATTAAAATCACACCGAGTTTCGCAAGTTCGGACGGCTGGAGGGTAAACGGCCCCAGATCCAGCCAGCGGGTGGATCCGCCAATGGTCTTTCCGAATAAAAAGACCAGGATCAGCAAGATGATGCACACACCGTAAATCACCGGACTCCATCGATCCAGCTGCTTATAGGAAAACAGGAAGCTGAGCACCATCAGCCCCAGCCCCCCGGAAAACCAGAAAATCTGCCGCACATAAAGCTCGGCCAGCGGATTGTGCTCACCTGCGTTGACCGCACTATGAATCATCAGAATGCCGATGGCGCCGAGCAGCAGTGTCAGTGCCAGCAGCCACCAGTCAAAGTATTGGACAAGACGTCGGTCAAACATTTGCGGACTGCCGTTTGAAATGTATATTACGGGCGTGTTGCCGGGATTTTATCAATCCTTTTTCTATGATATTCCGCTCCGGATTGCAAGGGCTTTTGCCAAACACCCAATTTTGATTTATATTAATTACAATGATAATGAAGGCGGAAGAAAAACATCGCATATAGCCCTGAGAAACCTTTTGATTTTAACCAACCAGAACAAGCGGAGGCATTATGGCAAGCACCGTGTATTTTATGGATTTCAAGGCCACGTTCAAGGACAGCGGCGTAAATAAGCTCCACCGCCTCATTGATACCGCGGGCTTGAAAGACTGTATCGGGCAGCGCGATCTCACCGCCCTGAAACTTCATTTCGGCGAGCTGGGCAACACCGCATTCATCCGCCCGGTTTATATCCGCCACATCGTCGATATGATCAAAAACGCCGGCGGCGCCCCCTTTCTGACTGATGCCAACACCCTGTATGCCGGTAGCCGGGGAGATTCGGTCAACCATCTGCGAACCGCTATTTCCAACGGCTTTGCTTACCCGGTGGTGGAAGCTCCCCTGGTGATTGCAGACGGCCTGCGCGGCCGCACGGAAACCGCGGTGGAAATCAACCAGAAACAATTCAGGGAAGTCTACATCGGCACCGAGGTCATCAACGCGGATGCCCTGATTTCGGCGGCGCACTTCAAGGGCCACGAGCTTTCCGGCTTTGGCGGCGCCATAAAAAACGTCGGCATGGGCTCAGCCTCCCGCCGGGGCAAGATGGCACAGCATTCAGGCGTTGGCCCCAAGGTCAAGGCCAAAAAATGCATCGGGTGCGGGGATTGCGCCGAACACTGCGCTGTGGGAGCCATTGAGATCGTCGACGAGGTCGCCCAAATCGACCCGGAGACCTGCATCGGGTGCGGAGAATGCCTCCTCGTCTGTGAACAAGGAGCCATCCAGATCCAGTGGGCCAAGTCCGGCGAAGAATTTCTGGAACGAATGGTGGAATACACGCTCGGTGTATTAAAGAACAAGACCGGCAAGACCCTGTATATCAACTTCATCAATCACGTATCACCGGCCTGCGACTGCGTGCCCTACAATGATGCCCCGATTGTCCGGGATATCGGGGTGGTGGCATCCAGGGATCCCGTGGCCATCGACCAGGCAAGCGTGGACCTGGTCAACCAGGAGCCGGCCCTGCCCGACTCCTGCCTGACCACGCACACCGATGCCGGGGCGGACAAGTTCCGGGGCGTCTACCCGAACGTGGACTATACGCACCAACTGGCTTATGCCGAGCAATTGGGCCTGGGCAGCCGGCAGTATGAACTGGTGAAAGTATAAAAGAATAAAATCCGAAATCCGAATATCGAAATTCGCGCGAAGCATCCCTTTAGGGATAAACAAATATGAAATCCGAATACCAAATTTTCAAAACCATAATAAATCATCCGGATCGTCTGTTTTGGTCATTTGAAATTCAGTGATTCGGATTTGTTTCGGATTTCGGATTTCGTGCTTCGGATTTTCAGCCGGATTACTCCGGCTGGCTGCCGGCTACCTGCTTGAACGCCGAGTCCGGGAAAAAGCAGTACGGACACTGCTCCGGGGGCTCCTCGCCGTAGTGCACGTACCCGCACAGCCTGCACCGCCAGGCATTGGTCTCGGGCCGGCCCTCGATGCCGAGTTCATCCGGGTGGTGTTCGCGGTGCAGGGGCAGGTCCTCGAGCGCCGGCATCACGGGTTCGTAGTTGGTCAGCACGTGGCCGCCAATGATCATGCGCTGGATTTCGCTGGTGCCCTCGTAAATGGGATACACCCGCATGTCGCGCAGCAGTTTCTCTATGGGATAAAAGCGGGTATAGCCGTATCCGCCCAAAATCTGCAGGGCCTCGTTTGCGACCTGGGTGGCGGATTCGGTGGCATACATCTTGGAGATGGAAGCCGATATGGTGGGATCGATCTCATTGTCGGCCTCCCAGGCGGCCTTCCAGACCAGCAGGCGGGAGGTTTCGATTTTCTGGTACATCTCCGCGATCTTAAACTGGATGGCCTGGAAATTCGACAGCCTGGAGCCGAACGCGCGCCGTTTTTTCGCATAGTCCATGGCAAACTCCATGGCCGAACGCGCCGCGCCCACCGCAAACGCGCCGATTGACGGCCGGGTGTGGGAAAACGTGCGCATGGCAAGCAAAAAGCCTTCCCCCGGAGGGGCCAGCATGTTCTCCTTGGGCACCCGCACGTTGTTGAAATGCACCCCGGCAGTATTGGAGTTGCGCTGGCCGAGCTTCGGAATGGCCCTGCCGACTTCCACGCCGTCCCACCGCTTTTCCACCAGAAACGCGCAGATCCCCTCGTGCTTTTTTTCCGGGTCCACGGTGGCAAATATTGTGAAATAATCGGCAATGCCGCCGTTTGTCACCCAGTACTTGGTGCCGTTTAATATGTAATCATCTCCGTCTTCGGTGGCCTGGCAGCGAATCCCGGAAACATCCGATCCCATTGTGGGCTCGGAGGTGGCAAAGCTGATGAGGTTGAAGGCATTGACGAACTTTGAAAGATACTTTTTCTTGGCCGCCTCGTTGTCGCAAAGGATCAGCGGTTCCATTCCCAGGGAATTATCAAACAGCGAAGTCGCAATTCCCGGACAGGCCGCGGCGATTTCCTCGACAACCAGGCAGCCGTCGATCAGGCCGTGTCCCTGCCCGCCGTAGGCCTCCGGGATCATGCCCGTGGAAACGCCGGCCTGGTAGGCCTCCTTTAAAATCTCAACCGGGGTCTCATCTCTTTCATCATAATAGGCGGCAACCGGCAGGACCCGGTTTAACGCGAACTCCCGGGCCTGCTGTTTTATCTGCTGCTGCCTTTCGGACAAGTCAAAGTTCAGCATAATCCCCTCCTGGGTGAAAATTCGAAATTCGAATACCGAAATTCGCGCGAAGCATCCCTTTAGGGATAAATAAATATAACCCCGAATTCTAAATCTTCAAAGCATCCCAACCCAAAACCACCATGATCGTCTGGATTTTAATGACGGGTTTCAGGCTTTGCCTTTCTGTGCTTTCTGGATCTTGGCCCAGGTGTCGCGCAGGGTGACGATCCGGTTGAAAACCGGGCGGCCGGGTGCGGAATCCTTGTGGTCTGCATAGAAATACCCCAGTCTTTCAAACTGGTAGCGGGCTTCGGCAGGCGCATCTGCAAGCCCCGGCTCCAGCATACAGTCACTGATCACCTCAAGGGATTCCGGGTTGATGCAGGCTTCAAAATCTTCCTTTTCCGCCGGGTTTTCCTCGGTAAACAGGTGATCGTAAAGCCGGACCGTGGACTGCACCGCATGGGCGGCAGACACCCAGTGCAGGGTCGCCTTGACCTTGCGCCCGTCCGGGGCGTTGCCGCCGCGGGTGGCCGGGTCATAGGTGCAGCGGAGCTCGACGATTTGCCCCGCTTCGTTGCGGATCACGTCCGTACAGCGGATGAAGTAGGCGTACCGCAGCCGGACCTCGCGGCCCGGTGCCAGGCGGAAAAACTTCTTTGGCGGATCTTCCATGAAGTCGCCGCGCTCAACGTAAATCACCCGGGAAAACGGCACTTCCCGGGTACCCATGGACTCGTCCTCGGGGTTGTTGATGGCCGTGAGCATCTCGGTTTCGTTTTCCGGGTAATTTTCAATCACCACCCGCAGGGGCCTTAATACGCCCATAACCCGCATGGCATTTTTATTGAGATCTTCGCGCACGCAGTGCTCCAGCAGGGCCAGGTCCACCATGCTGTCGCGCCGGGCAACCCCGATGCGATCGCAGAAATTGCGTATTGATGCCGGTGTATATCCCCGCCTGCGGAATCCGGAAATCGTCGGCATGCGAGGATCGTCCCAGCCGTCCACGTATCCGGCATCCACCAGCCGGATCAGCTTGCGCTTGGAAAGCACCGTGCGTGACAGGTTGAGCCGGGCAAACTCGATCTGCTGGGGATGATATGCATCGAGCTTGTCCAGGATCCAGTCGTAGAGCTCCCGGTTGTTTTCAAATTCCAGGGTGCACAGGGAATGCGTGATCCCCTCGATGGAGTCGGACAGGCAGTGGGCAAAATCATACATGGGATAGATGTGCCATTTATCCCCGGTTCTGTGGTGGGCCTTGTTGCGGATCCGATAGAGCGTGGGATCCCGCATCACCACGTTGGACGAGGCCATGTCGATCTTTGCCCGCAGCACGCATTGTCCCTCGGCAAATTCGCCCTGCCCCATTTTTTCGAACAGCTCCAGGTTTTCTCCCACGGACCGGTTTCGATACGGGCTTTGCCTGCCCGGCTCGCTCAAGGTTCCCCGGTATTCGCGAATCTGTTCCGGACTCAGGCTGTCCACGTATGCATTGCCATCCTTGATCAACTTCAGGGCGTATTCGTATAACCGGTCAAAATAATCCGAGGCAAAGTACTCGTGTTCTTCCCAGTCAAAACCCAGCCAGCGCACGTCAGCCTTAATGGATTCCACGTATTCCCGGTTTTCCTTCATGGGATTGGTATCGTCAAAACGCAGATGACATCGTCCCTGGTATTGCCTGGCCAGGCCGAAATTCAGGCAGATGGACTTGGCATGCCCGATATGCAGATAACCGTTGGGCTCCGGCGGAAACCGGGTCACGACCCGGCCGTCGTATTTGCCGGCAGCCAGGTCGGCTTCAATAATCTGCTTGATGAAATGACCCCGTTCGCCTTCCGGGGTATTTGCCCCGGCGCCTTTTTCTCCGTGCTCCCGCTCCATATACTTATTCTCCGTTCTCTCCGGACTCAAGAACCGCTTTGGCGGCCTTGCGATTTAAATACGTCATCATCACTTCCCTGGCAATCGGCCCGGCCGTGCTGGAACCGTGCTCTCCGTGTTCGATTAAAACCGAAACCGCGATTTCCGGCTGCTCACTGGGGGCATACCCGATAAACCAGGCATGCGGCAGATACTTGCGTTTTCGCTTTTCTTCTTCCTTTTCGCCCTCTGGTCCGGGCTCCTCCCGCCGTCCCACCACCTGCGCGGTTCCGGTTTTTCCGCTGATGGAAACATCCTTTGCGCGCACGTGCCAGTATGCGGTGCCGTTGCGCTTATTCACGACATCATAAAGTCCTTTTTGTATGATTTCAAGCGATCTGTCACTTGCCGGCAGTTTTCCCATAGGCTCCGGCGTAAGCGTTTTTATTGACCGGCCCTGCACGGACCTTACCTGTTTCATGACCTTTGGCTGATAAAACGTACCGTCATTTGCCACCGCCGAGGTCAGCACCGCCATCTGCAGGGGCGTGACCAGGTTGTAGCCCTGCCCGATGGCAATGGAGAGGTTCTCCCCGGGCTGCCAGGGGACTCCCACATTCCGGCGCTTCCATTCTGCTGTCGGTATCAGGCCGGCTGCCTCATGGGCAAGGGCGATGCCGGTGCTTGCCCCCAGACCGCTTTGTTTTGCATACTTGGCAATCCGGTCAACACCGAGCTGTTTTCCGGCCTGGTAAAAATAAACATCACAGGACTGCGCAATGGCCTCCACGATGTCCATGGTGCCATGACCCCCAAGTTTCCAGCATCTGTATATCCGGTTGCCGAACCGCATATACCCGGGGCAGAACACCTCGGTGTTTCTTCCCATGACCCCCTCTTCCAGTGCCGCCATGGCAGTGACGATCTTGTATGTGGAGGCCGGCGGATATTTTCCCTGAACAGCCTTGTTGCGCAGGGGGCGCTCCGGATCGGTGGTCAGCGCACGCCAGGCCTTGTCACTCAGCCCGTCGACAAATGCGGCCTGCCTGAAACCCGGGGAACTTGCCATGGCAAGCACCTCGCCGGTATCGGGATCCATTGCCACAACCGCGCCCACCTGATCCGCCAACAGGGATTCGGCTTTCTCCTGGAGATCAGAATCAATGGTTAAATACAGGTTATGTCCGGCTTTTGCCGGCTCCCGGTCTATTACCCGCATAACCTGGCCCGTGGCGCTTACCTGCACGATCCGGGCGCCCGGAGTACCGCTTAATTCGGATTCAAAGGTTTTCTCCACACCCGCTCGGCCGACCATATCCCCGCCCCGCTTATGCGGATAATTTTTCCCGGAAAGCTCCTTTTCCGTGATTTCCCCCAGGTAACCGATCAGGTGCGCTGCCAGCGGATCATAAATATAATTCCGCCGCGCGTTGGTGGCAATCGTGATCCCCGGCAGTTCATAACTGCGGGCAAGCAGAATCCCCATCAGATCACGGTTGATATCCTTTTTCAAAAGCACCGGCGCATACCCGTAAGGACCCCGGTTTTCCCTGACATGAGACTTGATTTCCGATGCCTCCATGTCAATGTATCCGGCAAGCCTTTCCGCGGTCTGATCCAGGGGGCGGGCGTCATTGGGTATGATGCGCAGGTCGTAGGAGGGCCTGTTGTCCACGAGCAGGCGGCCGTTTCGGTCGTATATCAGGCCCCGCAGCGGCTCAATGCGCTGCTTGCGCAGGCTGTTGTTGGTTGACAGACTGCGGTAATGTTCGCCCCTGACAATCTGCAGGTAAAACAACCGGGCGCCGAGCAGCGCAAAGACCATTGAAATGAAAACGATCAGCATCAGGATCCGGTTTCTGAACCATTCACTGTCAATTTTCGGCAAAAGGCGATTTTCCGCGCGGTTGTGATTCACAGGCGCCGTCCGATAGAATTATGCGGTTCGTCCGCAATACTTCTTTTTAAATGCCGTTGCGGCTTTCTTTTCCGGAAAGCCGCCCGGGATTGACAAACAAATACCGAAAACCAAGCCACAGAAACGGGGCAGTCACCAGCGCCCAGAAAAGCTGCAGCAAAATGATCCGGAGACTGTGGGGAGTAAAAAAACGGGGGGTCTCAGCCATAAGCACGGCAGCGGAGAATAATACATTCTGAAACAATACCCCCAGCACCACCAGCACGGAAAACAACAGGTGATCCCGGATGCTGAGCCAGCGGGGCGCCCCCCTGCAGGCGATAAAGACCCACAGATAAGTGGTCATGTAAATGCCGATCGGCGCCCCGGAAAGCATGTCCATTGCCAGCCCGCCCGCTGCCAGCACCGGCAGCCCGTCGCCCAGCGGCTTGTAGAGGCTCAAATACACGATAAACGGGATCAGAAAATCGTAGAACCGGCCGACGACCGGAAGATACGGCAGGATACTGGTCTGGAGGAGCACCAGGCATACAACAAACACCAAATAGAACAGATAACGGATCAATTCAGCACATCGTCAATATCGGGGGAATTCAATACCACCAGGACTTCTTCAAGCTTGTGAAAATCCGCGTTCGGCCGGACTTCCACCTCCTGAAAAACACCGGAGTTGCGGCGGATTACCTTGGATACCCAGCCAATTCGCATACCCTTCGGATATATGCCGTCAAGGCCCGAGGTGATGATCGTATCTCCGACCCGGATATCCTGCTTTCGCAGGGCAAACTCAAACCGGCACGTCTCGCCCGAGGAAAGACCCCTGACCACGCCTCTTGCCCGCGTTCGCTGAACCAGGGCATCCACGGCGCTGTTGCGGTCGATGATTAAAAGCACCTTGGCATACCCGTCCGAAAGGTTCATGACCTGGCCCACGATCCCGTCGGGAACCATTACCGGCGAACCTTTTTCCACGCCGTCATCGCGCCCCTTGTTGATAATCACGGTACGATACCAGGGCGAAGGGTCCTTGGCCACAACCTCGGCGGCCTCCATGGAACCCCGGGATGCGGATTTGAAATTCACCAGACGTTTCAGCCGTTTATTTTCCTCACGGAGCTCGCGGAATTCATGAATTTGCTGCCTGGCCCGGGCCAGCTTTTTGCGAAGCGCTTCGTTTTGCTCGGCTGTCCTTACCAGGGCAAAATACTGGCGCCACAAATCCTGCCCGGAATCCAGGGTATGGAACACCGCATCCTGAAACGGGGACACGAAAAACAAAACGGTTTCCACGGCAGCTGATTGAAATGAGGATTGCCGGATGTAGTTAAAGGAGAAAACTACACCGTTGAGCACGATCAGTATGACCGCCCCGGTTACGACCATCGTTTTTTTGGAAAACATGGATCAGTCGATGACCACCTGTCGTAAAATCTCGATGCTGTTAAGTGTCTTGCCGGATCCAATGGCAACCGTGGACAGCGGATCATCGGTTACGGTAATGGGCAGGCCGGTTTCCTCCCGCAACAGCTTGTCCAGGTTTTTGAGCAAGGCGCCGCCGCCGGTGAGCACGATACCCATGTCCACGATATCTGCAGCGAGTTCCGGCGGGGTTTGCTCAAGCGCGATCTTGGTGGTTTCCACGATGGCATCAATCTGCTCGGCAATCGCCACCCGGATCTCCTCGGAATCAATGGCCAGGATCTTGGGAATCCCGGAAACCAGGTCACGTCCCTTTACCTCGATGGTCTCGTAGCTTTCCGAGTCCGGATAAGCATTGCCGATCGTGGTCTTGATGATTTCCGCGCTGCGCTCGCCGATGAGCAGGTTATACTTGCGCTTGACGTACTGGGCGATGGCCGCATCCATCTTGTCGCCGGCCACCCGGATCGAACGGCTGTACACGATTCCGGCAAGAGAAATGACAGCCACCTCGGTCGTTCCGCCGCCGATATCCACCACCATGTTGCAGGTCGGCTCGGTGATGGGCATGCCCGCGCCAATGGCCGCTGCCATGGGCTCTTCAATCAAAAAAACCTCGCGCGCGCCTGCCGACTCGGCCGCTTCCTTGACCGCCCGTTTTTCCACCGGCGTAATGCCGGTGGGAACCGCGACCACGATCCGGGGCCGGACAAAGGTGCGGCGGTTATGTACCTTATGAATAAAATGCCGGAGCATTGCCTCGGTCACGTCGAAATCCGCGATCACTCCGTCGTGCATGGGACGGATCGCCACGATATTGCCCGGCGTGCGGCCGAGCATGTTCTTGGCTTCCAACCCCACGGCCAGGACCCGGTTCTTGGACCGATCGTCCGTACGCACCGCCACCACCGAGGGTTCACTCAAAACAATGCCCCTGCCCTTGACAAATACCAATGTATTGGCTGTCCCCAGATCGATTGCAAGATCACTGGAGAATATGCCGAGCAAAGAATCCCAAAACAAGATCGTTCCTCCTTCGTCTATTCAGCGTCCCGACGAAAACCCGGTTTTTTTCGTTCAGACACGATTTACAGGCCCATGTGTCGATCATCAAGATCAAAGAATCATAGACGGCCATGGCGCCGTTTTTGCCCGGATTGCAGGTATATATAAGACCAATTTATTAACAAAAGTACAACGAAATGACAAGCGGAAAATACACCACATTTCCCGCGGAAAACCGGATTTTCGGTTAATTTCCCGCCTGCATGTGCTGCATGACCGCATTGTGGAGTTCCGGGCGAAAAGCCCGGATCTTCCGGTTGCCCCGACCGGCCAACACCCGGTTGCTCAGCAGAATCACCGTTTCCCCGGATACCGGATCCATCCAGAACGAGGTACCCGTAAATCCCAGGTGCCCTACGGCCCGGCCCGGAGTGAAATATCGGCCGCTGCTCGAACCTTCGGGCGAAACCGTGTCAAATCCCATGGCCCGTTCCGTCCCCTCGGGCGGCCGCAAAAAATCGCCAACCACATCCCGGGAAAACACCCCGCTTGAAGATCGGCCGCAAACCGTCAGAAGCAGGTCGCAAAGCAGGGCAAACACCGCCCCGGAGGTGCCAAAAAGCCCGGCATGCCCGCATACCCCGCCGACTGCATCGGCATTCTCATCATGCACCCGTCCGCTAACCACTTCCCGGTCCGCGCAGAGCCGGGTCGGGGCGAAAGTTCTTTCCGGATCCGGAGGCCCCCCGGGAATAAAGAACAGATCCCGGATACCCATGGGCGCATAAATCTGCTGCGCCGCATACCGGTCCAGGCTCCTGCCGGAAACCCGTTCGATCACCCAGTCCAGGATCATGAACCCGAGGTCGCTGTACCGGGTGCATGTGCCCGGGGCATCCCGGACCGGCGCGTTGATCAGCAGCCGCCGGAGTTCGGCCTTACGCCCATTTTCCGGAAGCCTGCGCAGGGTTCGAAAATAGGGTCGATAAGGCGGCAGCCCGGAATTGTGGCACAACAGATGCCGAATCCGGATTTGGTTCTTGTCTGTTTCGGAAAATCCGGGAATCACCTCGCCGAGCCGATCCTCCACGCGGATGCGCCCCTGCTGCACCAGGTGCATGAGCGCTGCGGCCGTGGCCAGCGGCTTGGTCAGAGAGGCAAGGTCGTAGACGGTATCGCAGGTCACCGGTATCCGCCGGATATGATCGGTGACGCCGAATCCCTGGTGAAACACGACCTGGTCAAATCGTGCCGCCAGGAGCACACCTCCGGGAAAGACCCCGGTTTCCACCGCCTGCTGCATCAATTCCGCCGCCCGCTTCATGGCCTGTCGGGCTCGCCGGGCTGCCCGGGCCGGCACACGGCCGGGGCGTCATAGGTAAGCGACATGGATACGCTGTCTAACGTGGCCCCCGCCCCGATGGGCAGGGTCATGTTGGGATTACCGTGCCCTGCGGGGAAACCGGTCACAACCGGAAAGTCCCGGTCTGCAAACAGTTCTTCAAAAACGCGCGCAACCACCCCGGGCCGGCCGCAGTCGGTAAACGATCCGGCCGCCAGGCCGCAGATTTCCGCAAAGCAACCGGCATAATCCATCTGCGTGAGCATGCGGTCAATCCGGTAAGGCTTTTCCTTGGTATCCTCGACAAACAGGATGCATCCGCGAAAATCCGGGGCATACGGCGTGGCCAGCAGATGGCACAGGGTCGCCAGGTTGCCGCCGATCAACGGCCCCCTGGCGCGGCCCGGCCGGATGACCTGTCCGTGGTGCGCTTCGACTTCAACGGGCCGGGTTCCGCCCAAAGCGGTTCTGATCCCGTCGAGCGTGCCCTGATCCGCCTCTGCCAGGGAACTCACCATGGGACCGTGGAAAGTGACCATTTCGCAGCGCGTATGCAGGGTGGTCAGCAGCGCGGTGACATCGCTGCATCCGATAAAAATCTTTGGCTGTCGGCTGATGGCGGGATAATCAAGTTCAGGCAGCAGGCGCAGGCTGCCGTAGCCTCCGCGCGCGCACCACAGGGCTTTGATGTCCGGGGCGCTGAAAAAAGCCTGGATCTCGCGCGCCCGCTCGCCGCTCGTTCCCGCAAAATAGCCATTTTTTCGAAACAAGGTCTCGTCAAACACCGGGGAATAGCCCATTTTTCCCAGAACCTCGATGCCCCGGTCAAAACGGTCCCGTTCAAAGGGGCTTGCCGGAGCAACAATGCCGACGCGGTCTCCGGGCTGAAGCGATACCGGACATTGCAATTTCATTCCTTCCCGCTGATTGAATACGAACGTCCTTCGAGCTGCCGGATCATATACCTCGTTATTTCATTTTTATCGCGCTTGTCGCCGGACAAGATCTTGTTCATACGGGTATTTGCTGATTTGGATTTTCTCCAGGATCCGTTCGCCGAAAATCACCCCGGCCACCTTGCGGGTGCGGGGTAAAAGCACCAGGATTTCCTCGCCCCCGTAGCAGGCGGCCATGTCTTCAATCCGGATCTGCCCGGAAATGGCCCCGGTGTCAACCTGATTGCGCCGGCATAAACCGGAAAGGCGAATAAACCGGGACTATTTGCGCTGCAGCGCGGCCCGTATAAATTCAAGAAACAGCGGATGGGCCGACATGGGCCGGGACTTGAACTCAGGGTGGAACTGGCAGCCCAGAAACCAGGGATGGTCCTTTAATTCCACGATTTCAACCAGATCGCCCCTGGGAGAAAAACCGGAAAACACCATCCCGTGCTCCTTGAGCGGCTCCAGGTAATCATTGTTAAACTCGTAGCGATGCCGGTGTCGTTCGGAAATATCGGTGGCCCCGTATGCTTCGAATGCCTTGGTGCCGGATGTCAAGCGGCAGGGATAAGCGCCGAGACGCATGGTGCCGCCCTTTTCCGAGTTGGCATCCCGCCGCTGAATCGTTTGGGTGCGCTCGTCAAACCACTCGGTCATCAGATAGATCACCGGTGCTTTGGTTTCCGGCTTGAACTCCGAGCTGTGCGCATCCGCAATTTCGGCAACATTCCGGGCGAATTCGATCACGGCCAGCTGCATGCCCAGGCAGATGCCGAAATAGGGTATCCGGTTTTCCCGGGCATACCGTATGGCCTCGATTTTCCCCTCGATGCCCCTGGAGCCGAACCCGCCGGGCACCAGGATACCGTGGGCGCCGACAAGAACTTCGGCGCAGTTCTCCGGGGTCAGTGTCCCGGAATCCACGAATGACAACTCCACCCTGGCGTTGTTGGCAATACCGCCGTGATACAGGGCTTCGTTCAGGCTCTTGTAGGATTCGGTCAGATCCGTGTATTTGCCCACAACCGCGATGGTCACCTGCTCCTGGGGGGACTTGTAGCGCTGGACCATGTTTTCCCAGTCCTCCAAGCGCGGGGCCCCGGTCCAGATATTGAGAATCTCCAGGATTTTGGCGTCCAGGCCTTCCTTGTGAAACACCAGGGGGCACTCGTAGATGCAGTCCACGTCCTTTGCCGTGACGACCGCATCCTGGCTCACATTGCAGAACAGGGCGACTTTGGCCTTGATGTCCGGATGCAGATACCGGTCCGTTCGGCACATGAGAATATCTGGCTGGATGCCGATGCTCCGGAGTTCCTTGACGCTGTGCTGGGTGGGCTTGGTCTTGAGTTCGCCCGCGGCAGCAATATAGGGAATAAAGGTGAGATGAACATAGAGCACGTTGTCCTTGCCCGCGTCAAAACGGAACTGGCGGATGGCCTCGAGAAACGGCAGGCTTTCGATGTCGCCGATGGTCCCGCCGATCTCCACGATCACGATATCCGCATCATTGGAGGACTTCCAGATGCTTTCCTTGATCTCGTCGGTAATATGGGGAATCACCTGCACGGTACCGCCGAGGTAATCGCCCCGGCGTTCCTTGTTGATCACGGAATGGTAGATCTTTCCGGTGGTGAAATTATTGTCGCGCCCCAGCCGGACGGTGACAAACCGCTCGTAATGTCCCAGATCCAGGTCGGTTTCCGCCCCGTCGTCGGTGACAAATACCTCGCCGTGCTGAAAGGGGTTCATGGTCCCCGGATCCACGTTGATGTAGGGATCGAGCTTCAGCAATGTCACGCTCAAGCCCCGGCTTTCCAGCAAGGCCCCGATCGAGGCGGAAGCAAGGCCCTTGCCCAGAGATGAAAGCACCCCGCCGGTTACGAAAATGAATTTGGATTTGCCTGGCATACCGCTCCCTCGTTCGGGTTTTTCAGCTTAATATTGATAAGCCTGTAAAAAGTCTTTTTTACAGGCAGTGTTAAGTTTTAAGTGATTAAGTGTTTAAGTAAAATCAAAACCTTATATTTTCGTTGCTTGGCGGACAGAACATTTTTTAGATTTTTTACGAAACCGTCAATATTCGTAGATGTTTTTAAACTCTTCGATCTCGTCCCGGATTTCCTCGCCCGGCGCCCCTTCTTCCGGTGTCTTTTCATCGGACCGGGCATAGCTCCGGCGCAACACGCCGATATCAAACAGCTCCGCGGGGATCTCCGAATCGGCCCAGAACTGCTGCACCGCCATGGTCTGGGCCTTTTCCCCGTTTTCGTAAAACTCAATAATACCCGGGTACCACGTATCGCCTTTCTGTTCCCACTCCAGATAGCGGATTTCGTGAACCGGCGGGGACTGCGGATCTTCGGCCGGGGTCACGATCCAGCGCACCGGCCGGAAAGAGGCCTTATCCACCCAGATCTGCTGGCGGCTTTTGTCCGGAAAGCGCGCGCCCAGCACGTACACCAGGTCTTTGTCCATCCGGCCCAGGCTTGACTGGTCCATATCAATGCCAAGACGCTCCAGGTACCGGACCATGGGCTTGCGGGCAGAAAACAGGAACAGGTCCTTGTAACAGGTGTGCCATGCCGGGTTACCCGAGACCACGCGCCCGTCAAGCACGGTGATCGACTCGCCCCTGTAAAACACATGAATCCGATTGAGCCGGGCGGTTTCAATATCGGATCGGAACGCTTCGGGCAGCCGGTAGCGCACCTGCTGGACAAACGCCCTGGCCGGCTCGGCATTGTTTTCAGGCACGATTTTCGGCCCGCGCACCGGCCCCACGCTTTCAGGCACCGGTGCTATCGGCTCCGTGCTTTCGGATGCCGCTGTTTGGCTCGTGGCAGGGATCCGGATTTCCTGTTTCACCCGCATCCCTTCCGGCATATCCAGGGTCTCCAGCATCTTCTCGATCACGAACGGACCCGGGATCACGTACCCGGCAACCGGGGATGCCGGGCCGAAAACCATCAGTCCGGCCAAAACCATTATGACAAGCGCAATCCGATGCATGGGCCGCCCATTATGCCAGAAAGGGGTTCTGCGACATCTGGGCGCTGTTGCCCAGTTCTTCCTCGATGCGCAGCAACTGGTTGTATTTTGCCACCCGGTCGCTGCGGGACATGGACCCGGTCTTGATCTGTCCGCCGGCGACCCCCACGACCAGGTCGGAGATGAAGTGATCCTCGGTTTCCCCGGAACGATGGGAAATCACGGTCGTATAACCGGCCAGCTTAGCCATGTCAATGGTTTCCAGGGTCTCGGAGAGCGTGCCGATCTGGTTTAGCTTGACCAGGATGGAATTGCAGATGCCCTTTTCAATGCCCCGGGCAAATATTTCCGGGTTGGTCACAAACACGTCATCGCCCACCAATTGTACCCGGTTTCCCAGCTTCTCGGTCATGATCGTCCAGTTGTCCCAGTCCTGCTCGGCCAGCCCGTCTTCGATAGAGAATATGGGGTAGCGGTCGATCAGGTCGGCATAGTATTCGATCATCTCTTCGGCAGACAGGCGCCGGTTTTCAGAGGCCAGCACGTACTGGCCGTTATCGAAGAATTCCGTGGCAGCCGCGTCAATGGCCAGGCCGATATCCGTGCCCGGCCGGTAGCCCGCAGTCTCAATGGCCTCGATAATGGTCTTGAGGGCCGCTTCATTGGAATCCAGATCCGGGGCAAACCCGCCTTCATCCCCTACCGCGGTGACCATGCCGCGCTTTTTGAGCAGGCCCTTTAATGCCTGGAAGGTTTCCGCGCCCATTCGCACGGCCCCGGCAATGGAGCTGGCGCCGGCGGGCACGATCATGAATTCCTGGATATCCAGGTTATTGGCGGCATGGGCCCCTCCGTTGACGATGTTCATCATGGGCAGGGGCATGTAGCGGCCGTTTAATCCGCCGATATACTGGTACAGGGGCATTCCGTAAGCATCGGCAGCGGCCCGGGCTGCGGCCATGGAAACACCAAGGATCGCGTTTGCCCCAAGGCGGGACTTGTTTTCCGTGCCGTCGAGCTCCAGCAGCGCCGCGTCCAGCAGGTTCTGGGATGCCGCATCCATACTCATGATCGCCGGGGCGATCAGGTTATTGACATTTTCCACCGCCCGGGTAACCCCTTTTCCGCCGTATCGACCCGAATCCTCATCCCTGAGTTCAAGCGCCTCGCGGGAACCTGTGGAAGCGCCCGAAGGAACTGCAGCCCGGCCGAAAGCGCCGCTGTCGAGCAACATGTCCACTTCAACTGTGGGTGTTCCGCGTGAATCAAGTATCTCTCTTGCCTTGACCTCTATGATCTCTGTCATGCCGTCCTCCGGTAATTTCAGTGTATGTCGGCTGCCTGTTATGTCCTGTGTGAAACGAGCTTGACTCAAATCGAAAGGATGATACGATTTCCATTCTAACGTGTCAAGAAATTGAAAAAGGGGATACGCCATGAACGTCAACACCCAATACAAGGAAGCACACCTGCTCGTGGCCGCCGTCCGGATCCTGGAATACCGGCACAACGCACCGCCCACCCTGGAGAATGTCGGACAAATGCTGGCGATTTCCCCGGAGGAAGCCAGCCGCATCAGCCGCAAGCTGCGGTCCATGGGCATTGTTGAGACCGTTGAAAAAGCAGGCGAAATCCGGCTTTTTATCAGCAACCATCACCGCATCGAGGAAATTTCCGATCAGCCCGAAGAAGCCGGGATTTCCAGGGAGCTTGAAAAGTTCCGCCAGAAAAAGCAGGACGAGAAAAAGACCCTGGATTCCCTGCGGGCACAACAGGCGGAAAAACGCAAAAAGATGCAGGAAGATCTCGAGCGCAAGCTTAAAACCCAAATCTCCAAAGACAACAAGGACGACACCTAGTCAGTCTGCCGCTGGCCTTGCTCCAGGGATTCGGCAACTTCCGTGACAAACCGGCTCACCGGGCTGAACTGGCCCTTGCGGAAATCCGCGGTGGTCAGGAAAAGAAACTTTTCCGCCCGGGTCATGGCCACATACATCAGCCGCCGCTCCTCCTGGACCTCGGACTCGCTGTCGCGGGACTTCCAGTGGGGCAGCAGGTTTTCGTCGCACCCCACCACGAACACCACGTGAAACTCCAGGCCCTTGCTGGCATGGATGGTTGCCAGGTTGACCCCGGCCTCCCGGTCCTGGCCGTCCTCCTTGTCCTCCCGGATCAGGGCCGCTTCTTCCAGGTAATCGAGCACGGTCTCAAACCGGGCCGCGGCGTACATGAGCTGCTCGATATTTTCCATGCGCGCGGTGAATTCGTCTTCGGTCCTGGCCTGCTGCTTCAAGAAATCCTCGTATCCCGTGCGGTCCATCACCTCCCGGATTGCCGCATCCGGGGCCATGGGCTCGATGTCCTTTAAAAGCCCAAGCAGATCGGAGAGCTCCTTGTGGACCTTTCCGGACAGGATTTTCCCGGAGACCGCCCGGGCTGCCGCTCCGGACAAGCCGGAATCAGGGGCGCGCCAGGCGTTGATCTTCTCCACCATCTTTGGCCCGATGCCCCGCTTGGGCGTGTTCAAAATCCGCTCAAATGCCGCGTCATCCTTTGGAAACACCGCCGCGGTCAGATAACAGTTGATGTCCAGGATTTCCTTGCGCTCGAAAAAACCCTTGTCCCCCAGCATTTTATAGGGAATGCCGGAAAAGCGCATGGCCTGCTCAAAGGGCAGCGAACAGAACTTGGTCCGGTAGAGCACCGCCATCTGGTCGTAGGGGATCCCGGAACGGTTCAGCATCGCGATCTTGTCCGCCACCCACCCGGCTTCCTCCTCGTCGCTGAAAAACTCGTGCACTTCCACTGCGCCGCCTTTATGCGCGGAAAAGCACGACTTGTCCATCCGGTCCCGGTT
>JAIPEJ010000020.1 GCA_021737225.1 Desulfobacteraceae bacterium
GCACTCGGGCCGGGCATCTCTAAGGCTCGCTTCGCGGCGGCTCCGCAAACTCGCCTTCCGGCTCAAACAGAGCCGGCCGCCGGCTCAGCTTCGCCAAGAGCTGCTCCGGCCCTCGTGCAATGCGCCATGCGGCAGCCCCGTCAATCTCCGCACGAGAAAACCCGGCCGGCTTACCACAGGCTGATTCAGGCTTGCCAATCCGGATGGTTTGTCTTTGAACTCCAGGGAATTTGAAGCTTTTCCGGATTGGATAGCGGCAACTGTCTGGGGGGGTGGCCAGGTCGGGACGGCAGATGCGCAAACTTCCCCGCCGCCCCGACCTGCGGAAAACCGGGAAGCCGATCGATTTCGATTTCGATATCGATGCCGATTTTGACTGCGAAAATCCGTGAAGCCGCGATCTGTTTTTGCAGAGCTGGATGCGGATACAGGGCATTACCCGAAAAATCGTTATAAGCGCTTGTAAGCACGATATGACCCACTCGACGAATAGACCCGTGCAAGCCTGTGATCTGTGCGGCCTGACAACCCGGCACGGGGCGGTGGCAGATGAAATCGCCGGGCGCTCGCTGGTTTTTTGCTGCACCGGGTGCCGCCAGGTCTACCGCATGCTCATGGAGGCATCAGAAAGCCCCGATCCGGCACACTTCAGGGAGACCGAGATATACCGGCGGTGCGTGGATGCCGGCATTATTCCGCAGTCCGAAGCAGACCTGGCAAAGCGGGCGGGTTCGCAGAGCCCCGGAAATCCGGAGGATGGGCAGGCGGCCGCGGATTCGGAAGACAGTGACGGCGCACCGCCCCCGGAGCGGTGCCTGCCCCTGGATCTGACAGTTTACGGCATGTGGTGCCCGGCCTGCGCGTGGGTGATCGAAGCGGGCCTGCAGCGCATGCCGGGCGTGGAGCAGGCAGCGTGTCATTTTGTCACCGACCGGGTCCGGCTTTTTTATGACCCGGTCAAAAGCGCACCGCACCGGATCATGGCGGCCGTGGACAGGCTCGGATACCAGGCCGTGCCCGCCGGCGCGGGCAGGGGGCGGGAATCGGTCAAAGCCTTTGTCCGTCTGGGGATCTCCGCGTTTTTGACCATGAACGTGATGATGCTTTCCTTTGCCCTGTACTCGGGGTTTTTCATGGATCTGCCCGGGGAGGCCGCCGCCCGCATCTCGTGGCCGATTCTGGTGATGGCAGCCGTGGTGTTTGTATACGGCGGCGCCCCGATTCACCGGAAAGCCCTCTCCGGGATGCGCATGGGCGCCCCGGGCATGGAAACTCTGATCACGCTCGGGGCGGGCTCGGCTTTTGCCTACAGTTTGTACAACTTTTTCCAGGGCAGCATTCACCTGTATTTTGACACCGCTGCCATGCTCATCACCCTTGTGCTCATCGGCAAGGCCGTGGAGCAGTGGACCCGGGACCGGGTCCAGGCCCGGATCAGCAGCTTTTTTGACCTTCTGCCGCAAAAGGTCCGGATCTGTTCCCGGCAATACCCGGAAGGCCGGTTTGCCGGCATGGACGTCCTGGGCACAGGGGATATCTTCCGCGTTTTGGCAGATGAGACCATCCCCGCAGACGGCCGGATCGTGTCCGGCGCCGGGCGGGTAAACGAAAGCGCGCTCACCGGCGAGGCCCGGCCCGTGGTTAAACGAGAAGGCGATGCGGTGAGCAGCGGCACCCGGCTGGTCAGCGGGGATCTGCAGGCAAAAACCACGGCCAAGGGCGCGGATTCCATGGCCGGTCAATTGATTGCCATCATGGAAGACGCCCTGGCAAAAAAAACCGGGATCGAGGATGCCGCAGACCGCGTGCTCAGATTTTTCGTGCCCGCTGTGGTGCTGCTGGCCGCGGGCACCGGTGCAGTCTGGTTTGCATCCGGCCTTGAATTCCGGGAGGCACTGATCCGGGGCGTAACCGTACTGGTGATTTCATGTCCGTGCGCACTCGGCGTGGCCATTCCGCTTGCGCGGGTGGCCGGGATTTCGCTGGCCGGGGAAAAGGGAATCCTGGTGCACGATTTCACGGCATTCGAGCGCATCCGGCATGTCAATGCCGCGGTTTTTGACAAAACCGGCACCCTGACCCAGGGAAACTGGAAGCTCGCGGATATCCTGCCGGTGGCGGAAATGGACACGGACCGGCTGCTTTGCCTTGCCGCGGGACTGGAAAAACATTCCGCGCACCGGTCGGCCGAAGCGATCGTGCAGGCGGCCGCAGCGCGCGGCATTGCACCCGCAGCCGTTTGCGATGCGGCAGAGGAAGAAAACGGGATTTGCGGCAGCTTCGGCCAAAAGCGGGTCCGGATCGGCTCGGCGGCATTCATGGCGGCCGAAATCGAAGACTTTTGGCAAAGGCTGGAGAGCCTGCAGTTGACGGAGAGCCCGGATTTGTCGTATGTGTATATGTCAGTTTCCGGCCGGCTTGCGGCCGTGTTTTGTTTCGGAGATCCGCTGCGTGCCTCCGGGAAGTCCATGATCAGGGATTTACAGCAGCGGGGCGTGAGACTCGCCCTGGTTTCGGGCGACAACGGGCAGACCACCCGCGCGGTGGGACAGGCCCTGGGAATTTCGGACTGTCGCGGCGACCTGCTGCCCAGGGACAAGGCGGAATTTGTGGACGCACTGAAAAAACAGGGATATTATACGGCCATGGTGGGCGACGGGGTCAACGACTCGCCGGCTTTGGCTGCGGCAGACCTGGGAATCGCCGTGCACAACGGCACCAATATCGGAACCAGGGCCTCGGCCGTGACCCTCATGGGAAACGATCCGGACCGGATCCGGGACTTTGAACATCTTGCCGGGCAGGTGGCCCGGACCGTGCGCCAGAACCTCTGGTTCACGTTTTTTTACAATGCCGTGGCCATTCCCGTGGCCATGAGCGGACTGTTAAACCCCCTGGTGGCAGTGGGGGCCATGATGCTCAGCAGCCTGAGCGTGACCGGAAATACGCTGCTGCTCATTCGGAGGGAAGGCGGAAAGAAGACATGAAAAACGCGGATCAGTCCAAAAACGGCGTGCTCCTGCTGGTTGCCGGTGCAAAAGGGGCGATCGGATCGACCCTGGCCGCAGCGCTGCAGGTATTGCAAAAGACCCCGGAGCTGGTAACGCCTTACCTGACCACGGCGGACAAGTTTCCGGATCTCGGCGGCCCGGGGCAGATGGAGATGGCAGGGTGGGACCGGGCCTCCGTGTCATTTCCGGAGGCCCTTGAACACTGCGGCGTGCTGGAAAAGGGGATATGGGAGCCTTATGCAGAAGAGCTGGAAAACATTGAAATCAAGGCGCCCCCGGATGCCGGCCTGGATTTCAAAAGCCAGGTGGCCTGTCTCAGGGCCGACATGGCGGCATTTGCCGCGCGTTATGCCGACCGGGAGCCCGTAGTGATCAACCTGCTGCCCGCCGGGGCGAGCCATGACCTGGATCAATATGCCACGCTCGAGGCGATGTATGAACACGTCGGGGACGTGCCGCTGCCGGATATCGCATATGCCGCGGCTGCAGTGGAGGCCGGCATTGCAGTGGTGAATTTCACGCCCAACCACATCGAGATCCCGGCTGTTCTGGATGCGGCAAACCAGCACGGGGTGCCGGTCTGCGGCAAAGACGGCAAAACCGGGCAGACCTACCTGAAAGTGGTGCTGGCCTCTGCCCTGCGGGCGCGCAATCTGCATGTCAACGGATGGTACAGCCTGAATATCCTGGGCAATGCAGACGGGGAAAACCTCATGGATCCGGATCATTCGGCCTGCAAGCTGGACAACAAGACCGGAGTGCTCGAAGACGTGCTGGGATACGCGCCCGGAGCGGCGCGCTGGGGCAAATCCGCCCACCAGGTGCGCATCGACTATTATCCGCCCCGGGGCGATGCCAAGGAAGCCTGGGACGTGATCGATTTTGAGGGGATCTTCGGCCTGCCCATGAGCCTGCGGGTCAATCTCCAGGGCAGGGATTCCATCCTGGCCGCGCCCATGGTCATGGACCTGGCCCGGTGGATGGCGGCCCTGCGCCTTGCCGGCCGTGCCGGCGCGGTGCCGGAACTGGCCTTTTACTTTAAAAAACCCGCAGGCCCGGGCGCACCAGCGGGCTTTGCAGACCAGGTTGCAGCGCTGGAAAGACTGGAAAAAATCTGCGCCGCTCACTGAGGTTATTGGGATTTTATTATTTGAACCACGAAGTACACGAAGCGCACGAAGGAAATATTTTTATCGTGTTTTTCTTCGTGAACTTCGTGCCCTTCGTGGTTAATTCTATACTTTTAAGGGAGGGCATCCGTGAGACTCGGATACAGCACCAACGCGTTTACCCGGTTCAGCCTGGATCAGGCAATTGAAAAAATCGCGGACCTGGGGTTTGCCGGCGTGGAGATCATGTGCGACCGGCCGCACCTGTACCCGCCCGATTATGACGCCGATCAGGTGGCGCAAATCAAGGCCCTGCTGGACCGGCACCGGCTCGGGGTGACCAACCTGAACAGCTTTACCCTGTTTGCCGTGGGAGACACGTACTTGCCGTCCTGGATCGAACAGGAACCGGAAAGACGAAAGCAGCGCATTGATCATACCCGGCAGTGCCTGCATCTGGCCGCAAAACTGGGCGCGCGCAATATTTCCGTGCCACCGGGCGGTCCGCTGAACGGTGCTTCGCGCAACGAGTCCGTGATGCTTTTTCATCACGGTATCGAGGCCGTGGCGCCCCTGGCAGAAGAGCTGGGCGTGCGCCTCCTGGTGGAGCCCGAGCCCGGCCTTATGATCGAGCGCACCGGCGAGTTTCTGGATTTTATCCGGCGGGTGGACTCGCCCATGGTGGGCGTGAATTTTGATATCGGGCACTTTTTCTGCGCCGGGGAGAACCCGGCGGCCGCGTTTGAAACCCTGTTTGAATGGGTGGGCCACGTGCATATCGAGGATATCGGAAAAAGCCGGATTCATCAGCACATCGTGCCCGGAGACGGGGCCATTGATTTTGCGGAAGTGCTGCAGGCCGTAAAACGGCTCGGGTATGCCGGAGACATCTCCCTGGAGCTGTATCCGTATGTAAATGAACCGGCCGCAGCGGGGGCCAAAAGTTTGGAGTTTCTGCGCCCGGCCTTTGTCCGGGCCGGTCTCGAGGTTGACTGATGGCAGCCGCTCGGGAAAATATCGATCCCCGGGAAATCGGGCGCTTTTCCGGCCAGGCCCGGTACTGGTGGGACAAAAAGGGCCCTTTGCAGGCCCTGCATGATATCAACCCCCTGCGGGTCGGTTATATCCGGGAGTATTCGGGAATTTCCGGAAAACAGGTTCTTGACGTGGGATGCGGCGGCGGGATCCTGTCCGAAGCCCTGGCCGGTGCCGGCGGGGAAGTGACCGGGATCGACCTTTCCGAACCCGTGCTTGAAGCCGCCCGGGCCCATGCCCGGCAATCCGGGCTGAACATCGACTATCGGCGGGTTTCTGCGGAAACGCTTGCCCGCGAGAGCCCCGGACGGTATGATATTGTGGCGTGCATGGAACTGCTGGAGCACGTGCCGGACCCGCAAGCGATCGTGGCGGCCTGCGCGGCCCTGGCAAAGCCGGGCGGTGACATCTTTTTTTCCACTATCAACCGCACGATCAGGTCCTGTTTGCTGGTAATCCTGGCCGCGGAATACCTGCTGGGCATTGCGGAAAAAGGGACCCACGCGTTTGCCCGGTTCATCCGTCCCGATGAGTTGGCGGCATGGGCCGAGGCCGAGGGCCTGGCGGTGGCCGATTGTTCCGGGTTCATGTACATGCCGTTTATCCGGCGGGCCTGGCTTACGCGGCGCTGCGGGATGAATTACGTCATGCACCTGAGAAAACCGGTGTGAATTACAGATATTTATGATAAGCCTGTAAAAAGTCTTTTTTACAGGCAGTGTTAAGTTTTAAGTGATTAAGTGTTTAAGTAAAATCAGAAAGTTATCATTTTATTACCTGAAGGTTATAACGGTTTTAAGACTTTTTACGAATTTATCATTCTTTGGAATAAAACCGGTGCGCCGGACGGAAAAGGAGGACAGGATCAAAAGAATGAAGTTACTGAAAAATCCGGGGTGGTTCGGCCGGCAGCAGCGCGAAAAAGTGCTGAATCCGGCTGCGGATGATTCGGGATATACGTATTTCGGATTGCGGCACCTGCCTGCGGAAAAAAAGAAGGATGCGGTGCGCCGGCATTTCAACCAAGTGGCGCCCAGGTACGATTTCATGAACACGGTGCTGAGTTTTGGCGTTCATTACGCCTGGAAGCGGGCGGCCGTGGCCATGATGGGCCTGGCGCCCGGCGACCGGGTCCTGGACGTCTGCGGCGGCACCGGGGACCTGGCCGTTTATGCCGCCGGGCGCATCGGCGGGCAGGGCAGGGTGTTTGTCTACGACATGAACACGGAGATGATGCGCGCCGGCATGATTCGTCCGGAAAACCAGCGTTTGGGCGGCCGCATCCATTATGTCCACGGGGATGCCGAATGCATGGCCTTGCCGGACAACTGCTTTGACGCAGCCATGGTGGGATTCGGCATCCGCAATCTCACGCACGTAAAACAGGGTTTTGCCGAAATGTACCGGGTGCTCAAACCCGGGGGACGCATGATGTGCCTGGAATTTTCCAGGCCGGTCAACCCGGTTTTCAGAGAGGTCTACGACCTGTACTCGTTTTATGCCATGCCCCTGATCGGCCGGCTGCTGGCCGGATCAAGCCAGTCCTATGCATGTCTTTCAGAAACCATCCGCATGTTTGCCACTGCAGAAGAGTTAAAATCCATACTGGCGGAAACCGGTTTTGAATCCGTTTCCTACAAGCGCCTGACCAACGGGATTGCCGCCATTCACACCGGGCGCAAGCCGGAGCGGACATAGTGAGTCTTCACCCGCATGGCGGCTGGCTTCAGCTATCCTCCTTAAAGGAGTCAGGGAAATATACAGGGCATAAATTCGAAATTCGAAGTACGAATCTCGAAACAAATTCCAATGACCAAAATTCAAAATCCAAAACAGATGCAGAATGGAACGACTGCTAAAAAAACCGCTCATATCTGGAGCCGTTTTACCATTTTGATTTTAATTAATTTTTGCAAAAGGATGCAGACGTTGACAACGGCATGCGGCGGGCGCTTTACGGGGTGATCAGTCTGACTGTGGGGAAATATGTGCGATACCTGGATGTGTCCCTGGTTATCAGCGCCATTTCCAGAACCGCCGCATGGGCGCCGATATAGAAATCCGGAAGCGGACTGGTTCTGGTGCCTTTTTTCCTCCTGTATTCGAGGTAGACCTTGCCGGCCATGAACAGGGCTTCTTTGGGGATTTGCAGCATTTTGAAACCCGCCCGGGCAATGGCGGATTCAACTTCCTCGATGCGCTTAAAACCGATCGAAATTTCGGAATACACCACCGGATTGATATACAAGGTCCCGGCCTGATCGTATTCAGCCAGTCTTGCTTCAGACCAGTCCCCCCAGTCGGGATCATCCAGGAACACATCCAGCACGATATTTGAATCAACAAGAACCCCGTTCATTGATCTGCTCTTGTCAGGGCCATAATTTCGTCCGTGGTCATTTTTACCGTGGCAGTTCCCCGCAGTGTCCGGAATTTGCTTTTCCCGGCATCTGCATTTGTTTTTTTGACAACATATACCCGCCCGTTTTCCTCTACAAAATCAATCTCGTCAGCGGGTGTAATGTTCAATTTTTCTCTGATCGACCGGGGAATGGTGATCTGTCCCTTGATCGTAACCTTCATTTTGCGACTCCGGTAATATTTTTTTAAAGTAATAATATTACTTTTCTGTCGGTTCTGTCAATTGCTTTGTTTTTTAAGCCTTTCGCCCGCATCGATAAACACTGAAGAACCGAGTTTCTTTTTGCGGGACCGGCCTTGTTTTCCCATTCAGTATGTGATCCCCTTCCAGGTGAAATACACCCCTACCAGGATCATGAGAATGCCGCCGATTTTGTAGATAACCTCCCGGTGTTTGAGCCATTTGACGTGGGATACCTGGGAGAGCAGCAGCAGGGCGGGGATGGTGCCCAGCCCGAAGCAGGCCATGACACCGGCCCCGGCGAGCATGCCGGAAAACGTGGTGCCGGCATCCATGCCGGTGCGGGCCGCGGCGATCATGGCCGTGTAGACCGGCCCGCACGGCAGCAGGCCCAGCAGCATACCCATGGGGAGAAACAGTATCGCGCGGTTTGCCGCGATCATACGCTTGTATGCGGATACGGCAAATCCTGCCAGGGGCGGGGCGTTTTTAAAGATCCGGCCTGCGGGCAGCCAGCCGGTCATCCCGGCGCCCATGAGGATGATCAATATGCCCGCAAATACCAGGATGCCTTTTTGAAGACCGCCCACGTCCGCGGCAAACCGGGTAAAAGAGGCGGTGGCGCCCATGATCCCGCCCAGAATGGCATAGGTAACGGTTCTGCCGAGGTTGTAGAAGAGCTGGGGGAAAAAGGCGGGCCGGTCTTTTAACTGCAGGGAAATCGAGATTACGATCGGCCCGCACATGCCGATGCAGTGGCCGAATCCCACCGTAAACCCGGTTGCCAGAAACACCGGGAATATGGATTCAGTAAACCACATCAAAGACAAAAGCCGCTGTTCCGGTTTCGGGGACCGTGACCGCTGCCCGCCAGGTGGTTTTACCGCTCGGACAGCGGACAATCACGCCATTGCCGGTGTAGGTGTTTTCTCCGGTTTTTTTCATCTTTACGCGGTTGGGCCCCATTTCCATGCCCGGCATGCCCAGGTCGATGTGCGGCGTGCCGGAAAGAGGCGGGCCGGAGACCGTGACCCGGAATGTCAGATCCGCCATGGCCTTGACCGGCCTGGGGGAGATTTCAAGTGCAACCGTGCGCTCGCCGAGCTTCTGGCTGCACGTTCCCTTGTGGATGTTGCACTCGGTTTGGGCGTTTTTGCCGGAAGCCGCGGAATTGCTGCAAATGGCAAACGGGCAGACAATGAGCATCATCATGGAGCACATGATCAGAATCTGCGGTATCCGGGCGAAATAAGTACGCATCCGATTGATCCTCGTTTTTATATAATGAGAATGAAAGTGACCGTGAGCATGGAAGCCGGGAAATAGCTGGCCTTGTTGAAAAGCGCCATGGCGTCTTCGCGCTGCCGGCTTCCCAGGAGCTTGACGGCCGGCTCGATGAGCAGGCCGCTGCCGATGAAAAGGGCGGCAATCGGGGCGATCCATTTTGCCCCTTCAAGGCTGATGAAAAAAAGGAGCAGGCAAAAGGCCATGGAAATGCAAAGGCAGGCCAGTGCCAGCGCCGCCGAGTTGCGCGCGCCGATGCGAACCGGTATGGTCTGGGCGCCAAGACGCCGGTCATCGGCGATATCGGTCCAGTCCGCCGGGATGTTCTGCCCCCCGATTTCCCAGAAAAACAGGCATGCAAAAAGCATCAGCATGAATGAAAAAGAAGGGTCCGGGTCCACCGCAAAAAGCGCGGCCACCGCCCCCATGTTCTTGACAAATCCGCTGACCACTGCACGCCACGGGCTGACCCGCCACATCAGGCAGTATAGTGCCTCCAGCCCGGCGCCGAGCACAAATATCAGGGCGCACACGGGATTTAACAGCCAGGCGCCGATAATGGCCACCACAGACCATCCCGCGGCCCAGGCCAGGCCTTCCTTAAACGGCAGCAGGCCCTGGGCCATTGGGTGACGAACCATGAGCGAGTCCAGGTACCTTTGTTCGGTGTTTTCCGGATGCGTAATTTTTTTCCGGTGCGGCCCGTACGGAGAGGTATTGTGCGCAAATTGTTCACGGTCTGATCGGTAGTCCACAATGTCATTGAATGCATATATGGCCGTGTACCCGGCAAACGCGGTCAACAGGCCGATGCCCGCGATGCCCGCAGACGGAAAGCCGCCCAGGTAAAGCAGCACGCAGAAGGCGGGCGTGGCCATGTCCAGCACGCCGTGCGGGGTGCGTGATAGCGCCAGATACAGTTTGATTCGCTTTATTGCATTCATTGGTTCCTAAAATAATCTTTTCAGGGCCGGGTTTCCAGTATTTTTTGGGAATGAATCCGCAGGCCGGGCCGTTTAGCAGCGTTATGGTTCCGTTATTTTTGCGTTACGATAACTTTTTTCGGGCACAAATGCCGCCCCGGTGTTGTCCGCGGTTGTCGATGGATCGGGCGGTTTGCCGCGAGCACTGCGGCGCCATGTATGAAAAGCGGCATCCGGACGGGGTGATAATTGGCGGGAATCAAATGGCATGATTATTGATTTAAATTCAGGCACAAGTTGGTTGCGGTGGTTTGTACAAGGCTCGGCTGCCTTGTAAACAATCCGGATGCTCGGCGGAAAGGGGGTGATGGCCGAAAGCCTAAAATATCAGAATGCAAACATCGGCTATAAGGGCCGGTTGAATGAAAGCCGTTTTTTTTTTTAATAAGGAGGATGGAATATGCGAAAATCAACACTGTTTTTTAAGATGATCGGAATTTTAATCGCCGGCATGCTGCTTGCCGGCACCGCCTGGGCCCAGACGTCCGGGGAGGATGTGAAGGGCCCGGATTTTGCCAATCATCCCCTGGCCGGGCCGCAGGGGACCGGCAGCGTGGTGTCCAGCACCTACGGCAATATTGATTTCAGCTTCGGCGCCCGGATGCGGATGATCCCGACAAGTGAAAGTGAATGGGATTTCGGGTTCCAGGATGATCTGGAGAATCCATTGCTAGGCGGAGCCTTGGATCCGGCTTTTTTTAAGCAGCACAGCAATGAGTCTGGTGCTGTAACAGAAAATTACATCCGCAATGAAACCCAGATCTATTTCAATACCATGCCCAGGGACCGGAAGTGGAGCTTCCACGCGGCACTGGAGTTTGACCGGCCTCTGGATACGGTCGTTGTCGATGACAGAGGGGGCTATGACGACAGAACAAGCAATTTCGGCCTGGAACGGGTTCACGGCACCTATAAGCTGGGTGAAAATATGCGGTTTCATGCCGGATATGACATCTGGTTTGTTGGCGATCCGGGCGGCTTGACCTACGGGGATGATGCGCCGGGTTTCTGGCTGGACGGTGATTACGGAACAATCGATTTCAGCGCCGGCTATTGGAAGCTTTCTGAAAACAACTGGGACACCGACCCTGATAATCCTGATCCTGCCTTTGATAGCAGAATGTCGGATAGCAAGGACGAAGATCGAGACCTGTATGCCGGCTATATGACATATAATATTGATGATAACAGGAATCTGCGCGGGTTTTATATGTACGACCGGATCCGGAATGTGCCCAGCGGCAGCCTGGGACAGAAATTTACGGACACTGCCAACGGCGCGGTCCCGGATACGGACGCCCATTACCTGGGCGCCTATTACGAGGCCGAGGCCGGGCTGGTGGAATATTTCCTGGAAGGTGTATACAAGTTTGGCGAAGCCGAGGATACCGGGTTTACCCACGGAGATTATGATATTAATGCGTACGCGTTTTCCGGTGACGTGGCAGTGGACCTGGATGATGCCGTGGGCTGGGGATTTAAGCCCCATCTCGGCTTCATCTATACCTCGGGCGACGACAATCCGGATGACGACGAACTCGGCGGGTACACCGGCGTGGTCACCCACCAGCGGTTTACCAAGTTCGGCGGGGAAAACACCATCATTGCAGACGGCAACACCATGCTGGGTACCGTTGTGTACAGTTATCTTCCCGGATTTTACGGAAACGGCACACAGGTGGTCACTGGCGGCCTGCCCAATGGCACGGGTGCAGGAACTGCCCGGGGGGATAACCCCGGCTTGACCATGAGCAGCATGGGCCTGGATATTTCCCCCAGGCGCTTTTTGACGTTTAAGTCCAATGTCAATTCTTTCTGGTGGAACGAAGACATAAACGTGACCAGCTTTGTTGACGGTACCGAGACACAGGTTGACTCCGGATATGTGGGAACGGAATGGGACAATGAGCTCACCCTGGCCCTGAGCCGGCACACCTTTGTCAAGGGCCAGGCCGCGGTTTTCTTCCCCGGCGAGGTGATCGAGGACGTTACCAGCGCGCGGTCGAGTGCTACTGATCCGGGTACGGGCATTGTTGTGCCCGGTACAAAAAGTGATGACGTGGCCATGCGCCTGGCCATGGAGTTTATCTGGATGTTCTGATTTCCGGGAAGCTAATACGGATTTTTTCGAGATATGGCGGCCGCCTGCGGGCGGCCGCCATTTTTCGGTTCAGCAGTGTACCTTGCTGCAAACTCCGGGCAGATCCTCGCATCCCATTAAAGGTGTTGACATACGAGGGAACTTGATAATACATGAACACTGATCAACAAGGTGATTGTTGTTTTTGAAACCAGGTGCCGAAAAAAAAGAGGAGGGGTTATGACAATGAATATCGGGGGATTTCTGACCAAGCGGGCCGCGCTCAGCCCGGCCAGAGAGGCGCTGGTCCTGGGAGATCTGCGGCTGACCTGGCGGCAGTTAAACCAGCGCTGCAACCGGTTTGCCAATGCCGTCTCCGCGCTCGGCGTAAAACCCGGCGACCGGGTGGCGTTTCTGGGCTTGAACGAGCCGGAATTTTTTGACCTGTATTTCGGCCTGGGCAAGATCGGGGCCATCATGGTGCCGATCAATCACCGGCTGGCCGGGCCGGAAGTTTCTTACATCATCAATGACTGCCAGGCCAAAGTGCTGATATACAGTCCGGAATTTTCGCCCGTGGTGGAATCCATCCGCGCTGACCTGCCGTGCGAGCACCTGGTGGCGCTCTCGGACGATCCACCCGACTACGCCCGCTCCTATAAGAGCCTGACAGAAGGTGCCGCGGATACGGAACCCGAAATTACCGCAGGCGGCGACGATACCCTGACCATCCTGTATACCTCGGGCACAACCGGGCGGCCCAAGGGGGCGGAGCTGACCCACAACGGATACTTCGGCACCTCTGTGACCCTGCGCGCCACGTTCGGGGACATCGGCCAGAACCTGCTCATGCCCCTGCCGCTGTTTCACATCGGCGGGCTGGCACCAGTGCCCATGTGCGTGCATTTCGGCATGAAAATGGTGATCCAGCGCGCATTTGATCCCAAGAATTTCCTGGAACTGCTGGGCAGGGAAAACATCACCTGGTTTGGCTCCGTGCCCCAGATCCTCATGTTTCTGCGGCAGGTGCCGGATTTTGAGAAGTACAACTGGGACAGCGTGAAAATGGCCCTGGTGTATGCCGCGCCCGTGCCGGTGGCCCTGATCAAGGAATACGCGGCCGCGGGCATCGAGGTGCGCCAGCTCTACGGCATGACCGAGTGCACGGGCCCGGCCACGGTGATCGACAGTGAAAACGCCCTGGAAAAGGCCGGATCGTGCGGACCTCCGTTTTTCCACAACGAAATCCGGGTGGTTGACTTAAACGGGCAGGACGTGCCCCCAAACGAACTCGGCGAGGTGCTGATTTCAGGCACCAACCTGATGAAGGGCTATTGGAACAAGCCCGAGGCCACGGCGGAAACCTTAAGTGACGGGTGGCTGTATTCCGGGGACATGGGCAGAATGGACGAAGACGGCTTTTTATACATCATGGACCGGAAAAAGGACATGATCATTTCCGGCGGGGAAAACATTTATCCCGCGGAAATCGAGGATCTGCTCATGAGCCATCCCAAAATCGCGGATGCCGGCGTCATCGGGTTTCCGGACGAAACCTGGGGAGAGGCCATCAAGGCTGTTGTGGTGCCGCGCCAGGGCGAGCAGATGACCGAAGAAGAACTCATCGAGTGGTGCCGGGGCAGGATCGCCCGGTTCAAGATCCCCAAAAAAGTCGTCATCGCAGAGGAAATCCCCCGCACGCCCACCGGCAAGATCTTAAAGCGGGTGCTGCGCGACACCTTCAACTAAAGCCTGTCCAGGAAATCGAGCAGCGCGGTGTTAAAGGATTCGGCGGCTTCCACGTTGGACAGGTGATAGGCCCGCTCGAGCACTTCCAGCCGGGAGCCCCGGATCTGCCCGTGAATCTGCCGGGCGGCTTCCACCGGCGTGCCCGGGTCGTTTTCCCCGACCAGGATCAGGGTCGGGGCGGACAACTGCGGCAGCCGGTCGTGGACGTCAAAGCCGGCAATGGCCCGGCCGCAGCCCGCAAAACCGTTTACCGGCGTGGAGAGCACGATTTCCCGGATCTTCTGCGTGGTGTCCGGGTATTGCTCCTGAAATTGCGGGCTCAGCCATCGCTCCAGGGTGGCATCTGCCAAGGCGGCCATGCCCTGGGCCTTTGCCGCGGCGATCCGCTCTTCCCAGACGGGACCGGCGTCTGCGGGTACCCGGCTGGCCGTGTCGCACAGGATCAGGCCGGTGATCCGCTCCGGGTATTTCAGCGCCAGGGTCTGGCCGATCATGCCGCCCATGGAAATGCCCATGAAATGCGCCTGCTCGATTTCCATGGCATCCATCAAGGCAAGGGCGTCTTCTGCCAGCAGGTCCATGGAATAATCGCCTTCTGGCGCAGAGGTCTGTCCGTGGCCCCGCACATCATATACGAGTAACCGGTATTTTTCCTGCAGGGCCTGCATCTGCGGGTCCCAGATGCGGGTGCTGCCTGCCAGGCAATGGCTGCAGACCACCACCGGTGCGGATTTTCTGCCGGTGAGTTCAAAATGGACGTTGATATCATTGATTTTCATCTGCATGGTGCCTCCAGAATTCCGGTAATTTAAGATTGAACGCGTTTCCTGGTGCTTTTGCGCAGGCTCGCAACATCATCAAAGATGATGGCAAAGTAAAAAGGCTTAAAAATGTTATGCCCGCCAAGCAATAAAAAGATAATATTCTGATTTTACTTAACCACTTAAAACTTAACACTGCCTGTAAAAAGACTTTTTACAGGCTTATCAAAGATAGGAAGTTATTCGGCAAAATGCAAATTCCCGGTTATTTCTGCACATATCCGGGCCCGGGTTTTTTATTGTAAATCTGTAGGCATTCTGATACAGTTTAGTTCGGTACAGAAAAACCGTGTCCGCCTATCCTCGCAAGAAGCCTGTCAACCCCGGCAATTCAGGTGAAAATACCATGACCGACCGGCTGGAAATGTATGAACTGATCCTTAATAATATTTACAACGGGGTTTTGATTACAGACGTCAATGGGTATGTGACCTACATGAACGACCCCTACGGCGAATTTCTGGGGCTTGCCCCCGCAGCCCAGATCGGCAAACACTGCACGGAGGTGCTCGAACATTCCCGCATGCATATCGTGGCCAAAACCGGCAAGGCGGAGATCAATGAAACACAGTGGATCAGCGGCCAGAAAATGGTGGTCCAGCGCATTCCCATACGGAAAAACGGTACAATCGTGGCGGTCTACGGCCAGGTCATGTTCAAAAATGCCAAGGAAGTCGGAGATCTGGCCGCCCGGCTGTCCCTGTTGCAGTCCAAGGTTGAAATGTATGAGCAGGAGCTTATAAATCTGCGCTCAACCCGCTACACTTTTGACAGTATTGTTGGATCGACCCCGGATATTGCGGAGTTGAAAAAAATTGCCCGGCGCGCTTCGGAAATCGATTTCCCCGTGTTAATCAGCGGAGAGAGCGGCACGGGCAAGGAAATTTTCGCCCAGGCCATCCACCAGGCCGGTCCCAGGCGGATGCATCCCTTTGTGCGCATCAGCTGTGCGGCCATACCTCGCGACCTGTTGGAATCAGAGCTGTTCGGGTACGCCGGTGGAGCTTTTACCGGGGCTTCGCCCAAGGGAAAACCGGGTAAATTCGAACTGGCCAATCGCGGCACGGTGTTTCTCGATGAAATCGGGGAACTGCCGATGAGTATGCAACCCAAGCTGCTGCAGGTTCTGGAGGAAAAGGAGTTTGAGCGGGTGGGCGGAACCACGGTGATTAAATCCGATTTCCGCATTATTGCCGCCACCAACCGGGATCTGGAAAAAATGATCGAACAAGGCCGTTTCCGCAGTGATCTTTTTTACCGTCTCAATGTAATTTCCCTCCATATCCCGCCCTTACGGGAAAGAAAAGCGGATATTTCCGCAATGACCCGCCATATATTAAAACGCCTTGCCCGGGAGGCGGCGGTATCCCCGGCCGGCCTGTGCGATGAGGCGGAAAGGGTTTTGCGGGTATATCACTGGCCCGGCAACGTCCGGGAACTGGAAAATATTCTGGAAAGAATCGTATCAAGCATGGAAGATGAAATCATCACCACAGCGCATCTGCCCATGCATATGCTGGCCGATAACAAATCTGGCTCTGAAAGCGCAGGCACCGGAGGGTTAAAAACAATACTGGAAAAAACGGAAAAGGACCTTCTGGTAAAGGCCCTGCGGGATGCGGGCGGCAACAAGATGAAAGCCGCCCGCATGCTCGGTATTCATCGAACCCATTTATACAAAAAACTCAAAAATTACGGTCTGGCCGGGATCCGCAGCGGTGTTTCGAGCCGTGAGCCCGCATGAATAAAGGGTTATCCCGTTATTCTTCCGGCAAAACCTCAGGATCGACAAACTGCAGCTGGTGCTTGAGCATATTGAGTTCATCGAGTTTTTTTTCAGCGGCAGGATTTTCTTTTTTGGCGGCTTTCATTAATTCCGTGTAGAATCTTTCTCTTAATTCCTTCAGTGTTTCATTTTGCGCCGTACGTTTTTCCGCTATCCTGTAGCCCAGAATCATTTGCATCCTTTCCTTTTCCAGGTCTTTTTGCTTCTCCGGGGAGATTGTTGCATCCTGCAGTTGTTTTTCAATCTCTTCCAGGCGCTGCATGTCAACATTTTTCCGCTCGAGATTTTTCTCCATTATCTCGTTTCGGGTCAACACCAGTTTCTTTAACAATTCTTCCAGTTTCGGGTTGTTGTCCAGGGCGTTGTCCCGGATTTCAGCGATTTCTGCCTGAAGCACCCGCACCCGGGAGCGCATCCGCTCGATATTTTTTTTCTTCTCCGCCCGGTCCGCGGATTTTTGAGGCATGCCGGCATCCGGTTTGCCGTCGGACAGGGATTTTTGTTCCGGGGATCCGGCCTGAACAGCCGGGGTAACCTGCAGCAGGCAGATCGCGGCACCGAGCAATATCAGGCCGAACCCGGCAGCCGGCGATTTTAAAGCTTTGGGGAGCATACACATTCCTCTGTTTCGTTTTCACACAAGTCCGGTTGAAATGGTGGCGGCTTTGAAAAATTATTGCGAATTCAGATCTTCAAATTTTTCCTTCGGGGTATAAACCGTCAGTACGGGAACCTTGGATCGATTAACCACGCTGCGGGCAGTGGAGCCCAGCAGCCTGCCGCTTTCCCTGATTGTCCTGTGAGTACCCATGACAATCAAATCCGCGCCGGTCGTTTTCGCCTTCGAAAGGATCATTTCCGCAGGGTGTCCTTCCTGTACCAGGATTTCCCGGACCGGGTCAGGAACCTGGGCATCGAGTTTGCAGGTCTCCTGCGTGCAGAATCGAGCCAGTCTTTTATGCAGTTTATCCAAAAGATAACTCCGGGCTTCTTCCCGCTGTTGGGCCAGCTTTTCTTCGGTCAGGAAAAATTCAACCAGCCCCTTGACATTTTCGGTCAATGGTTCCACCGCGTGCAGAATATGGATTTCCGCATTGTATCGCCCGGCCAGGCTGAGTGCATAGCGGAACACATACGGGGCTTCCGGCCCCAGATTGGTCGCATAGAGGATTTTCTGAAACTCGGGCCACATCTGTTGGTTCTCCTTTTTTCGGTTTTATGTGCCGAATACAAGCCTGGGTATCCACAGGATAAGTTCAGGAAACAAGGCCAAAAGGATCACGCCCACAACCTGCAGCAGGACGAACGGGACAATCCCTCTGTATATGTGCATCATTGTATAGCCCTGCGGTGCTACGCCGATAAAGTAGAACAGCGCGTAGCCAAAAGGCGGGGTAAGAAATGAGCTTTGCAGAACCACGCATTGCAGCATGGCAAACCACAGGGGATGATATCCCAGTTCGCCGGCAATGGGCAGAAAAATGGGCACAGTGATAAGCAGGATTGCCGCCCAGTCTATGAACATGCCAAGGATAAAGACAATGAACAGCATGAGAAAAACAGCAAAGGCCGGGTTCATTCCGCCCACCAGAAGATCGGCCACCACGTCGCTGCCCCCCATGCTCATAAAAACCTGGGAAAACATTTTGCCGGCCAGAAAAAGGAACATGACCATGCAAGTCGTTTTCAGGGTATTTGTCGCCACCTGCTGCAGCACATCCCAGCTCAGCGTCCTGTTGGCCAGGGCCAGGATAAAGGCGCCCGCAGCCCCCATGCCCGCAGCTTCGGTGGGCGTGGCGATGCCCATGAGGATGGTGCCCATTACCAGCAGGATAAGGGTAAGGGGCGGCACAAGATAAACCATGGTTAACCACAGTTTCTGCCCCGCACTGTATTTTGAAGCCTCTTCCTTTGTAATGGTGGGCCCCAAATCCGGGTTGATCGTGCAGCGGATCCAGATATAGACGATATACAGCCCGGCGAGAAGCAGTCCCGGAATGATTGATGCGGCAAAGAGGTTGCCCACGGAAGTGGCCTGCATTCCGGTCAGGCCGCCGTATATGACCATCATGATGCTGGGCGGAATCAGTATGCCCAGGGTCCCGGCCGAACAGATAATGCCGCTGGCCATTTCCTTCTGATAGCCTTTGTTGATCAGCGGCGGCGTGGCCAACAAGCCCATGGCCACCACAGAGGCCCCGATAATGCCGGTGGTGGCCGCAAAAACCGTGCAGACCACGACAACGGCGATTCCCAGCCCCCCCCTGATACTCCCCAGATCCAGGTAGAGGACCTCAAAGAGTTTTTCCGCCACCTTGGATTTGTCCAGAAGCTGCGCCATGAAGATAAACAGGGGCAGGGCCACCAGGGTGTAGGAATTAAATGTGCCCCAGCTGTTACTGCAAAAGAGGTTGAAGAGCATTCCGAAATTAAAGCCGTTGTCTATCAAGCCGAAAATCGTGGCCACTGCGGCCAGGGTTATGGCCAGGGGGTGGCCCATGGTAATAAAGAGGATCAGCGTGACAAACATGGCCACGGCCATGAATTCAGGGCTAAAGTACATAATAGGCAACCTTATTGGATAATGTGCGTTAAGGTTTTTCGTACGGCTTCCGAACTCTGAGCACAGCAGCGATTCATTTCAGCTCCCGCAGGGCCTGTATTTCTTTTAACAGGCTGGATACGCCCTGGATCACAAACATCAGAAATCCCAGGGCCATCAGCAGTTTGAAGGGGTACAGGGGCGGGGCCCAGGATGTCCAGCTTTTTTCCAGACGCACAACCGATGTCCATGCATAGGACCAGCTCGCATAACAGAACAGGCTGAATACCGGGAGCAGTAAGATCAGGTGGCACAGCACGCTGATAATTTTTTGCTTGCGCCTGGACAAAAGCGTTAAAAAGACCTCCACCCGGACGTGACCGTTGTAGAGCAGGGTGTAGCCCAGGCCGAGCATGAAGTGCATGCCGTAGATGTAAGTGGTCAGTTCGAAGCCCCAGCTTGTCGGCCTGTTGAAGATATACCGCATGAAAACTTCGTAGATGATGATCGCGGTCATGGGGAAAATCAACATGGCGGTAATGTAGCCGAACCAGTCCTGGACGCCGTCGATGCCTTTACAGATTTTGTTAATCATGTCGAAGCGCTCCTTGTTCTTTGGTCTGAACAAGTGTGGAAAAGCAATGACAGGAAGGGGGTAGCCCCCCTTCCTGTCAGGGAAGGGACTTAAGCTCTTATATTAGTGCTCGCCCATCTTGCCGTCGATGTACATGTCGATGGGGTAAGGCTCAACGCCGCTGCGCAGCTCGCGCCATTCGGAAAACAGCTCCTTGAATTCTTCCTGGGATTCCAGGGCCTTTTTTGCATCCGGGTGTTTTTTCTTAACCTCTTCCAAGTATGCCTTGGTCTCCTTGGCAAATTCAACCCTTGCGCTTTTGTCCATTTTCACAAATTCCACATTATTTTTCAGCCTTTTGATGGCCTTGGCATTCAAATGTTCGCTCCATGCCGTGCTCCACAACTGGGTTTCCTTGGCTGCGAGTTTGACAATCTCCTGGAGATCCCGGGGGAGTTTTTCCCACGACTTGTCATTAATGAAAATGGCGCTCTGGCAGGAAGGCTGATGTACGCCGGGCATGATCACATAATCCGTGATCTGGTCAAAACCCATGGGATAGGTCATGCTAGGGGTGGAAAATTCTGCCGCATCAATAACGCCTCTTTCCAGGGCCAGATAGATTTCTCCGCCTGGCAGGGGGGAGACCGAAGCGCCCAAATTGGTCAGGATGTCCATGTACCAGCCCGGGGTCCTGACGCGCAGGCCCTTGAAATCTTTCATCGTGGTGGCTTTTTTGCTGGAGAAAAGCCCCAATTCCTGGCCGACGTTCCCGCCGGGGAAGGCCTTCATGTTGAACTTGCCGTAGAGTTCGTCCATCATTTCAGCGCCGCCCATCTCATAGAGCCAGACGTTATAGCCTTCCGCATCCAGCCCGAAAGGCACGGATGCGTAGGCCACAAATGCTTCGTTCTTGCCTTTCCAATAACCGGGCCAGTCATGGCCGACATCTGCGGATCCCGAGCTTACGGCATCAAAAGATTCCATGGCCGGGACCAATTCGCCTGCCGCAAATACCCGGATGTCCAGCCGGCCCGCGGAAGCCAGGCGTACAGAGTCTGCAAAGTGCTGGGCCACGTCGTAGAAAAGCAAACCCTTGGACCAGGGCATGACCATTTTCCAGCGGACTTTCTTGTCTGAAACCTTGTAATCGATCCGTTCGGCCTCTTCATGCCGGGGATCACTGCCGAATTTGCCTCTTTCTTCATCGGCTGCCAGGCATTGGCCCAGCGGTATGCCAAGCAGGAAAAAAGAGATGATAAGAGTGGAAAGGATGCGACGCATAGCTACCTCCTCGAGGGTTAGGGTTAAGGTTGGAAGGGATTTGCCCGGGCATTGCAAGCAAACCCGGTGCAGCATTGCAACAGAAGTATACATAGCTTAACGGTGTTTCGCAATTTTGCCAAGAGAAATAATGTTTCGATTTTTGCATGATTTCCAGGTAGATAATCCTTTTTCGTACCGGGTCGGGGCCGGATCAACGGTAATCAGTATGTAAGTACCATACCGCCGTCAAAGAGCAGATCCCCGCCCACCAGGTATCGGGCATGGTGCGACATCCCGAAAATAAAAGAATTGGCAACTTCCACCGGCGTCATCATTTCCTTGACCCGGGACTTGCCCATCATGACCTCGGTGACCACTTCTTCTTCGGAAATACCGCGCTGCCGGGCCTGATCAGGAAGCTGGTTGAGGGCCAGGGGTGTTTTCACATAGCCTGTACTAACGGTAAAGGAACGGATCCGACCCTCCCCCTCGGCGGAAATGGATTGGGACAGGCCCCGGAGGCCGAATTTGGTAATGTTGTAAACCGGTTTGTTCCGTGTGGTGATATGACCGTGTACAGATGCCATGTTCCCGATCACACCGATGCCGTCTGAACTGTTTTTCATGTGAGGGATGGCCAGTTTTGACAGGTAAAAGGGGGCACGGAGCATGAGGTGTTGCATGAGGTCGTATTTTTCCATGGGGAAATTTTCGACGGAATCGATGTGCTGGGTGCCGGCAATATTGATCAGGTATTTGATGCCCCCCAGTTTTGCAGCTTCAGAAACCGTGCTTTCAATATCGCCGTCCCGGGTGAGATCCGCTCTTAAAAATTGCATGGAGCCCCCCAGGTTCCGGGCCATTTCCCGGGTTTTTCCACCTTCTTCTTCATTGATGTCCACCCCGAGAACCGTAAGCTGATTGACAGCCGCGGCCAGGGCGGTAGCCCGGCCGATGCCGGTTCCGGCGCCGGTGACAATGCAGACGTGCTCCCGGCTGAAAAGGGGGTCTTCGAGTCTTAGAATATCTTTCAAAGAAATGACGGGTTCATGCAATTCCATAATTTCCTCCTTTAGTTGTGGAAATTACAGCAAGTCTCGTGCCAGATGGAAGTCCCAAAAAGCACTGCAACCCGGTCCGGGAAAGTATGTTAAAAATCAGCGAGTTAAATTCGAAGGGAATTTCGGGTGGGGTGCCGGCATATCCGGGAGCGGTTTTTTATGTGGGATATGTATATATTTTGATACACTCACAGCCGGGTTCGTAAGTGGGTGAGCGATCAAGAAGGGTAGATATGAGATGCCCGGGTCGCTTACAAAAAATATGTATCAAAATTGATTCAAGTGGCAATTTTGATACTCGGCCGTGGACGGCTGGGTCGTCCACCCCGTAGCGATGCACTTTTAATTCGTATTACGGATTTTAAAGAAATGCCAGATGATTTCTGCAGCGTCAAAATCCCGCAGGGGGTCTTCAGCGGACAGCTTTCCTGTAAAATGGCGTCCGGGCCACTGGTGCGTCCACCCGTCAATGGCATACAGGACCACGTCGGCACCACTCGGGGATCCGCTTTCTGAATGCGCATATCCACCCGGGCCTTGTACGTCATGCCGACCGCGGGCTTGCATTTTGAAATCGCTTCATTGTATAACCCTTGATCAGCCTGTAAAAATTCCTTTTTACAGGCAGTGTTAAGTTTTAAGTGATTAAGTGGTTAAGTAAAATCGGAAACTGATCATTTTATTGGCCGGCGGTTATAACGGTTTTAGGATTTCCACGGAAATCCTTTTTTTGCGCCCTGGCTGAATAAACTGCTTTTTACGAGTTCATCAAACTTTAAGATAGTGTTTTTCCGGGGCCTGTCAAAGACCGGGGCCCGGAATTTCAAGGACTTGCGATATAAGATGTTTTGCATTGATTTGCATGTGCATTCCGCACTTGGCGGTGATTCCCTGATCCGGCCGGAAGAGGTGGTCGGCCGGGCCAGGCAGGCGGGCCTTGACGCCGTGTGCATCACCGAGCATCATTCCCATGACCTGAGCCGTCCTTTTGACGAGATCTCCCGGTCCGCCGGGTTTCCGATCCTGCGGGGAATGGAGTACCGGGCCGCGGAAGGTCATTTGCTGGTCTACGGGGTCCGGGCGGACAGAGGGGACCTGGCGCCCGGTCTGCCCATGCAGCGGGCAGTGGACTGGGTTTGCGCTCGCGGCGGCGCGGCGGTGCCGGCCCACCCGTTTCAAAGGGGCCTGGTGGGCGCGGCCCTGGGGGTGAACGTGCTGAAGTTGAAAAATATTCCCGCCATTGAGACGTTAAACGGAAGCCTGCCCATGGAGGAAAACCGGCAGGCCCAGGAGGCGGCCCGGGAAATGGGTCTTTGCGGCATCGGGGGTTCTGATGCCCACGGTCTGCATGTCCTGGGCCGGGCGTATACCGTGTTTCCGTGCCCGGTAATTTCAGATTCGGAACTGGTCCGGGCGCTTTACGCGGGCGGGTATTGGCCCGAGGAACAAATTTAGCGTTGTCTTGTCGGCGTTTTATGATTAATCTGGGATTTCAGGCGGGTACAATCGGGTGGATAAGGGTTATCGAAAAACGGGAACGTCAATGAAGAATTCGGAAACAAAAACAGCAGCCAGGGAGCATCACATTGAACGCGCCTGGTGCAAGGGATGCGGCATCTGCGTGCATTTCTGTCCCAAGCAGGTGCACAAACTAGATGAAGAAGGCAAGGCTTGCGCCGTGCGCCCTGAAGACTGCATCGGCTGCCGGCTTTGTGAACTGCGATGCCCGGATCTGGCCATCGAGGTGATTGACAGGCAAGCTGCAGACAGGCAGGGAAAAGATCATGAGTGACGCGGTGAAATTTATCCAGGGAAACGTGGTGTGCGCGGAGGCGGCCGTGTATGCCGGGGTGGGGATGTTTGCCGGGTACCCGATTACCCCTTCCACCGAGATTGCAGAGCACATGTCCGTGCGCCTGCCCCAGGTCGGCGGAAAATTTCTGCAGATGGAAGACGAGATTTCATCTCTTTGCGCAGTGATCGGGGCTTCTTTGACCGGGCACAAGACCATGACCGCCACTTCCGGGCCCGGGTTTTCCCTGATGCAGGAGGCCCTGGGATATGCGGTCATGACCGAAATTCCGTGCGTGATTGTCGATGTGATGCGGGGCGGACCGTCCACCGGGCTTCCCACCCACGTGGGCCAGGGTGATGTGATGCAGGCTCGCTACGGAACCCACGGCGATCACGCCATAATTGCAGTGACTGCTTCGAATCATGCAGACATTTTCCGGATGACCGTGGAGGCGTTTAATTTTGCCGAAACCTACCGGACCCCGGTAATCCTGCTGCTCGACGAGGTGATCGGCCATCTGCGGGAAAAAATCCGCATTCCGGAGCCGGGTGAAATCCCGCTGGTGGGTCGGCTGCGCACGGCCGTGGAGCACGGGGTGGACTATCACCCTTATCTGCCCCGCGAAGACGGCCGGCTGCCCATGTCGGATTTCGGAGACGTACACCGCTATAACGTCACTGGCCTGTATCACGACATGTGGGGCTTTCCCACGGAAAAGCCCGAGGTGGTATACGGGCTGATCCGGCACCTTGTGGACAAGATCGATCACAACAGCGAGAAAATGACCCGTTTTCGCAAGTATCACACAAAGGACGCGGAAACGCTTTTTATTTCTTATGGTGCTGCGGCCAGATCCGCTTTGCATTTGGTTGAAAACCGGCGCAAGCGTGGTGAGCGCATCGGCCTGCTGGAGTTAAACACCTTGTGGCCGTTTCCGGCCGATATTGTCCGGGAGGCCTGCAGGGATATGAATTTCGTACTGGTGGTGGAAATGAACATGGGACAGATCACCCGCGAGGTCAAGCTTGCCGTTGAAGATCCCCGGAAGGTTTACCTGGCCAATCGGGTGGACGGCGAGCTGATTACGCCCATGGATATCCAGAACATTGTTCGTCTCATCCAGGGAAGAGGAGTCTGATCCATGCCTGCAAGGGACTATATCCGGGAGCGATTTTTTCCGCACATGTGGTGTCCGGGATGCGGGCACGGCATCGTGTTAAACGCCCTGTTAAGGGCCGTGGAGGCACTGGGCCTGGATAAAAAGAATTTCGTGATGGTATCGGGCATCGGGTGTTCGGCGCGGATTTCGGGGTATGTGGATTTTCATTCCATGCACACCCTGCATGGCCGGGCGCTGGCCTTTGCCACGGGAATCAAGATCAGCAAGCCCGAGTTAAACGTGATCGTGCCCATGGGAGACGGGGATGCCATGGCCATCGGCGGCAACCACTTCATTCACGCGGCCCGGCGCAATATTGAAATGACCGCTATTGTGATGAACAATCGGATCTACGGCATGACCGGAGGGCAGTTTTCTCCGCTTTCGGGTTACGGCACCATGGGGACCACCGCGCCGTACGGCAACATTGACCACGGTTTTAACACGGTGGACCTGGCATCTTCTGCAGGCGCCACGTTCGTGGCCCGCACCACCACCTATCACGCGCGCGAGCTTGCGGACTTCATCGGCCAGGCCATCTCTCATCCGGGCTTTTCCGTGCTGGAGGTATTAAGCCAATGCCCCACCCAGTTCGGCAGGCGCAACAAGGCCGGGGACGCCCCGGAAATGCTGGAATCCTACCGGACGGGTACCGCCCGGATCGATTCGAAAAAAAAGCGGGAAAATCCGGATTTGATCGAGCGCGGGATTTTCGTGCAAAAAGAACTTCCGGAATACTGCCGGGAATACGAGCGGATCATATCCAAAGCCCGGGGAGAGTAAGTTCATGGAAAAACGCAGATTTCTGTTTTCCGGTTCCGGCGGGCAGGGGGTGATTACCGCTGCCATTTTGCTGGCAGAGGCTGCCGTGCGCTACGAGGACCTCAATGCGGTCCAGAGCCAGTCCTACGGGGCCGCGGCCCGGGGCGGGGCGGCGCGAAGCGATGTGATCATCTGGGACCAGCCCATTTATTTTCCAAAGGTCGTCCAGCCCAATATCCTGATCTGTCTGACCCAGGAAGCCTTTGACACCTATCAGACCACCATCCGGCCGGGCGGATACCTGGTCACGGATACGGATCTCGTCAAAAAACCGGCTTTCGTGGACGCCCGAAGAGTGGAGCTGCCGTTTCACCGGAGCGTGATGGACCAGATCGGCAAGCCCGTGGTCTTGAATATCTGCCTGCTGGGCGCCCTTGTCGAACTTACCGGCCTGGTGCGGCTCGAATCGGTCAAGGAACTGATCCGGGAGCGCTTCGATCCATCATTTCACGAGGTCAACCTGCAAGCCCTGGATTTGGGCTCGCAGCTGCTTAAACAGCAAAGGCATTAAAAAAATGCAGGGTTTCTTTCCCCCCCGCATTTGAGGAACCACGAAGAGCACGAAGCCCACGAAGATAGAATTATATAAAAGCCATTTCTTCGCGTACTTCGTGTCCTTCGTGGTACAGGAAGTTATCGGTAACGGGTTTAGTCGTCGTGTATCACTTCCCGCTTCCTGTCCGGCCTAATACCTGTAGTGCTCCGGCTTATACGGGCCTTCCTTGGGCACGCCCAGGTACTCGGCCTGCTCATCTGTCAGGCTTGTGAGCTTAACCATGAGCCTGGAAAGATGCAGCCTTGCCACTTCCTCGTCGAGATCCTTGGGCAGCGTGTATACCTGCTTGTCCAGGTCTT
>JAIPEJ010000021.1 GCA_021737225.1 Desulfobacteraceae bacterium
CGGTCCACATGGTCCCCCAGTGGGATGTGGCAAACGCTATTGGCACCGCACTTTCCCGCACCACCTGCGAGGTCACCCTGTTTGCGGACACTTACAAACTGGAAGCTTCCGCACCGGAGGAGATGTTTGTCCAATCGCTCAAGCCCGGTTTCAAGCTCGCAGATGCCCGTCAAATGGCGGAAGAGCTGCTGAAAAAAAAGGCGATCCGGGAAGGAGCTCGCACAGAGGACCTGGAGACCGACGTGCTAGAGGAATTCGAGTTCAACATGGTCAGGGACTTCCGGATGATCGGAAAAAACATCCGGATCAAAATCCAGGTCCGCCCCGGATTGATTCACGAGTACCGGCAGATTGCCGAAAAAATTCCCCGGGATCCTGCCCGCTGATTTGCCGCAGGAAACCACGAACGGCCGCGCCCGGGGATTTAAATCCGGATAATTCGGAGAAAGTTCATGCTGAAAGCCAGAAACCAGACCGGCCTGATTTTTTTTCCGGCATACGACTGGGCCATCAGCCCCACCCACCCGGAACGCGAAGAGCGCCTGTTATACACCCAGGACCAGATCTTTGAGGAAGGCCTGTTCGACATTGAAGGCATCCGGGAACTCAAGGCGGAAGTGGTAGACATCGAGGATGTGCAGCGAGTACATTTCTGCGTGCCTGATGCCCGCAGTGTCATGACCGAATCGCATTTCATCAGTGCCGGCGGCGCCAAGACCATCGGCCGGGCCAGGATGGACGGGCTTGTGGACCGGGGCTTTGCCCTGGTCCGTCCCCCGGGACACCATGCCATGCGCGTGGTTCACGGCGGCCGGGGATTCTGCAACGTCAACAACGAAGCCATCATGATCGAATACCTCAGAAAGGCCTACGGAATCGACCGGGTCGCCATTATCGATACGGACTGCCATCACGGAGACGGCACCCAGGACATTTACTGGCACGATCCGGACACCCTGTTTATCTCCATGCACCAGGACGGCAGAACCCTTTTCCCGGGATCGGGATTTTCCAAGGAACTCGGCGGGCCGACCGCGGCCGGCACCACGCTGAACATTCCCCTACCGCCCTATACTTCCGAAGAGGGCTTCCTTACGGTGATCAAAAAGGCCGTGCTGCCGATTCTCGAGGATTTCAAGCCCGACCTGATCGTCAATTCCGCGGGGCAGGACAACCATTACACCGACCCGCTGACCAACATGAATTTTTCGGCCAAGGGATACGCGGATTTGACCGCCCTGCTCAAACCCGACATCGCGGTGCTGGAAGGCGGGTACTCCATTGAAAACGCCCTGCCCTATGTCAACGTAGGCATCATCCTGGCCATGGCCGGCATGGATTACAGCTTTGTGACCGAACCGGACTATTCCCCCCAGCGTCTGTACCAGGGATCGAGCATTACCGAGACCATCGAAAAAACCTGCGAGCAGGTGCTGGAGACCTGGCGGGACCGGGAAAACATCCGCATCCGCATGCAGGAAAACGTGATCTATGACCAGCGGAAAAGAAGCGTCTTTTACGACACAGACGAGATTTTTGAAACCCAGAACGAAACTCTTCATGTATGCCGGGACTGCAGCGGGACTTACAAGATCGATTCCTCTGCGGACAACGGCAACCGGATCCTGGCCGTACACATCCCCCGCAAAGCCTGTCGCAACTGCAGGGACATGGGTTACAAGTGGTTTGAAGAAACAGACATGGACTCTTACGACATGATCATTCTCCAGAATCGCCCGGAGGACCAGTACCAGGTCCGCAAGAAGTAAGACCGCGCCGCCGCATGAACACCCCGCGCCAAAGCCGCATTTACAGTAACCTGGTCCTTCGCCGGCAGGCAATCGCCGCGGTGCGGGAGTTTTTTTCCCTTCAGGATTTCCTGGAAGTTGAAACCCCGGTGCGCATTCCCGCCCCTGCGCCAGAAGCCCATATCGAGGCCATCGGCGCGAAAGGAGCTTTTCTGCAGACTTCCCCGGAAATTTACATGAAAAGGCTGCTGGCAGCCGGTTATAGCCGGATTTTTCAGATCTGCAAGACCTTCCGGGCAAAAGAGCGGGGCAGACGGCATCTGCCGGAATTTACCATGCTGGAATGGTACGCGGCAGATGCCGCGTACCATGATTTGATGATGCAAACCGAGCACCTGGTGCATTTTGTCTGCGAGCAGGTTCTGGGTGCCGGGCATCTAAGATACCAGGGCGCTTTGATTAACCTTGATCCCCCCTGGCCCCGGATTTCCGTGGAAGAAGCATTCCGCCGGCACACCCGAACAAGCATGCAGGCGGCCCTTGCAGACGGCTCATTTGACGAGCGCATGGCACTTGAGATCGAACCCGCCCTGGACACCCGCAGACCGGTATTTCTCTGCGACTATCCCGCAGAGAAAGGGGCTCTTGCCCGCCGCCGGCCAGACAACCCGGAACTGGCCGAGCGCTTTGAAGCTTACCTGGGCGGCCTTGAAATCTGCAACGGATTTACGGAACTAACCGATCCGGCGGAACAGCGCAGCCGGTTTGAAGCCGAACTCAAACGACGCAGCCAAAGCGGGCTTGCGGTTTATCCAATGCCTGAGTCCTTTCTGGCGGCCCTTTCTCACATGCCGCAGGCAGCCGGCAACGCCCTGGGAATCGACCGCCTGGTCATGCTGATTGCCGATGCCCCGGCTATTGATGACGTGACCGCATTTGTACCGGAAGAATACTGATCCTTATAGGTGACAAAAACGCATATTTTATTTGACTGCACGGCCTTATTGCGGATATAATCCGTTTGGACTATCGTTTCGTTCCCCTTGACAGCGGAATGCAATACGCGAATTTCGAATGTAATAATCAGAATTAACACTTACCTCCAAAAGTTCGGCGGCGATGGCCAAATTTTTGAAAACAACCTGTGCCGGCATGATCCTGAGTGTCTGCCTTGGCCTGACGGCGGCTTCGGCCGGCGACGATCTCTATGTCCACATTGATGATCAGGGCGTCTATCACTTCACCGATGCCCCCACCTCGTCCAAATACGTCAAGGCACGCACTTTTTCCAGCGGCCAGCCCCCGCGGTTAATACAAAACCGTTATGCGGGGGTGATCCGGGATTTTTCCCAAAAGCACGGGCTTCGCCCGGAACTGGTCCGGGCCGTGATCCATGTTGAATCCGGGTTTAACCCAAAGGCGGTATCCAAAAAGGGGGCCCGGGGTCTCATGCAGGTGATGCCCGTGAACCTCCGGAGACTCGGCGCTGAAAATCCGTTTGACCCCGAGGAGAATATCGCCGCGGGCACGCGTTATCTCAGCCGGCTTATAGAACGCTATGACGGAAATCTGAGCCTGAGCCTGGCCGCCTACAATGCCGGACCCACGGCGGTCGACCATTACCAGGACGTTCCGCCCTATCTCGAAACCCGGCAATACGTACAAAAAGTGCTTCTCTACTACCGGCATTACCGGAAATCATCCGAGTAATCCCGGATTGTCGTTAACCAGCGGTTTTTCATTTCAACAAAACCACACAGGCAGCCAGCGAACTCCATGAATCGGCCGAGCAAGCGCAATCTGTCCCAAATCGATGCCCTCTCCCGGATATACCGCCTGTATGATGATTATATCGATAGTTTTTCCCATGCATGCCGCAAGTATTGCGCCGACTGCTGCACCACGAACGTCACGCTGACCACCCTGGAGGCTCGCTACATACATGCGTTTTTGGGGGAAAAACAACGGGCCGCGCTTTCCGGGGGCATGCACTCAAGGATACAGACCCCCCGGTTCCAGCCGGCCATGAGCACCAATTGCCATGCCCGACTTTGCGCAGAGGGCAAAGCGCCGCCTGAAGAACACGTGCCTGCCGATCCCGGCACCTGCCCCCTGCTTGAAGCCGAGGCCTGCACGATTTACCCGGTCCGGCCCTTTGCCTGCCGCTGCATGCTGTCCACGGCTGTCTGCAGGCACACGGGCGAGGCCCGGATTGACGAGTTTACCATGAGTGTGAACAACCTGTTTCTCCAGTTTATCGAGCACCTGGATCCTTCCGGGGCTTTCGGCAATTTCATCGACGTATGGCGCTGCCTGGATTCTGAGGACGCGGATTGCCCCACAGTACCCAACCAGTCGGTCACCGTCCTGATGATCCCGCCCGAGCACAGGGAGAAAATCCATCCCCTGCTAAACACCCTGAACCACATCCTGTCCCGGGTCGAATAAAACCCGTCAAATCCCTGTATATCGCCCCTGCGCACAGCATTTTCCTTTGTCAAACCCGGTATCGAAATTGAAATCGGGATCGGAGTCGATTTCGATCCCGATTTCGAACCCGATGCCGATAAAACTGAACCCGCATAACAACAACCTGATAATTATTCACCGGAAATTGCTGGGTTCAAATAGGCCGTGCTGGTCTACAACGCCGGCCGGATGCAATGCATCCTTGACTTATCCCGCAAAAATTTCTAAAAAAAATGGTTTTATGGTTTATCACTTCACTTTCTGCGCAAGGACAACGAAAACCGCATGATCAAAGAACGCATCAGACAAATGCTGCTTGAGGCGGCCCGGGCGGCATACGAAGCTGGCGAGCTTTCATCGGCCGATTTTCCGCCGATCAGCGTTGAAGAACCCAAGGCGGGCGCACACGGGGACCTGGCCACCAATTTCGCCATGACCAGCGCGTCTGTCCAGAAAATGCCGCCAAAGGCAATCGCACAGGCCGTGACAGACCACATTTCCGATCCCGGGGGCCTGATTGAAAAAACCGAGATCGCCGGGCCCGGATTTATCAATTTTTTCATCCATCCCCTGGCCTGGCACCCCATACTGGATGCAATTCACGAAAAAGGCGGTGCCTTCGGGGCCAATGACCTCGGGCAGGGACAAAAAGTCCAGGTGGAATTCGTCAGCGCCAACCCCACCGGACCGCTTCATATCGGCCACGGCCGCGGCGCAGTGGTGGGAGACACCATCGCGGCCCTGCTTTTGTTCTGCGGATATCGCGTTGACCGTGAATATTACATCAACGATGCCGGCCGGCAGATCCACACCCTTGGCAAATCCGTGTATCTGCGCTGCTGCGAGCTGTCCGGCCAAAGCGTGGACTTCCCGGAAGACGCCTACCAGGGAGACTATATATACGAGATCGCAAAATCCGTGCTGGCCGATCAGGAGCAAGACATCTTGGCACTCGATGCCGAGGCGGCCATCAGCCGGTGCGCCCGCCGGGCGGCCGGGGAGATCCTCGAAGGCATCCGCGCGGACCTGCAAGGCCTGGGGGTGACTTTCGACCACTGGTACAGCGAACAGCAGCTCTACGATACCGGCAAAGTGCAGGCCGCCATTGAATCGCTTTTCCAGCAGGGGCTGATCTATGAAAAAGACGGCGCCAAATGGTTTACTTCTGCGTCTTTCGGGGATGAAAAGGACCGCGTGGTGGTTCGCAACAACGGCCAGACCACGTATTTTGCCTCTGATATCGCCTATCACCGGGAAAAATACGAACGAGGATATCAGCGCATAATCGACGTCTGGGGAGCCGATCACCACGGATATGTCCCGCGTTTGACTGCGGCGATTTCCGCGATGGGAAAAAGCCCGGACCAGTTCCGGGTGATTCTCACCCAGCTTGTGAACCTGCTGCGGCAGGGCCGGCCGGTTTCCATGTCCACGCGGGCCGGCAAGTTCGAGACCCTGCGGGATGTCGTCAGCGAAGTAGGCCGGGACGCGGCCCGGTTTATCTTTCTGACCCGCCACCACGAAAGTCAGCTGGACTTTGACCTGGAAGTGGCAAAGGCGCAGACCAACGACAACCCCGTATATTACGTGCAGTACGTGCACGCCCGGATTGCCAGCATCCGCAGGAAGGCCGCCGAGGAAAAGGGCATCCGGGAAACGACCCCCGATGCGGAGTCCATGGCCCGCTTAAACGAGCCCGAAGAAATTCAGCTGATCAAGCAGATGGGCCGGTATCCGGAAACCGTATCCGCAGCGGCAGATCTGATGGAACCGCACCGCATCGCCTATTACCTGATGGACCTTGCGGCATTGTTTCATGCCTATTATAATAAGCACAAAGTATTAACCGATGATCCGGGCCTGTCCGCGCCCCGGCTTTACCTGGTCATCGCGGTCCAGAAGGTAATCTGCAACGGCCTTCACATGCTCGGGGTTTCGGCCCCGGAATCCATGTAGGAGCTGCCATGGGCTCAACAAGATCCAAAAACGCCCGGAACGCTTCGGGCGGCAGCGTATCCGGCTGGCTGGCCCTGATATTTACGGCTTCGGCATGCATGTTTATCCTGGGCGTGCTGGTGGGCCGTAATACCGCCCCGGTCCACTTTGACATGGAAAACCTGGACAAAAAAATTTCGCAGCTCGAAGAAAGCGTGGTTGCCGGGATCAGCGAACAACCCGGACGCTCGGCGCCGGAAGATATACCAGACGAAGTTGCCTTTGAATTCTATGACAAGCTCAAGGAAGAAGAGGAAATCGACGAGCATGCCGCCGGCCGCCCGCGCGTTTTAACCGCGAAATACAACAAGCCCCCGCCCTCGGAAATGCAGGTCGAGGCAGCAGAGGGTGAAAAGACGGAAAAAGACGAAACGACGGAAAAAGACGAAAAGGCCCGGGAACCCGCCCCGCCGCGTCGGCAGGCCCTGGAAAAGGAATACGCCATCCAGGTGGCGTCTTTGCGCAATATTGAAAGAGCCGAAAAAGTGCGGGAAAAATTCCGCGCCAAGGGGTATCCGGCATTCACCCAGGTGACGGTCGTGGAGGGCAAGGGGCGGTACTGCCGGGTGCGCCTGGGGCCCTATAAAAACCGCACCCAGGCACAAAATGATCTCAACCGGCTGCAAAAAGCCGGGGTGGATGCCATGCTGTTTTTAAACTCGGACTTTTAAGGAAAACCGATCATGAAAATCACCAAGGACGAAGTGCAGCACGTGGCCGAGCTGGCCCGGCTTGAAATCGCAGATGCCGACGTGGAGAAATTCGCCCGGACCCTGGCAGACATCCTGGAACATGCAGAAAGCCTGGGCCGGGTGGATACAACCGATGTGCCGCCTACCGCCCATGCCGTGGAGATTTCAAACGCCTTCCGGCAGGACGTGGTGGCAAAACACCTGGAAAACGAGGCCGCCCTGGGCAATGCCCCGGAATCCGAAGCGGGCAGTTTTGTGGTGCCCAAGGTGATCGAATAAGGAGCTGCTGATCATGACACCGGCCGACCTCTGCGGACTGACCATGCACGAAGCATGTGATCTGCTGAAAAAAAGGGAAATTTCCGCAACCGAGCTCACGGATGCCGTTGTCGAACGCATCCGGAATATAGAGCCCCGGATTGATGCCTATATTACCGTTACCGACCAGAGCGCACGCCGGCAGGCCGAGGCTGCAGATGAGGCCATCCGGGCCGGCAATGCCGGGCCGCTTGCCGGCATCCCGGTTGCCGTAAAAGACCTGATCTGCACAAAGGGGATTGTCACCACATGCGCATCAAAGATGCTCGAAGCATTTGTCCCCCCCTACGATGCCTCGGTCATGGAAAAGCTGAACAACAGCGGTGCGGTCATGGTGGGCAAACTCAACATGGACGAATTTGCCATGGGCTCGTCCACGGAAAACTCGGGATTCAAAATCACCCGCAACCCATGGGATCTTTCCCGCATCCCGGGCGGATCCAGCGGAGGGTCTGCCGCCGCGGTGGCAGCAGACATGTGCCTGGGCGCGCTGGGCTCGGATACGGGCGGATCCATCCGCCAGCCCGCCTCCCACTGCGGGGTGGTGGGGCTCAAACCCACTTACGGCCGGGTTTCGCGCTATGGGCTGGTGGCCTTTGCATCATCGCTGGACCAGATCGGTCCGATTACCAGGGATGTCACGGATGCGGCCATATTGCTTTCAGCCATTGCCGGGCACGACCCGCGGGATTCGACCTCCGTGGACCGGCCGGTGCCGGATTACCGGGCGGCATTGAGCACGGATATCAGGGGCCTGACATTCGGAATCCCGGCGGAATACAGGGACGCCGAAGGCATGGACCCCCAGGTCAGTTCTGCCGTGGAAGCCGCCGTCCGGACGCTTACGGATGCGGGGGCAAAGTGCGTGGACATCTCCCTGCCCCATACCGAACATGCGGTAGCGGCCTATTACCTGATCGCGCCGGCAGAGGCCAGCTCCAACCTGGCCCGCTACGACGGGGTCAAGTACGGATACAGAAACACGGAGGCCGGCGGGTTAAAGCAAATGTATAACCGCACCCGCTCGGAAGGCTTCGGCGCCGAGGTAAAGCGGCGCATTCTGCTTGGCACATATGCCCTTTCAGCCGGGTATTACGATGCCTACTACAAGAAGGCTTCCCAGATCCGAACCCTTATTCAGCGCGATTTTGCCGCCGCCTTTACCCGGTGCGACATTATCCTGGCGCCCACCGCACCCACCCCGGCCTTTCAAATCGGCGAAAAGGTCGACGATCCGCTGCAGATGTATCTGTCCGATATTTTCACCCTGTCGGCCAACCTGGCCGGCATTCCGGGTCTGTCCGTGCCGTGCGGGTTTGCCAGGGGGGGCCTGCCGGTGGGCCTTCAGATGATGGCAAACCATTTTGCCGAGGCCGATCTGCTCAAGGCGGCATACGCATTTGAACAGGCAGCCGGCATAAACGGTAAAAAACCGGAGATCGCCGAGGACACGGCGTAATCCTGCACACCCACAAGGAGGGCCTCCATGTCTGTACAGCCCAAAAAGGAAAACCTGCGAAAAGCGGTCAAGTGGATCAGCGAGGTCAAAAAGTACGAAAAACCCGGGGCCACAAACCAGGAGCTCGTAGAGCAGGCCAGTGTGAATTTTGACCTGTCCCCCACGGATGCCGAATTTCTTTACCGGTTTCTGCGCGGCGAGGTCGAGGTGCCCGAAGAATAACCCAGTCAAGAGGCGCAGACCATGGCATCCATCCGGGTTTTACCGGAAATCCTTTCCAACCAGATCGCGGCCGGCGAGGTGGTCGAACGGCCCGCCTCCGTGGTCAAGGAACTGCTGGAAAACGCCATTGACGCCAAAAGCGATCGTATCCACGTGGAAATCGAGCAGGGCGGGCGGTCCCTGATCCGGGTGGGTGACAACGGACAGGGGATGGGCCATGATGACGCCCTGCTGGCCATCGAAAGGTATGCCACCAGCAAGATTCTATCCGAGGCGGATCTCTCGTCCATCCGCAGCCTGGGATTCCGCGGCGAAGCTCTTCCCAGCATCGCGGCCGTGTCCAAGTTCAGCATGGTCACCCGGAATGCGGCATCAGATGCGGGCACGGAAATTATCGTGGAAGGCGGAAAGATCAAGGCCGTCAACCAGACCGGCGCGCCCCCGGGCACCATGGTCAGTGCCAGGCAATTGTTTTTCAACACCCCGGCCCGGCGCAAGTTTTTAAAAACCGTTAACACCGAAATGGGCCACATCTCGGAAATCGTGTCCTGCATTGCCCTGGCCCGGTCAGATATCAGCTTCCGGCTTATTCACAACAGCAAAACGGTCAAGGACTGGCCAGGCTCAGCGGATGCATTTGAACGGGTGGTGGATGTGCTCGGCAGCGACCTGCGGGACCTGCTTTATCCCCTGGATCATGAAGCCGCTGCAGCCCGGATATCGGGCTGGATTGCAGACCCGTCTGCCAGCCGCAGCAGCACCAACCGGATTTACATGTATGTCAACGGCAGGTTCGTCCGGGACAGGAGCATCATCTATGCCCTTGCCGAAGGCTTCCGGGGCCGGCTGATGAAGGGCCGGTTTCCCATGGCAGTGCTTTTTCTGGATATCCCGCACTCAGAGGTCGATGTGAACGTCCATCCGGCCAAGCAGGAGGTGCGCTTTTTCAAACAGCGCCAGGTGGTCGAGGCCGTGCGCCGGGCCGTGGAAAACGCCTGGCAGCAGCAAAAAAACCGGGCTTCCGGCCGACAGCCCGGTGTCCAGCCAACGGCAACCCAGGTAGAACTTTTTGAAAAAAGCAGCCAGCAGGTGCAGCCGCCTTGGGAGTCCCCGGATTTTCAAACCAGTGCGGCTTCTGCACAGGCTTCAGTTTCCGAGCCGCCCAGGACATATGCGGCCGCGGCCGACTCCGCAAATACTGCCAGATCCGTGGCGCCGGCGGCTGAAAAACCCAGCCGCCCGGAACCGCAACCCCAAACCGGAATGTTTTCCATGGGTTATTTTTCAGAGGCCCTGATTCTGGGCCAGTTCCGGAACACTTATATCATCTGCGAAAAATCCGATGAGCTTCTGCTGGTTGACCAGCATGCGGCCCACGAGCGCATTGTCTACGAGCGGCTCTGCCATTTCCGAAAATCCCATGACACCGCCGCCATGCAGCGGCTTTTGATGCCGGAAACCGTTGAACTCAGATACCGGGAAGCCCCTGCCATGGAGCAGCTTCTGCCGGAGTTAAACGCCATGGGTTTTGAAATCGAGCATTTCGGGGGCGAAACCTTTGTGGTCAAGGCGGTACCGGACGTGCTGGCAGAAAGGGAGATCGCCCCGCTGGTCACGGATATGGCCGAGACAGCCGAAAACCTGGGGGCCGCACCGGACATGGGCCGGCTCGTGGATCAATGCCTGGTTCTCATGGCATGCCACGGGGCAATCCGGGCCGGCCAGGCCCTGGGCGAAAAAGAAATGACAGCGCTTTTAAAACAGCTCGATGCATGCGATAATCCGTTTCACTGTCCCCACGGCCGGCCCACCCTGATCCGGTGGTCTGTGCCGTATCTGGAAAAAAATTTCCGGCGAACCATTTAGGAATGCATATATTTTGATGAAGGCCGACAGGAAACAAAGCAGCTGTATTCATTTTTGCCCGCAGCAACGGCACAAGACCTGTACAACAGATTTTCTTCGCACTTTGCTTCAAATCAAACAATAAGGAGGGTTCAGTCATGATTCGCAAAGCCATCTACCCGGTATTTGCACTGATTCTTTTCGTATTTACCATCCCCCTGCCCGCGCTTGCCATGGACATGGGCGTGCAGTCCACAGTGCGGCTGTCTCCGATCAGCATAGAGCAGAGCCTGATCGGCCTCCGGTTTGACCAGTCGCCGTTTGTGATCACTCCCAAGGCCGGATTCGGCATTGAAGACCGGGACAATCAGTACACGCACACGGTGTTTACATTCGGCTGCGGGATAGACTATTACCTGTCTGACCAGGACGCCTTAAAGCCCTACGTGGGCGGGGATATACTGATTGACTACGTGGACAGGGATAACTCTGACACTTCGCTTTCGCTCATTCCCCATATCGGGGCGGAATACTTTCTCAACGAAAACTTCAGCCTGGGTGCGGACGTCGGCCTTCACATGGGATTCGGCGATTATTACGAAAGCGAGTTCCGCCTCGGCACGGCAACCTCCATCCACGGCACTTACTATTTCAACACCTCGGAATAAAATAAGACCGGGGACGGAATACGGCGCCGTCCCCCTTTTGCAGCACGCCCGGGAATTATATGCCTGAAAAGGAAACCGCCATTTCCAAGCACGTGCTCGATACCATCGGCGGCGGGGTGGACAGTTTGTTTCTGGCCGTGCCCCGCCTGCTCAAGCACTTCAGGCCCGCACGGCAAGCTGACCGGCAGACCCGCGAGCAGGAAGCGGATTTTTATTTTGATCACGGGTATACCCATCGGCCCGAGACGTTTTTCACCCTGCCCGCAACCTGCCCGGATTACCGGGTGGTCGAAGAAAAGCCCTATCCCGGCGGCACATACCAGCTTATTGCCTATCCCAGCGGGTACGCGCCGCAAAACCCCCTGATCCGGGAATACTTCGGTTCATTTCCGGCCAACCGCACCGGGTACCTGGCCCGGTGGACACACGGGGATCCGGGGAGGAAAACCGTGCTGTGCCTGCACGGCTACATGCTCGGCGAGCCCTTACAGGCCCACCGCATGTTCAAAATGCGAAAGCTGTTTGAAATGGGGCTGGACACGGCGCTTTTTATCGCGCCGTTTCACTGGCGCCGTGCTCCTGAAAACCGCTCCCTGCGGGGGATTTTCCTGCAGCCCGATGACGTGGCCATGACCTGCGAATGCTTTGGCCAGGCCATGCATGATCTTGAACTAACCCAAAACATCCTGGCAGATCTAGGGGCAGGCAAAAACGGTATTGTCGGGGCCAGCCTGGGGGGATACTTTGCAGGCCTTTATGCCGCGCTTTCAGACCGGGCCGCGTTTTCGGCCATGATGGTGCCGGCGGTCAACCTGCAGCGGCCGTTCGGGCCGGACTCCGTGGACCTGCCGTTTGAGGCCGACCCGGAACTGGTGGAAAAGCTCAGCACAGTCTGGCAGCTCCACTCCCCGCTGAATTTCACGCCAAAGATTTCCGCGGAAAAGATGCTGATCATCGCCTCGCGCGGCGACCGGATCTGCCCGTTTGCACCGGTCTATGCCCTGTGGGAAAAATGGGGACGGCCGTCCCATCGGTTCATGACCGGCGGCCACTGGCTGGCATTCAACGCCAAAGCGCGCGGAGCGGCCTGGTACGGATTCTTAAAAGAACAGGGATTTGCATGACAATATAAAAAACCCGGCGCCGCAGAAACGCACAGCGCCGGGTTTCTTTTGCTATGCCTGAGTATTATTCCTTGAGCGGGCTCTGGATGTAATTCATGAAGGCGCCGCCTTCCGGGATTTGCAGATGAATCGTAATTAAACCGCCGACTGTAATATCGATGGGCATATCTGTCGTGCTGATCTGCTCGATATTCATACGCCCGTCATCAAAGAACGTGATATCCCCTCTCAGTTTCAGGCCGTCAAGCCGATAGCTGTGCAGGTTGTGCCCAAGAATAATGCCCAAAGCGCTGGGCTCCAGATAAGGGGCATCCAGATACAGGTTTAACTCGGTTTCAAAAATCGGATCACCGTCCGCATCCGGCCGGATCCAGCCGGTTATTGGCTGGGTCGGATTCTCCTCCGCCTCCTCATCATCAGCCTCATAGCGCATGCGCATGATCTGGGGGCCGGAAGGATTATGGAGCTCCATAGTCAAGACCTCTGCATAGACATCCAGATTTGATGTCATCAGACGCGTGGGAAAAATATGCACCTTTACGGCTTGGCCGGTGTAGCTGCCGAATCCTTCGTATTCCGCCAGGCCCACGACCTCGACGTTTAGCGCGGCGGTCAGCCAGATAAATTTCTTGTCCGGGCATGTTTCCCCGAAAGGGCACCCGGTCTTGGCGGTGGCACCACCCGCGTCCGCATCTGCGATAATCTTGGTGGCGTTTTCCTCCACAATGTAGCCCGGCTCCGGATCGGAAACATCTTCGCACGTTTCATCCGTGCAGCCCGATTCATCATCTGCCGGCCGCCGGCCGTCGTAAATGTAGTTGCTGTTCACGTCAATGGTGGGCAGATTCCGCAGAATCTGGAATACCGCATCGGTTGCCGGCGCCCCGTGGAAATAGTTTACCAGGGGCGGTCCGCCGTCGGTGGGGCCGGGAGCGGTGGACGTATTATCGCCTGCAGGCTGGCTCAATATCTGCGTCTGCAGGGGATGGCCCCGGAAATCGGTAATGATTCCGGAAAGTTGTGGATCTGCTTCACCCGAGGCAAGGATATATCGGTACAACACCCCGTCCTGCCAGGGTGTTTCCGGGTGAAAATACACCTTTCTGGGGTGTTTTTCCAAGCGACCCTCGACCGCGGACCAAGTGGACCCGCCGTCGTCTGAGCGCTGGACCACGAAACTGCTGCCTGCCACAATGCTGTCAGTATCCATGACCTGGGAAAACTTGACCACAATGGCCCGATTTGCCGGCAAACCCATAACCGGCAGATCATCATCACTAGACAAACCGCCTGCACAACGGCCCTGACAAAGGTCCCCGTCGGCATCCGGACTAACTTCACCACTCATGCCAACAGTATTCACACACGGATATCCCGGATACGCGGTCAGCACTATGGGTGACCGGTAATCCACATTTCCATTTCCGTCATTGTCCTTTTCCACATAATCCGGCATGGTAAAAGACAGAATCCGGTCCGAGTCCAGGCTGTTTCCAGCGACATCCGTGATCACGCTGGTGCTGGGAATGCTCAGATCATAGGTGGTGCCGTATGCCAGACCGTCGTCGGGGCGGATCACCAGACTGGCACCGTCCAGAGACCATTGGAAATCCGTACCGCCGTTTACGGTCAGCATGTTGTTGTCCACGGCCTGTTGAATGCTGTTTCGGTCCAGGGGTTCGGTAAAATTGACGATGATCGGATCACCTGGGCGAAGGGATTTGGCGTTTTCTGTACTGCCCGGTAGCCAAGACTGCACCGCCGGGGCAACCATGTCCTCGGCCATGGCAGGCGCGTTGACCTGGTCGCGGTAGGATTCCATGCGGAAGGAAAGAATTCCGTAGGCTTCTTCCAGGCCGAGCACCCTGGGCTCGATCACGCCCACTGCGTTGATCACCATGACCCCGTCTTCCACAATGGAGGTGCCCACCAGTTCCACATGCAGCAGGTCCTGGCTCAGCCCGCCGTTGGCCTTTGCGCCCGCGGTATTCATTGCGATATCCATGTAAAGACGGATCTGGCGGGGCGCATCCGTATCGTCGGAATACGGGTTGGGCATCAAGTACCCGCTGGCATCGGAAACAAATTTAACGGAGATATCCCCGGTTTCATACCCGGCAGGCACCAAGCCGCCGATGTTGACCTGCATGTTCGTGCCTTTCAGCAGGCTGCCGCGCGGAATCCGCAGGGGGGTCACATCCGGATAATCGGGTGCATAGGCAAGTTCCGCATGAACATCTCCGGTCTGCTGGGTGTTGTTGCCTTCGTGGCCCAGCAGCTTTGCCTTCATGGGCACGCAGTTAATCGGCATGCCGGTCAGCGGAGAAGTGTACGTGCAATTTTCCGTGCACTGCGCTGTTTCCGCGCCATCAGAGGCCGGGGCTTTCTGCACCAGAACGGAACGCTGCCCTGCGGAAGATGCTGAATTGCGCGGCTGCAGCACCAGATCGTTGTAATATCCCGGATCAAGGGCAATGCCGGCAATGCTCTTAAGCCCGTTGTTCAGACGCAGATGGTGGAGTTTTGAAGGGTCAAGATACGCAGCCTCCGGGTCAATCGTCATATAGGAACCGCTGGCGATCACGTTTGCTTCCACTACGTTGCCCTGATCATCTTCAAGGACCACCGTTTCCCCGTATTTCACGGTGCTTTTGTCAACGGGCTGGGTGAACTGCAGGCGGATGGTGGAAAAATCCACAAACTGCAAATCCTGCCCGTCCGGGACCATGCGGGCGACCTGGAAAGGCGCGTCTTGGGTAACGTAGTCTTCATCTGCAGTAATCCGATCCCCGGCGCCCCTGACCGCCGCTCGCGTGGTAAAGGATATGCCGCCTTCCGGAAATTGCGCGCCCCCGATTTCGGTTTCCAGATCCCCGGCTGAGACCACGTACTGGGTTGCCGGTGACAGTGCATCATCGCTTCGCGGCTCAAAGTCATCATCGCCGTCATCCGGAATCAGCACCAGGCTGCGCCCGCCCTGCTTGACTTGCACGGAAAAATCCACGCTCTGGCCATCGGCGTCTGTCCAGGTCAGGTGATCCTGAGGATTTTCGGATGTCACCGGCTCTGAAAAACGCAGTACCACCGGCGCATGCAGCGGAACTTCCTTTTGGCCGTCATACGGATAGGCATAATAAAGCCCGGCTTTCTGCCAGGAGCTGTAATCCGCTGTCTGCTCATCACTGTTGCATGCAGCCAGCAGCAATATGGCAGCCAGGCAGATGCAGAGAACTCGAATGTTACGCATGACTCCCTCCTCTTAAAATGTCAGCGTAATGGCGCCGGCCAGTACGTGCACCTCGCCCTTGGCCGTTACGGTCTCGTAGGGATTGGAAGGGGCATCTGTATAGGTAAGCTCAAAATCCCGCTCTTCCAGCCAGTGATACTGGTAACCCAGATCAATCCTCAGGGGATAGGCCAGCAGCCACGGATCCCGGAATTTGGCTGAAACGCCCAGACCTGCGATCCATCGGTCCGTGTCCAGGTAGTTGACATCCAGGGAGCGCTCATTTTCCATGGGAGACTCCTCAAATGCCACCCCGGAGATCAGGGTGTAATTATCCGTGAGCCTGTATTCCACGCCCAGCCGGGGCACAATCACGTCATTAAAATCCCAGTCTGCCTGGTCCTTTATCGTATCATCGCCGAACTCATCTTCCAAATCAGACCAGCGCTGCTGCTCCACGCTGATGCCCACGCGCAGGGTCTCGTTTGCCCAGGCAAAACCGCAGGCAATGGTCTCGGGCTTGTATGAGTCAATGGTGGTAATGTTTAAAAACAGCCCCGGCTCCGGGATGGTGCCGGGAATGACCGTGTTGGCCTTGACAGAAGTCTTGGCAAAGGAGGCCTCGCGGTAGGTGAAGGCCATTTCCGTGCCGTCAAGCCAGCAGTTGCCCTGGGGGCAGAAGGTTTCCTGCAGATCCACGGAGATTCCCAAAATACCCTGCAGATCCGGTTCCGCGCTCACGTTGAGGGTTTCGTATTCCGTGTTGCCCGCCAGATCGGTTTGTGCAACGAGTTCGGCCTCGTTGTGCAGCTCAATTGAAAGCCCCACGCCGGCGTCAATTCCCCGCCAGAGTTCGGTGCCGCCGGCCAGCCGGATAAACAGCGGCTGCCGGTCATACTTGAAGTACTGGGCATCCCGCGAGGTCTCGGAGCCAAAGGCCATCATTTCCGTGCCGTATTTTTCCACTCCTGCCATAAAAGCAAAGCATATGGGATGATTTTGTTTGGTCAGATTTGAAAGATCGGTTTTCATGCCGAGCAGCACATTTTTGGAAGGGGTGTCGTTAATCACCTCGCCCTGCCGGTCAGGGGGATTGCTTCCGCCCTTGCTTTCCACTTCAAGGGAGTGATCAGCATAAAAAAGACCTGAGGTGAACTCCCCTCGCCTTTCTTTGACCAGACTGGCCGGGTTATAATAGGCTGCCGAAGGCTGGGTAGTGAATATGGACAAGGCCTGGGCAGAAGCCATGTCAGCCGGCAGTACCCCGTAAGTTGTTGCGATATTGCCCATGCCCGCATGCGCAGCCCCGGCGCCTGCAAAAATCAGCACCAGGGCAGTCAGCATCTTAAGGATGAATTTTCTCACGTTTATACCTCCTGGGATAAATAAGTGGGAAGAATATTGCGAAAACATCGCTGAATCCGGCCATAAAGTGGATGTGCCTTAAACGCTGCGGCAAACAACGCAAAAATGTAGACTGATATATCAGTTCCTAAACTAAAAAAAATATTCTGTCAAGCATGAGGTTCGAAAAAAAGAACACCGTTTAAATTAATCCATGGCATGGGACCGGTATTTCAAAAACAATCCCGGAAAAAACATCTCTGCGACTTTTTCGGTGATTCTTTCGACATCTTCCCGCGAGCTTTTTTCTTCGCCAAGCCCGAAATAAAAATACGACAGGCGCAGAATCGAGCCCACAATCATGTTGGCGGTCATCTCCACGTCAGTGTCTTTGCGGATATGATTGTTGTTGATCCCCAGTCTTATGTCTTTTTCAATGAGTTCGGTGATCTTGGTTTCCAGGCGCTGAATGGAGCCCTCCATGTCCGAGGGCAGCCCCAGGCCCATGCGAAGGGTAATTTTGCAGAGGTAGGGATCGTCGGCAAAAAACAGCAACGAATTTCTGACCCGGTGGCGGAAATAGTCCTCCGGGGTAATGGTTCGCAGGTCAAGCTCCTGGGCTTCCAGGGAAATACCGGCCTTCCACTGCTGATAATAATTTTCCAGCAGGGTGACAAACAGGTCCTTTTTATGATCAAAATACCTGTAAAAGGTTCCCCTGGCGATTTTGGCCTCCCGGATGATATCCGAAATCTGGGTGTTGTAGTAGCCGTGAATGGCAAACAGCTTCTTTGCACATTCCATGATCTGGTCTTTTCTTTTTTCCTTGTCCATATTCACCTACCCTGGATGGGTTAAATTTGATGGCAAAGTAAAAAGTCCAATATCTGCGTTGCGCTGCATCCCTGCGGAATTTCACGTACGATAAAGTACGCTGCATTCCTCGGGATTTGCGCGCCTTGATCTTGAACTTTTTACTTTGCCATCCCAAAATTGATTTTTTACGAGTCTGTCAAATTTAAACGTCAACGGATGCTGCGCCGCAAATGACATGCCCGGAGCGCCGGGCCTACTGATCGAGTTTTTCCTTTAAAATCCGGTTGACCACCTGAGGATTGGCCTTGCCTTTTGTCTCTTTCATGACCTGGCCCACAAAAAAGCCGAAAAGCTTGCTCTTGCCGCCCCGGTATTTTTCCACTTCATCCGGGTGATTTTCCAGCACCCGGGCAACTATCTCCTCGAGCGCGGACGTGTCGCTGACCTGGACAAGGCCCTTTTCCTCCACGATGGCCTCTGCCGACTTGTCCGAATCAGCCATCTCGTCAAATACGGTCTTGGCGATCTTGCCGCTGATCACTTCATCTTCGATAAGCTTGATCAGACCGGCCAGGCGCTTTGCAGAAACCGGGGACTCGGCCGCGGTCAGGCCGCGTGCGTTGAGCAGCCCCATAAGTTCCCCCATCATCCAGTTGCTTACCGTTTTCGGCGTATTGACCCGGCTGACGCAGTCCTCGAAATAATCGGCAAACTCCCTGGAAACCGTGAGCACGTCGGCATCATACTCGGGCAGGCCGTAATCGCTTATAAAACGGACGCGCCGCTGATCGGGCAGCTCGGGCAGCGATTTTTCCACGTTTTCGATCCAGTCCCGGTCAATGACAAGGGGGACCAGGTCCGGATCCGGAAAATACCGGTAATCGTGGGCCTCTTCTTTGCCGCGCATGGATACGGTCCGGTTTTTCTCCGCATCCCACAGCCGGGTTTCCTGGATGATCTGCTCGCCGTCGGCAAGTGCGGCCACCTGGCGGTCAATCTCGTAGGTCAGCGCCTTTTCCACGAATTTAAAGGAATTGAGATTTTTCAGCTCCGTTCGGGTCCCGTATTCCGCTTGTCCCCCGGGCCTGACCGACACGTTGGCATCGCACCGGAAGCTGCCCTCTTCCATGTTGCCGTCAGAAATATCCAGGTACCGCAGAATGGCCCGAAGCTGGCGCAGATATGCACCCGCCTCCTCGGGCGAGCCGATATCCGGCTCACTCACGATTTCAATCAGCGGCACGCCTGTACGGTTGTAATCCACGTAGCTCACCGGCCGGTCCGGGTCGTGGACCAGTTTTCCGGCATCTTCCTCCATGTGGATCCGCGTAATGCCAACGCGCTTGACCGTACCGTCTGCCAGCGTAATGTTGACATACCCGCGGCGGGCAATGGGCAGCTCGTACTGGGAAATCTGGTATCCCTTGGGCAGGTCCGGGTAAAAATAGTTCTTGCGCGCAAATCGGCTGGTGCCCTCCACCCGGCAATTTGTGGCAAGGGCCATTTTCATGGCATACTCCACCACCCCCTTGTTTAACACCGGCAGCACGCCGGGCATACCCAGGCAGACCGGGCACACGTGGGTGTTAGGCGGAGCGCCGAAAGCCGTGGAGCAGCCGCAGAAAATCTTGGTCCGGGTTTTTAGCTGGGCGTGGACTTCCAGCCCGATCACCGGTTCAAACCGCATTTGAGAATCCTTTTTCCGCAGGCGCATATATCACCCGCTATCAATTAATGGCTTCGTAAAAAGCTGTTTATCCCGCCAGGGCGGTATTTTTGCAACAAAGGAAATCGGCAAGCGCCTTGGCTGATCGGCGTTGCGAAAAAGGAGTTTCCTCGCTCCAGGAGCCTCTGCGAGCCTCGATTTCCGCTCGGAAACCCGCTTTTCCGCACCGCCGTCAGGGCAACAAAGTACAATTTCGCAAGAGCGCAAAAAAAGGATTTCCCTGGAAGTCCTGAAACCGTTATAACCGCCAGGCAATAAAATGATAAATTTCTGATTTTACTTAAACACTTAATCACTTAAAACTTAACACTGCCTGTAAAAAAGACTTTTTACAGGCTTATCAAAACTTCAATTAAACTGTAATGTCATTATCTGCCATGTTGAGAGATGTTTTTCAAGTCCTCCGAAACTTTTCCTCTGAAACTTTTTATTTTTGACAACTCCGGAATCCGCCGGATATAGTAATTGGTTTTAACGGGCAACAAATACGGCGAGGGACAAGAATGGATTTTTTTCTGTGCGTAATCGGCATGGTGATGATAGTGGAAGGGCTTCCGTACTTCGCATTTCCCGACCGCATGAAGGAAATGATGCAGCGCGTACTGGGACTGCCCGATAACATGCTGCGCCGGTTCGGATTCGGGCTCATGATCGCCGGGCTGTTTCTGACCTATATCGGCAGGAGCTATTTCAGATGATCCCGGAAGAAAGTCCGCAAGAAAGCGGCGGCGGTTATAATATCGCGGATTACGACTACGAGCTGCCCGAGGACCGGATTGCCCAATATCCGGCCGATCGCCGGGAAGACGCGCGCCTGCTTGTGCTTGACCGGCAGACCGGCACCACCATGCACCGGCGGTTTGCTGAACTCGACCAACTGCTCGGGCCTTCGGACGTGCTGGTGGTAAACGACACCCGGGTCATGCCGGCCCGGCTTATGGGGCGCAAATCCACGGGCGGGAAAATCGAAGTCCTGCTCATTGACTATGCCGGCGGGCGGCAGACTGGAAAGGCGCCGTATACATTTGAGTGCCGGTGCCTGATCCGCGCCTCCAGGGCACCCAAACCCGGAACAGAAATGCTTTTCGGCCCGGAACTGACCGGCCGGGTGGTGTCTGCGGATCAGGACACGTTCACGGTGGCATTTCAAAGCCGGCAGCCGCTTGACCGGGTGCTTGAGCAAATTGGCCACATACCGCTGCCCCCGTATATCAAAAGAAACGGACAGCACCCGCAGCCTGAAGACAGGCAAAACTACCAGACCGTGTATGCGGCGCAAAACGGTGCAGTGGCCGCGCCCACGGCCGGGCTCCATTTTTCCGAAAACCTGCTTTCCCGCCTCCGGGAAAAGGGCGCGGACATCGTTGCTGTGACCCTGCATGTGAGCTACGGCACCTTCATGCCGGTCCGGGTTTCAGACATCCGGGAGCACCGCATGCACATCGAGCGCTATCAGATTTCCGAAAATACCGCGGAATGCATAAACAATGCGCGGGATGAAGGCAGACGCATCGTGGCCGTGGGCACCACCGCGGTTCGCACCCTGGAGTATGCCGCGGATGCATCCGGCCGAATCGCTCCGCAGCAGGGTGAATGCGACCTGTTTATCTATCCGGGTTACCGGTTCAGGGCGGTGGATGCCATGATCACCAATTTTCACCTGCCCCAATCCACCCTGCTGATGCTGGTGTCTGCTTTTGCCGGCAGGCAGCGCATATTATCTGCCTACCGTGAGGCGGTGGAGAAGGGATATCGCTTTTTCAGCTACGGCGATGCCATGCTGATTGAATAAACCTATAGGATAAACCCGAATATCGAAATCCGAAAAACAGATGCCTGTCTTTGAAATCCATGCCCGCTCGTCTGAGACAAAGGCCCGCGCCGGGGTCCTGGCCACCGCCCACGGCCCGGTGAAAACCCCGGTGTTCATGCCCGTGGGCACCCTGGGCACGGTCAAGGCCGTATCCCCGGAGGAACTGCTGGCATGCGGGGCGCAGATGATCCTGGGAAACACCTATCACCTGTATCTGAGGCCGGGATGCGAAATCATCGAGGCTTTCGGCGGGCTCCACGGGTTTATGAACTGGCATCGCCCGATTTTGACAGACAGCGGGGGATTCCAGATCTACTCGCTGGCAAAGATGGCAAAGATCACGGAAAACGGGTACGCGTTTCAGTCCCATATTGACGGCTCGTCTCACCTGATCACTCCGGAGGATGCCGTCGACATTCAGCTCCGGCTCAATTCCGATATCCTGATGTGCCTGGACCAGTGCATTTCCCACCCGGCCACGGAAAAACAAGCCGAAGCCGCCCACCATCTTACTGTTTCCTGGGCCCAAAGGTGCCGGGAAAAATGGGATCGGGCGGATACGGCAGGAAATCTTCTTTTCGGCATTGTCCAGGGCGGCATGTATCCCCACCTGCGCAGGCTGTCTGCAGAAGCCCTGGCGGAAATCGACTTTCCCGGCTATGCCGTGGGCGGCCTGAGCGTGGGCGAACCCCGGGAGATGATGCACGAGACCGCGCAATACACCCTGCCGCTTTTGCCGGATGAAAAGCCGCGGTATGTCATGGGCGTGGGCCGGCCCGGGGACCTGGTGGAAATGGTGGGATTCGGGGCGGACATGTTCGACTGCGTCATGCCCACCCGAAATGCCAGAAACGGCCAGCTTTTTACCGCCGAAGGCACCGTGAACATCAACAACGCCCGGTTTCGCGCAGACACTGAATCCATAGAACCGGAATGTACCTGTTATACCTGCTGCAGCTACAGCAGGGCCTATCTGCATCATCTCTACAGAAACCGCGAACTGCTGGCCTACCGCTTAAACACCATCCATAACCTGCATTATTACACCCGCCTGATGGCGCAGATGCGCGAGGCGATCCAGGAAAATCGTTTCTCGGCATTCCGGCGGGAGTTCTACCGCAGGCGGGGTGTTGATACCCCCTGATGCACACTTTGGAACAATCGGATTTTCAGTGAAACTCCGTGGGGAATGGAATTTCCTGGGAAAAGGGGCCGGGGAGTTGGCCGGCGGGACGGGGGGGGGTGTTTGCGCAGATGCATTGGGCGCGCCAGCGGACAGCAGATGCGCAAACTTCCCCCGCCGTCCTGCCGCGGAAAAACCCGTGAAGAGACGAACTCATTTGCAGGGCGCAACCACTTGCGCACGCGGCCTGCAGATTATATTTGCAAATCAGCAACTGCTGCCTTATATTCAGGTTTCACCGTTGGTTAAAGAATCAAGCGGTTGAAAAACGAAAACAAGGAGAAGACCCATGAAAGAACAAGTACAGTCCGTAATTGAAAAGATCCGCCCCTCGCTTCAGGCAGACGGCGGAGACGTGGAACTGGTCGACGTGGAGGAAGGCGTGGTCAAGGTTCGGCTGCAGGGCGCCTGCGCGGGATGCCCCATGTCCCAGATGACGCTGAAAAACGGCATCGAGAGAATGATCAAAAAAGAGCTGCCGGATATTAAATCTGTGGAATCAGTTTAACCGAAATTGAGCGTTTCAGATTTTTAAAAACAGGATATTATAAAGGATTACGTCAATTTCGGTTTAAAATGCTTGGCCGGGGTGGAAAATGGCAATTGCAGCAAAAATGTCGGATTTTATCGAAAAATCCTCGTGGATCCGGAAAATGTTCGAGGAAGGCGCCCGGCTCAAGGCCATCCACGGCGCTGACAACGTATTTGACTTTTCCCTGGGGAACCCGGACATAGAGCCGCCCGAAGCGTTCAAACAGCAATTAAAGCAAGTTGCGGGAAACCCGGATCCGGGCCTGCACGCCTACATGCCCAACACCGGATACGCCCGCACCCGTCAGGCGGTGGCCGAATTTTTGACCCGGGAGCAGGAAACCGAAATTACCGAAAACGAGGTCATCATGACCTGCGGGGCTGCAGGCGGGCTGAATATCATCTTAAAGGCCGTCCTGGATCCCGGCGACGAGGTTATCACCCCGGCACCGTATTTCGTGGAATACGGATTTTACGCCGACAATCACGGCGGCAAGCTGGTCGCCGTGCCGACCCGGCCGGATTTCACCCTGGACATCGACGCCATAGAAGCGGCCGTGACGGAAAAAACCCGGGCGGTGATCATCAATTCGCCGAACAACCCCACGGGCCAGGTCTATACAGAGGAAAACCTCAGGGATCTCGGCAATGCCCTTTCGGAAAAAAGCCGGGCGCACGGGCGCACGATTTACCTGATATCAGACGAACCCTACCGCAAGATCGTATATGACGATATCCGGGTGCCGAGCGTGTTTTCCTGTTATGCAGACAGCGCAGTGGCCACCTCTTATTCCAAGGACCTGTCCGTGCCCGGCGAACGCATCGGTTTTGCAGCAGTCAACCCGGCCGCCTCAGGAAAACAGAAACTGCTCGAGGCCATGGCCCTGGCCAACCGCATACTCGGCTTTGTCAACGCCCCGGCGCTCATGCAGCGGGTCGTGGCCGGACTGCAGGGAATCCACGTGGATACCTCCGAGTATGACAGAAAACGCCGCCTGCTGTGCGACGGCCTGGCAGAACGCGGATACAGCTTTACCCGGCCGGCCGGTGCGTTTTACCTGTTTCCGCAGGCACCGGTAAAAGACGACGTGGCTTTTGTCCAAGCCCTGCAGGAGGAACTGATCCTGGCCGTGCCCGGCAGCGGATTCGGTACACCCGGGTATTTCCGGCTTTCCTACTGCATACCGGACAAGACCATTACCAATGCCATGCCCGGGTTTGAAAAAGCCATGGCAAAATTTAAATAGCGCCGGGGACAGATTTCAAATCTGTCCCCGGAAATGAACGAAGACGGCACACGGCCGCAAACGCTACGAGGCTCAGGAAAAACCGGACGAAGGATTGGGCGTACACGCGGCGTTCATGCCCTTGGAAGATCCGCCGATGGTGTTGGCCGCACTGATCCGCCGAATCACCCGGCGGCTTCCGCATTTATCGCATGCCGGCGACTCGGGGTCCTTGCCCAGAACAAGCGTTTCAAACACGTGGCTGCAGTCTTCACACTGATATTCATAGATCGGCATAAAACAAACTCCTTCGCAATAATGCCTGAAATCAAAATCCCGGTTTTCGATCGGGCCGGAAATGGTTATGTTCATAGTATATTATAACCATTTTTCACAGTCGGGCAATGGCGGAAAAACAATGCCCCCGGCCCGTCAAGCAAAAAGCCCCAAAAGGAGGTGACAGCGCGATGAGCGTGCGTAAACCGGTTTTCGCCGGTACCTGGTATCCCGCAGGCGCCGACGAATGCGAACAGCTGATCAACTCGTTTTTAAAGGAAACCCGCTTTGATACAGACATCAAAGCCGAAGCCATCAGCGGCATTGTTCCGCATGCCGGATGGCCCTTTTCCGGGGACCTGGCCTGCAAGGTGATATCCGCCGTGCGGGGCAATTCAGGCAACACACAGCCCGATATTGTGGCGGTATTCGGCATGCACCTGCCGCCCGGCGCACAACCGCACATCATGACCCGGGGCTCATGGCAGACACCCTTTGGCGACCTTGACATCGCATCGGAGATCGCCGAGCCGATCGCCTCGCAATACCGGTGCAAAATCGAAACCCCGGAAGACTTCACCCCGGACAACACCATTGAACTGCAGCTGCCCTTTGTGAAGTATTTTTTCGGAAACGCCCGGCTGCTGCCCATCGGAACGCCCCCCTCGGAAACCGGCATCCAGATCGGGCACACGGTGGCAGAAGAAGCCCGCAAACAGGGCCTGCAAATCAAGGTCATCGGCTCCACGGACCTGACCCATTACGGCCCGAGCTTCGGGTTCACTCCGGCCGGCACCGGAAGGGAGGCCTTTGAGTGGGTCAAAAACAAAAACGACAAGCAGGCCATTGACCGGATGCTGGCAATGGATCCCGAAGGCGTGGTCCGGGAAGGGCTTTCCAACCAGAACGCCTGCTGCGCCGGGGCCGCTGCGGCTGCCATTGCCGCGGCCCGGGACCTGGGATCTCAAAAGGCGCACTTGGCGGGATACAGCTCCAGCTACGAAAAAAACCCCGATTCCACGTTCGTGGGATACGGGGGAGTGGTATACACCTTGGGATCAGTTTAAAAGCGGCCCGTACTGTTTGATAAACGAATTCGGGAGATATCGGCCTCAAATCCGAAATTCGAATTTCGAAATCCGAAACCGGCGTGAAACAGCTATCAGGGATAAACAGGAAAAGGTCTCCCAGGGGCAAACCTGTGTGTTCGCCCTTTCTCCTGTTTCCGACATTTTGTTATTCGGATTTCGGATTTGTTTCGAATTTCGGGTTTCGATATTCGGATTTCAGTGGAGTATGCCATAAATGACCGGAACAGACTACCAGGACTGGGAACAAAAAGTGGTTTCGCCGGATGAGGCCCTGCGGAAAATCGAACCGGGCATGTGCATTTTTCTGAGTACCGGCACGGCAGAGCCGCGCACCATGGTGCGCCACCTGATGGACTCGGATCTGACCAACCTGCAGGACCTGGAGTTGTTTCAGCTTTTGAGCTTTGGCGACGCCCTGTCCCTGCAGCGGCTGCAAAGCCAGAAATACCGGCTGAAAACCTTTTTTTCCGGATGGGTGGCCCGGGAAGCCATCACCGAGGGACGCGTGGACCTGATTCCAAGCCGGTTTTCCAGGCTCACGCGCCTGGTGGCCTCGCGCCGGATCCCTTTTGACGCGGCATTTGTCCAGGTCTCGCCGCCCAACCGGATGGGCTACTGCAGCCTGGGCGTGTCCGTGGATATTGCGCACCTGGCCATCGCCCAGGCCGGATTCGTGGTCGGGGAAATCAACCCGGACATGCCACAGACCACGGGAGAC
>JAIPEJ010000022.1 GCA_021737225.1 Desulfobacteraceae bacterium
AGCGATATCATCTCCGGTTCGTTGTCCGTGGGCAGACACTGGCCGGAAACAATACCCTGGCCGGATGAGGAAAATTTGAACCCGTTATTGTTCATTGCCGACCTGTCCCCTGTAGACCTCTTCAAACAAATCCTCCGGGGTGGAAAGATCCGGTTTTCGCTCCATTGCCGCTGCCACCATCTCTCTTGCCTCTGCCGGGCGATGTCCGAGCTGATCCACGAGCACGCCGACGACCTGGTCGACAAAATCCGCGGCCGGCTCGGAGGGCTTTTCCGGCAGATCGCGAATCAGCGCAAACTTGCCCATTTTCCCCTCCAGGGTGGCGATAATCTTGTGGGCCGTGCGCTCGCCGATGCCGTTTAAACGCTTCAGCGGGGCGGAATCCTTTGATTCAATGGCGCGGGCGATTTCATTTACCGGAATGTTGAGCGCCTTGACCGCCTTTAAGGGGCCGATGGCCTCCACGGTGATGAAAAGCTGAAAAAACTCCCGCTCCGCCTCCAGGTTAAAACCTATGAGCACCGGCTTGGGCTGGTGTTCGGTCTGGTGGTAGTAAATGTAGAGGCAAAGGTGTTCCCCGGGGGCCAGGGGCTCGATGGTTTCCATGACAAAGGCGGGCACCAGCACCTCGTAGCCCACGTGATTGACAAGGAGCAACACCCGGTCGGATTCCTTCTTCAGCAGCGAACCTTCAAGATATGCAATCATAAGTACAATCGTGGCAGATGCGATAAATCTTTCGTGTGATATATTCCGGACCCGGCTCAGGTACGAAAAAAAGCCGATGCGGGCGAATTCTCCCGGTAAAGCCCCACCAGGGCCATGGCCAGGGCGTCGGAGGCATGAGAAGGCTTGATGGGGTCGGGATGATCCAGCCGCCTGCGGACACTTGCCTCGAGCTGCTGCTTGCCGGCATTGCCGTTGCCGGTGAGCACCTGCTTGACCTCCCGGACGGCAACCTGCTGCACCGGGATTTGCGCCCGGTACCCGGCCAGCAGGATAACGCCGGTGACCTGTCCCAGGGTGATCCCGGATTTCGGATACCTGGGCAGGGAAAAGACATCTTCCACCATCATGGCATCCGGCCGGACCCGGCCCAGGATTTCCGAGAGATCGGCAAAAATACGGTCCAAGCGCTGCGGCAGGTCCTGCCCGGCATCTGTCTGAATGGTTCCGTAGGAATAATGGTGAACCGCCAGGCCCGCGCCTTCGATCACGGCAATCCCGGTGGCTGCCAATCCGGGATCTATGCCGATAAAGGTTGCCATGGCCTGTGAATCATCCGTATCCGGCTTGTCATTTCATGCTTGCCAGTTTCTTCCTGGCGATCTTGGCCTCGTCGCTGTCCGGGTATTTTTGAATCAATGTCTGCAGTATCAGGCGGGCATTGGCATTTTCGCCGAGCTTGGCAAAGGCCATGCCCTGTTTTAAATACGCCCCGCGCACCTTGTTGCCCTCGGGATAATTTTTGATCACGTTTTCGTATTCGAGGATGGCCTTTTCGTACCATTTTTCGGCAAAATAGACCTCGCCGACCCAGAACCTGGCGTTATCAGCATTTTCCGAATCCGGAAATTTTTCCAGAAAAAGCTCAAATCCCTGCACCGCGGTCTGGTACTCGCCGTTGTCATAAGCCTGCTTGGCGGTGCCGTACAACTCCTCCTCGGTGAGGTTTTCCAGCTCGGATTTATCCGGGAATCTGGATTCAGCCAGGGCCTCGAACTTGTCCGTGGTTTCCATGCCCATAAAGGTCTCGAGCCGGGACAGTCGCTTATCGTGGTACTCAATATCCCCGGCGTTTTCATCGATTCTCTTGCCGGTTTCATCGAGATCCTTGCGCAGGGAGGCCACATCCTTGCTGATCCGGTATTCGGTTTCCTCGAAATTCCCCCGGAGTTTTCGCAGCTCCGACTTCAGCTCATCAAAAGCCGCGTCCTGACTGGCAAACAATTCCCGGATATCATTGCGCTGCTGCTTGTCCCCGGAAATCGCGTTATTCAAGCGGTCGATCGAGTCGTTTAACGCCTGGTTCCGCTTTTCCAGTTTTGCAAGGCGATTGCGGAGCTGATGCACATCCGCATTGGTGGCACACCCGGATCCCATAAGCATCAGTCCGGCCAATGCCAGGACACTCAAGGCAACAAAGGTTTTATGCATCTTCTCTATACATCCCTCTTTTCATCGCTGGTACGCTGGGAAAAACCGCTTTATCGGCTTATTCGCTGCTGCAGAACCGGAATTCAGCACGTCGGTTTTTGGCCCAGGCCTCTTCGTTATGCCCTGTAACCGCCGGGCGCTCTTCTCCGTAGCTGATCGTGGTCAGGCGTGATCCATCAATGCCGGCCTTGGTCAGAAAATCCTTGACGCTTTCGGCACGGCGGGATCCCAGGGCCAGGTTATACTCGTCCGTGCCGCGCTCATCGCAATGCCCCTCGATAATCACGCACGCATCCGGGTGATTGCGGAGCCACTGAACTTTGTCTCGCAGCACATCCCGTGCGCTGTCAGTCAGGGAGGAGTCATCAAACTTGAAATAAACCTTTTCGGAAGCAAACCGGTCCCTCGCATCGGCAGCCGCCTCGCGGGCCTCGGCTTCGGCCTGCCTGCGGGCCTCGAGTTCCTCCTCGGTAAGCGCATCTTCATCCTGGCCAGCCTGTGCGGTATCTGTCTCCGATTCCGTAGTCATTGTATCTGCCGCCTCGGCCTGATCCGAAGCGGTTGTGGTCTCCGGGGGCTTTTTCGCGCATGACACGGTAAGGGCGAGGCTCAGCATCACAATGCATAACAGGATGAATTTCATATTCAATTTTTTCGCCATGTTGTCCTCCTTTTGGATGTGGGTCAAGCAATCAATGAACCTGCAACAAACAAGTGAAAAAGCCCGGAGGGAACACGCTTACTCCCTTTTGGGCGGGGACCAGTCCGGCAGCTGCTGCTTGCCGGGCATATCCAGAAGCATCCGCTGATCCGTGCCGGATGCCGTCATTACAAAAATCCGGGAATTCCCCGTGCGGGTGGATGTAAACACGATCATGCTTCCGTCCGGGGACCAACTCGGGGCTTCATTGTCGCCTGCCTTGCGGGTCAGCCGCTCGGTTTCCCCGGAATCCACGTCAATGACGTAAATATCGATGCGGCCGTCTTTCATCCCGGAATATACGACCTGGCCGCCCGCCGGGGACCAGTCCGGCTGGGTGTTGTAGGTACCCTCGTAAGTCAGCCGCCGCACGGAACCGGAGCGCATATCCTTCACATAAAGCTGGGGAGATCCGGAACGGCTGGACACAAAGACCATTTTCTTTCCGTCCGGGGAAAACGCGGGGGATACATCCACACCCCAGCTTTCTGTAAGTCTTTTATCAATTTTTCCGGTTTCGGTCAAAAGATAAATCTCCTCATCGCCCTCAAAGGAGAGCGTGGCCGCCAAAGCCGAGCTGCCCGGATGCCAGGCAGGCGTAAGATTTATTCCCTCGTACGCGGCAAACTCACGAACCGAACCGTCCTGCAAATCGCTGATATAGATCCGCTGGTTTCCATGGGTATATGCGGTATATGCAATGTACCGGTTATCGGGTGCCCATGCGGGTGAAACCACAATACTCTGGGGATTGGTGACCCGTGTGAGGTTTTTGCCGTCAAAATCGCACACATAAACCGATTTGCCCTCATCTCCGGTGCCCACAAATGCGATCCGGCTGTCAAACAGTCCCTGCCGCCCGGTCAGGCGCTTGATCATCTCGCCGCAGAACCGGAGCACCATCTTTCTCTGGCCGCCTGGCTTCCCGGTGTAGCGTTTGCCCAGAATCATCTCCTGCCGATAGGGATCAAAAAGCCGGAACTCCATCTGCAGCACCCCGGATTCCAGGCGCACACCACCGGTGAGCAGCAGTTCCGCACCGATATCCGTCCAGTTGCCGAAATTGATCTCTTTCGTGACAATGCCCTGCCCGCCCGGATCCTGCAAAAAGGCATCCCGGTCAATCATCTTGAAATAACCGGTATACGTCAGCACCTCCTCCAGCATGTCCGCGGCGTTTTGCGCCACCTGCTTTTCAGTGGAACCCTGGGACAGGGTTTTAAACACCGGAACCGCCATGGGGATCTTCTGCGAGAAAGGCTCCCGGATGTTGATGTAATCATAATCGGCCGCCTGCGGGCAGGCACCTGGAACCAGGACAAGCGCACATGCGCAGATCATTATCCTGAAAAATAATCTCATCGTATTTGTCATGAAATCCATCCAGAGTTCAGGCTGCGGGCCGGATTGCAACCCGCAGCATTTTTTCTATTGCGCCAGGCCGGTCGGGGTAAATCCCAAAACCAGGTGATACTGATTTCGGCCTTCGGGCAGCGGCGGCAGGGGGCTTGCCTTTTGCACTGTCTTGTAAGCCGATTCATCCAGATATTTATTTCCCGAACGCTTTTCATACCAGACCTCCGAAACCGTGCCGTCCGGCTGAATCCGGATAACCAGGCGGGCCTCCAGCCCCTTGGTGCTGCCGGCCATGTCCGGGTTAAAAGTCCAGTTCTGCTTCATCAGCACCGCGACCTCGGCCTGGTAGATCTCCATGCGGGTGTATTCATCCGAAGGTGCCTTGCCGCCGGTATCCGCATTCCGGCTGTTGCCGCTCTGCACCGGGTAGCCCTGATCGCCCGCATCCTTTTCCATCCGGGCAATCCGGTCCTCGATCGACTTTGGCCGATGCTGCCGGGATTTTTCCCCCATCTGCCGGACCGCGTCTTCAAGGACCTTTTCCTTGTCAAAGGTCTTTTTCTTCATGGCGGTTTTGACCTCGGGCTCGGGCGGCTCCGGCATTTTCACGTCGGCATCCCCGGGGATATTCTTCTTTGCGCTTTTTTTCACCGGAATCGGCCGGGCCTCGTCTGCCTCTGCTTTTTGCGGGGTGCTGCTTTCTGCCGAAGCGGTCTCTGAGGACGCGGTTTGTTCAGCGTCCTTTTCCGGGGGAGCGGAAACCTCCGGGTTCATTGCCACCAAATCCACGTTGATCGCCTTGCCGCGATCGGTCAGCCTGCTGTCTGAGGCCCCCAGGGGAGATAACATCAACCCGCCCAGAATCGCAACGTGAACAAACAGGGAAATCAGCAGGCAAATCCCCAGAGAGGAAAATTGCGCAACGGGCCTATACAGTTCAACGGCCTCGGATTGCCGGGTTTTGTCACGCATCACGAATTTGCTCAGTCCTTTTCGGATCTTCCGGTATTCCCGGTCGGCTCGGTGACCACGCCCAGTCTTTCCACGCCTGCGCTCTGAATTTCGGCCATCACTGCTGCCACGCGGCCGTAGGCCACATTTTCGTCCGCTTTTAGAAAAACCTCCCTGGAAGTGCGGTTTTCAAAAATCTTGCCCAGTTTTTCCCCGAGCAGGTCGATGCCGACTTCATAATCATTGATCCGGATCACCGCGTCTTTATCAATCGATATCACCAGCGGTTCTTTTTCCGTGTCCAGCTGCTGTGCGGATTTGGTCTCCGGAATCGCTACATCCACGCCCTGTACCATCATCGGGGCCGCAACCATGAAAATAATCAGCAGCACCAGCATCACATCCACAAACGGCGTGACATTGATGTCCGATAGCAGGGAATCGCGATCGCGATTGGTCATCACTTTGCAGCCTCCCGATATGCCATGTAATCACTTTCCACGATATTGATAAAATCCGAGGAAAAACTCTCCATTTCGGATTCAAGTATCCTGATTTTCTGGGTAAAATAATTGTACCCGATCACGGCGGGAATCGCAACCGCCAGGCCGGCCGCGGTTGCCACCAGTGCTTCGGAAATCCCCGGTGCCACCGCGGCCAGGCTGGTCGCCCCCTGTTTGTAGGCAATGCCGTGGAAGGAATGCATAATGCCCCAGACCGTTCCGAAAAGACCGATAAACGGGGAGATATTGCCGGTGGTGGCCAGAAACGGCACCATTTGAATCAACCGGAGGCTTTCCATGGTTACCGATCGATTCAGGGCCCGCCGCACCGTTTCAACGCCCATGGTCTTTTTGCCCACGGCAGTATCATCGCCGTGCTCAGCAGACTGGGAAGCAGTGGAGGCGAGTCGGTTCAATTTTTTCAACTCCATGTAGGCGATCCGGAAAATCCGCGCCACCGGGCTGTAGCGAAGCTCCTTTGCCTTGGCAAAGGAGTTGGAAAAATCCCGCGTCTTCCAGAAATACTCGATAAAAAAGGCAGACTCGTTATATGCGCGGCGGACCTGCACGTACTTGATCAGAATGATCGCCCAGGTGGCCACTGAGAAAGCCAGGAGCAAAAAAATCACAAACTGCACCATCGGGCTGGCATCTGCCACCATGGCAATAACATTGAACTTATCCGAATTCATGAACGCCTCTTTTGATCCGTTTGATTGATGTGAAGCTGGAGCGCTTGAATTGATTTTGAACTTCAAGTTCCGGCATTGGCATTCTGCCTGAACACAAAGTATGGTTCAGGCATTCATTATCCGAGATTGCGGGCTGCTGTCAAGAACAATGGTAACGGACAAAAAAGCCCGGATATAGATCATGCCTGGGGATACATAGTGCCCGAACGAAAACCAGGATTTTTAGTCAAGATCAAGGAAGGCGAAAATTTTAACCGCAGGCATACGCGAAGTATTCTGAGGATTAAAATTTGAGCCTGACACAGATATTGGCGAAAAAGACGGTTTTCGTTCAGGCACTACAAATAAAAGCGCCTTCATGCAGCATGCTGCATGAAGGCGCTGGAACACTTTCTAAAATCCACAAATCCGGATGGTACGGAAATACCGGGCAAATGGGCTACATCATGCCGCCCATTCCACCCATTCCGCCCATGCCGCCCATGCCGGCGCCACCGCCCATGCCGCCGCCTTCACCCTTCTCGTCGGGGATTTCGGCGATCATGGCCTCGGTGGTCAGCATCAGGGAAGCCACGCTTGCCGCGTTCTGCAGGGCAAAGCGGACCACCTTGGTGGGATCAATCACACCGGCCTTCATCAGGTCCTCGAACTTGCCGGTTTCTGCGTTATACCCGTGGTTCTCCTTTTCCTTCTTGACCTGGTCGATGACCACGGAGCCTTCATATCCGGCATTATTGGCAATCTGGCGCAGGGGCTCTTCCATGGCCCGAGTAACGACGTTGACGCCGAGCTGTTTTTCCGCGCCGAGATCCAGCTTGCCGAGCGCTCCAATGCAGCGAACCAGTGCAACGCCGCCGCCGGGAACAATGCCCTCTTCAACGGCTGCACGCGTGGCGTTTAAGGCGTCTTCCACGCGGGCCTTCTTTTCCTTCATCTCGGTCTCGGTGGCCGCGCCCACGTTGATCACCGCAACACCGCCCACGAGCTTGGCCAGCCGCTCCTGGAGCTTTTCACGGTCGTAATCGGAGTCGGTCTCATCGATCTGGGCGCGGAGCTGCTTGACGCGCTTTTCAATATCCTCCTTGGCGCCTGCGCCATCGACAATGGTGGTATTGTCCTTGTCAATGGAGACGTGCTTGGCCCGGCCGAGATCATCGATGGATACGCTTTCGAGCTTTAAGCCCACGTCTTCGGAAATCACCTGGCCGCCGGTGAGAATGGCGATATCCTGGAGCATGGCCTTTCGGCGGTCGCCGAACCCGGGCGCCTTGACCGCTGCAACATTCAGGGTGCCGCGCAGCTTGTTGACCACCAGTGTTGCCAGGGCTTCGCCTTCCACATCTTCGGCAATTATGAGAAGCGGCTTGCTTGTCCTGGAAACCTGCTCGAGAATCGGCAGAAGATCCTTCATGCTGCCGATTTTCTTTTCACTGATCAGGATATATGCATCTTCCATATCCACGATCATTTTTTCCGCGTCTGTGACAAAGTACGGGGAGGTATAACCCCGGTCAAACTGCATGCCTTCGACCACGTCCAGGGAGGTTTCCATGGACTTGGCTTCTTCAACCGTGATCACGCCTTCCTTGCCAACCTTTTCCATGGCTTCGGCAATGATGTTACCGATGGCCTCGTCGTTATTTGCCGAAATGGTCCCGATCTGCGCGATTTCCCGCTGTTCGTTTGCCGGATGGCTCAAACTGGCCAGTTCCTTGACCGCTGTTTCCACGGCCGTCTCAATGCCGCGCTTGATGGACATGGGATTGTTTCCCGCGGCCACGAGCTTCTGGCCTTCCGAATATATGGAGCGGGCCAACACGGTGGCAGTCGTGGTGCCGTCACCGGCCATATCACTGGTTTTGCTGGCCACTTCCTTGACCATCTGGGCGCCCATGTTTTCGAACTTGTCCTCAAGTTCGATCTCCTTGGCCACGGTGACGCCGTCCTTGGTGACCGTGGGCGAACCCCAGGATTTTTCGATCACCACGTTGCGGCCCCGGGGGCCCAGTGTTACAGCTACCGCGTCAGCAAGCTTGGATACGCCGTTTAGCATCTTTTCACGGGCCTTGTACCCGTACTTTATATCTTTTGCCGTCATATCGTTTTCCCTCCAGTTCTTTTGAATTCCACTTTAGTTGCAAACCGCGCGTTTACGATTCGATAATACCCAGAATGTCATCTTCCCGCATCACCAGGTGCTCTTCGTCTTCAATCTTGACCTCGGTGCCGGCATACTTTGCAAACAGCACCCGGTCTCCGGCTTTTACCTGCAGCGGCATCCGCTTGCCGTCATCGCCGAGCTTGCCGTCGCCGACCGCCACGACTTCTCCCTGGGCCGGCTTTTCCTTTGCGCTTTCCGGAATGATAATACCGCCCTTTGTTTTGGATTCCTCTTCCAAGCGTCTTACCAGAATGCGATCATTTAACGGTTTGATCTTCATTGCCCACTTCTCCTTTTGTCGTTTCTAGCGGTTTTTAATAATTTCGATTTAAAAGAAAATAAAACTCTAATGATTACAACATCTAACGCAAAACCCTGCATCCGGACACAGATCGTTTGTCCATTCCCGCCAGGCGCTGTCGGGGGTTTATCAGCCCGGGCCGCAGACAGTTCCGTAAGTTCTGTTATGAATCGCTTTCGCTGTTATTGCTGCTGGTTGTTGATTGCGCGTCGGCAGAGGATTCTTTCGGCTGAGAATCCTGCTGTTTGCCGGAAGATGAAGGTGTCTTGGAACTGTTGGCATAATCGGTGGCATACCAACCGGTTCCCTTCAAGTGAAATGTACACTGGGAGATCCGCTTATGCAGCGTTCCCGAACAGTTCGGACACTTCGACAGGGGGGCCTCGGACATCTTCTGCAGAATTTCGTGCACCCTGCCGCAGGCTCCGCATTGATATTCATAAATTGGCATCGCTGAAATCTCTCCTGTTTTCAGAATGATACCCGGATATTGATTCCCTAATTGATGATCGTTATCAATATAGTTCATAATTCCGGGTTGTCAAGACGGCATCGCAATTTTTTTATGTGTATTTTTTCACGGCATGAACATATCCGGTGCGTTGCGCCAGTTGCCGTAAAAATCCAGAACCGGCTGCATTCCGGCAATATGTGCACCTGCCAGCATGTCGTGGGTAATCCGGTGCACCCGGATTTCCTCGGCCTGCTTCTGGTCCTGCGGCACATGAAACTGCTGCTCGAAACGCTGGAAGCGGACCACGTGAACCAGCTCGTGGCAGATGACATACATAAGAAACGGGTGAAATTCGATTTCCGTAAATCGCGTCACCACCGGCAATATGGAATGATCCTGGAGGCAGATTTTATAAAAGTCTTCCACGTCGGTTTTCAGCAGGGAATTTTTTTTCTCCGCCCTGTACCGGACAATCTGGGCAAAATGATCCGCCACGATCTCGTTGGGAAACAGATCGGAAACGGTTTTGACATCATAGTTGAGCCTGCGCATCCGGGTGGCAGACAGCTTGTAGTAATCACTGACCAGATCCTCGGCCGTGGCCACCGCCCGGCTGACCACGGCAATCTGACCCGTGCTGAATTTCAGATTATCCGGCGGCATTGTCCTCCACCTGCGGATTCCGGAAAAAATCCGTTTTTCCGGGTTTGCGGGTCAAATCGCTCCGGGCGCCCGGCCCGCAGAAAACTATGGACACCCCGCAGACGATATGTTATTTTTTTCTGATAAATCAAGTTTTCCCAAAACCTTTTTCAGGTTTGAAATCAACTGACCGAATTTGTCAGGAAAGGAGGTGAGCCATTGGGTAGCGTTGTGAAGAAACGCAGAAAAAAAATGCGCAAACATAAGCACCGCAAATTACTGGCACGGACAAGGCATCAGAGACGAAAAGGGAAGTAAATAAAATGGTACCTTTCGGTTCGTGTATAAAAAACCGGGAAAAACGCTCACGTTTTTCCCGGTTTTTTTTTGCGGTAATTATTTTGCAGCACCGCCCGATGAGGCGCGGGACTGCTTGAAATACTGCAAAAATTCCGAATCCGTGGAAAGGATCAGATCCGAGCCTTCCAGGGAAGTCGTGTACACGTCCAGGGACTTGAGAAAGGAATAAAATTCCGGGGCCCTGCCGTAAGCTTCGGCATAAATCTTTGTGGCTTTTGCATCGGCATCTCCCTTGATCTCTTCTGCCGTGCGGTATGCGCCCGATTGGATCTCAAGTAAATCCCGCTCCTTGTCGCCCTCGATTTTCCGGGCCTCTCCCTGGCCCATGGACCGGATCTTTTCGGCCATCTGCTTGCGCTCGGCAATCATGCGGTTATATACCGACCGGCGAACCCCTTCCACGTAATTGACCCGCTTGACTTTGACGTCAATGAGTTCAATTCCGAACTTGTCAAGCTTGGGCTGGGCCTCGGTGAGCATCATCTTGGTGAGCTTTGCACGGCCCACCTTAATGTCGTATTGCCTCTCTTCTTCTTCCCCGGTTTCCTTGACCACTTCCTTGATTGCCTCGCTTTTGACCTCGTCGAGTTCCTCCTGATCCAGGGTTGTCATTTCCCGGTCACTGTTGCGTACGGTTTCAATCAGCTCATGGGAAGTAATCGCGTTTCTGACTGCCGGATTGATGATGTCATCGAGCCGGCCCATGGCGCTTCGAACATCGGTGACCGTTCTGAAAAACGCCACCGGCTCGGTGATCCGCCAGCGGGCAAAGGTATCCACCCAGATGTAGGTTTTATCCAGGGTCGGGATCTGTCCGGGCTCCCCGTCCCATGCCTGGATGTTCTTGGGGAAGAAATTCGCCTGCTGGATAAAAGGAATCCGGAAATTCAAGCCCGGTTCCGTGATGGGCTCGCCCATTACCTTGCCGAACTGGGTGATGACCACCTGCTCGGTTTCATCCACGGTGTAGGCCGAGGACAGGAAAACAAACCCGGCGATAATGATAACAATGACAATTGCGATATATTTATTGGCCTGCATTTTGGACACCCTTTTTCAAACCGAGATTCAGCAGCGGCAGCAGGTTGTCCTGCTGGCCGTCCACAATGTATTTATCCCCCAGCTTTGGCAGGATATCTTCCATTTTCTCCAGGTACAGCCGGCGGCGGGTAACATCCTCGGCCTGTTTATAGGCCTTGTACTGGGCCAGAAACCTGGCGGCATCTCCCTCGGCCCGGTTGGTCCGGTTGACCGCATAGCCCTTGGCTGTTTCAATGGTTTTCTCCGCCTGGCCCCGTGCCTTGGGAATTACCTGGTTATAATCCTTGCGGGCCTTGTAGATCAGTTCTTCTTTTTCCTGGACCGCCCGGTTGACCTCGTTGAACGAATCCTGCACCGGCTCAGGCACGTTGGTGTTGCCCAGTTCGACGGTAGCAATCGCGATTCCGGTCTTGGCCTCGTCCAGGTCCTTCTGCAGACGCCTTTGCGCGGCCGTGGCGATTTCCTGGCGCTTGCTGATCACCTCGTTAATACTGCGGTCGCCCACCACCAGCCGCATAGAAGCCTCGGCCATGTCCCGGATCAGCTTGCGCACATCCGCGACGTTAAAAAGATAATTATAGGCATCCTTGATCCGGTACTGCACGATCCATGGCACCACGCCCACGTTCAGATCCCCGGTCAACATCATGGCGGCCTCGATTTCATCCCGGGCGGCGCCATAAGTCGATGACCCGGACAGCTCCTCGGCCTTGCCGAACTGCTCGGTATAAACCCGCTTGGTCTTGACCTTGGTAACTTTTTCAATGCCGACGGGCAGCTTGAAATGCAGCCCGGACTGGGTGGTCCGGGTATATTCCCCGAAACGCTGAACCACGCCCACTTCATTGGTTTCCACCGTGTAGACCGTGGTGGCGCCGATAATAATCACCACAACGGCGATAACAATGCCGATCCAGCCCCAGGAAAACTTCAGGTTCCTGAACTTGTTGATGATATCGTCCATATTCGGCGGCTGCGGTCCGCCGCCCCCGGCGCCGCCGCCTTGTCTGCCGCGCTCCTTTTGCCGCTGCTGGAGCTTGTCCCAATCCCAATTCATACTTGAAACTCCTGTAATGGATTTTGGTCGAATTGACCGTTGATTCTGCTTTATGTCTATAAGAACCGGCCCGGTCCGTCAAGGGAAAACGGGGAAACCCGGTTGCGCGAAATTACCGCGCAGCAAGGGGTTTCTGCTGCGCACAATGCAGCTGCTGTCCTTTGTACAAGGCCTCCAGGCACTTGTTGCATGAGATGCAGTCCGGTGCTTTCCGCTCGCCGGACTGCCAGGTGCTGATGATATCGGGTTCCCGGATCAGGGGGCGGGACAGGGAAATCATGTCCGCCTCGTGGTTTGCCACGATTTCCGCCATGAGCTCCGGGCTGCGCAGCCCGCCCACCATCATCACCGGGACGTCTACCAGATCCCTGATCTCCCGGCATCACTGGCGGAAATAGGCTTCCTTTTCCGTCCGGCTGATGCCGGTTTTAAACTCGGTTTCGCTGTAGCGTTTGCCCCGGAGCCCGGAACTGATCTCCAGGCCGTCAAATCCCCATCTGGCAAGCAATTGCGCAGCCTGCTTTCCCTCATCAAATATCAGGCCGCCGTCAAAACCGTCGGCCACCCCGAGCTTGACCAGCACCGGATAGTCTCGGCCGGCCTTTTCCCGGATATTTTCGTATATCTCCCGGTGCAGGCGCAGCCGGTTTTCCAGGCTCCCGCCCCAGTCATCCTGCCGCCGGTTTGCATGCGGCGAAAGAAACTGAGCGGGTAGATAAGCGTGGGCGGCATGAAGCTGCACCGCATCAAAGCCCGCTTTGCGGGCCCGCTGTGCGGCATCCCCGAAAGCGGAGATGATCTCGTATATTTCATCTTCTGTCATCTCCCGATAAGGCCTTTGAAAATACGGATCTTCTGCCACCACCGAAGGCGCGGCCGCCTGCCGGTTTTGGGTTTTTAAAAATCCGGCGGCTTCCCTGCCCGCATGAAAAAGCTGCACCGCAATCCGTGCGCCCTTATCATGCACGGCATCGGTAAGTCGCTTCAGGCCGGCAATGGCGTCATCATCTGCAATCGAATTCTGATAGGCGGAAATCCGTCCGGAATCATGCACGTAGGCGATTCCGGTGACAATCAACCCGGTGCCGCCGGCGGCAAGCTTTTCAAACAGCGCCACCTGGGCATCAGTGACATGCCCGCTTGTATCGGCGCACCCGTCATACGTGGCCGAACGCACAAAACGGTTGGGCACCGCCATATCCCTGATTTTCACCGGTTCAAAAAGCGTGGGCATCATGCTGCCCTCCTACAATATATGACCGCCAATCCATAACGCATTACTCATCACCCATTACTCTCACGCCGCGGCCCTGCTGTTAAACGTCAGCATCCTGCGGCCGTCGCTTTCGGTCTCACTCAGCAGGCCCGCTTCCACAAGCGCGGTGACGACCTGGTTGAGGGTGCCCACGTCCACGTCTTCGGTTGACATGCGCGAAAGGATGCCGATAATTTCCTCCCGGGTTCTTGCCGTCCCGTCTCCGAGCTCCTTCTGGATGTTTTCCTGCAGCCGGGTAAAACCAGCCCCCTCAGCATACCGGTCATCCCTGGCATGCGGATAGACAATCTCCCGGGAAGATCGCCGCCTTTCCCGCGCCCTGGATTTTCTCCGGATCTGCAGCCCCCGGAAGACAAAGGCGGCAAAAAAGATGAAAAACATGGCCCCGAAGCACTCGATCATGAGGATAAACGGCGTATGATCATAAGCGGTGGCATACAGGGCGGCGGCGCATCCAAACAGGCCGGTGGCGATCGCCAGGAAAAAGGCGCTCCAGAAAAACGCATGATCCGCTTCCCGGATTGCAGCCACCGGTAAAAGATCGACGCTGGATTCCGGAGAGCTCAGCATGCTCTCCACTTCTCTTAAATCAACTGCTTGCTTGTTGGACATAACGGGCCTCCTCGGCAAAATCCATATATTTAAAAGATGTGGATGGTGTTATCAAAAGTATCTTACACATAAATTGAGCGACTTTCAAGTTTGCCGCAGATACAAGGAAGATGCAGCAAAATTGGAAATCCCGTAGGGTTTCAGATTTTTAAATACAAATTGGCATAATCTTTTACAAAATCCTGCTTTTAAAAATCTGAAACGCTCAATTTAGGTTACAAAAATATTCACGGAAATCCAAAAAAAATTTCCGCCCCCCTGCCCGGATCCCCCGGAAAATGTTCCCGCTGAAAGACCGGCCGCTTTGCTCTTTGCTCCTGCTGCCGGAATTCTTGCCATGCAAATCAATCCGATATGATTATCCTTTCAAGTGTGATGAACTCGTAAAAAGCTGTTTATCCCGCCAAGGCGGTATTTTTGCAGCAAAGGAAATCGGCAGACGCCTTGGCTGATCGGCGTTGCGAAAAAGGTTTCCCTTGGAAGTTATTTTTGAGCGACATTTGAGCATTTTGGGTAAAAGCGGTTCAAAAACGCGAAGCCCGCGGTCGGACACGCAGAGGCAGCCATGGTCTTCGCGTCTTTCGGGATTTTTGTGACACCCGGATCATCATAAAATAATAACGAAATTTACCGGAGTTACTATGACTGCTGAAAAACGGGGGATTTGCGGCATATGTGCCGCCGGGTGCTGGATCGTGGCAGAATATGATGAAAGCGGTCGGATTTCCCGGATCCGCCCGGATGAAAGCTCGGAAATGGGCATTGTCTGCAAATTGGGCGAACACGCGGCAGACATTGTCTATTCCGAACACCGCCTGCACCATCCCATGCGCCGCACCGGCCCGAAAGGCACATACGAGTTCGAGCCGATCTCCTGGGACGAGGCCATGGAGACCATCACCGCCCGGTACAAAGACATCAAGGCCGCCCACGGGGCCGAGGCCACGGCCATCTACACCGGGGTGGGCACGTTTGAACCGGCATATTGCGATGTCTTCCAGCCCGAGGGCGTGGCGGTGTCTTCTGCCGCCAGCGTGCTGTTTCCATTCGGATCCCCCAATACCATGGGCGTGGGCGCCCTCTGCTACGTGGCCTACGGTATGATCGCACCGCAGGTGACCTTCGGCAAGATTTTAAATGACATGTACAATGACATTGAAAATGCCGAGCTCATCGTCATCTGGGGCACCAATCCGGCAACCGACCTGCCCCCGGTGGACATGCGGCGCGTAGTGAATGCGGCAAAACGCGGTGCCGGGGTGGTGGTGATCGATCCCCGGAGGACCGAGGCGGTAACGCTCACCGGCGGACAGTGGGTGCCGATCCGGCCGGGAACAGACGGTGCGCTCGCACTGGGCATGTGCAACGTGCTTATCGAAGAAGAACTTTATGACGAGGCTTTTGTGCGGGACTGGACCGTCGGTTTCAGCGACTTTGCAAGCTACGTGCAGCATTACCGGCCCGAGGTCGTGCAGGAAATCACCGGCGTGGAGGCGCATACGGTCCGCTCGCTGGCCCGCCGCCTGGCGGCCGCCCGCGGGGTCTCCCAGCTCATGTACACGGGCATGGAATACTCCACCACCGGGGTCCAGGGTATCCGGGCCACCCTTGTGCTCTGGGCGCTTGCCGGCCAGCTCGACGTGCCCGGAGGACGCTGTTTCATGATGCCGGGCAACGATTTTCCCATCAACCGCGACGGGCTTGTCGAAAACCCGGATACCGGCATCCGCATCGGCAAGGACCGGTTTCCGGTGTATGTCAAATACCGCGACGAAGCCCATGCCATTGACCTGCCCAAATCGGTGCTGGAGGAAAAACCGTATAAAATCCGGGGCCTGATCATCCAGGGCGGATCAATTATCACTTCCTGGCCGAATCCGGATCTGTGGCGAAAAACCCTGAACAACCTGGATTTCCTTGTCTGCATCGACCGGCAGATGACCGCGGACGCGGCGTACGCAGATATCGTGCTGCCGGCAGCCACGTATTTCGAGATCGAATCCTACATGGTCTACGGCTCGCTCTTCCGCATCCGGGAACCGCTTATCGAGCCGGTGGGCGAGGCCAGAAGCGATTTTTTCATCCTCTCCGAGCTCGCAGACCGGCTGGGCTACGGGCATCTCTATCCCCAAAGCGTGCGGGAGATGTTTGACTATGTGCTTGCCGGCTCCGGATTTACCTACGAGGATGTAAAGGCCGCGGGCGGCACGGTTTCCATCGACACGCAGATGATGCAGTACCGGAAATGGGAAAAGGGACTGCTCAGGCAAGACGGCAGGCCCGGATTTGACACCCCCTCGGGCAAATTCGAGATCGCCTCGGGCGTGCTGGATGAATACGGTTATGATACGCTGCCGGTATTCACGCCGCCGCAGGAAGGGCCCCGGAGCCGGCCGGACCTTGCCCGGCACTATCCCCTGGTGTTTAATTCCGGTTCCCGGATGCGCACCAGCTTTCATACCCAGCACCACGGCATCAAATCCCTGAACCGGCAGCGGCCCGAGCCGGCCGTGACCATCAATACCCATGACGCGGCTGAACGCGGAATTCAAAACGGCGACCGGGTGCGCATTGCCACGCCGAGGGGTGCGATCACCATGCGCGCGATCGTCACCGATGATATTGCCGCAGGCTGTATTGACGCCAATCATGCCTGTGGATCGCCGGTGGGCCCGAAGGCCTGGCAGGAAACCAACGTCAATACCCTGACCGACCTGGACCAGTACGACCCGATATCCGGGTTTCCGGTATACAAATCCCTGCTGTGCGAAATCAGCCGGGTGCATGATACGGACCGCCTGGAGATGACACGCGACTTTCTGTCCGAAAAAGAAATCGCCCCGGATGCCGGGCAGGCACACAACGCCGCGGACCCGATCTATCTTGACAACAATGCCACCACGCCCGTGTCAGAAGCTGTACAAACAGCCGTCACCCGGGCCCTGGAAATCTGCGGCAACCCGTCGAGCATCCACGGCGCCGGCATTTCCGCAAAAAAGCACCTGGACGCGGCGCGCCGGCAGGTGGCCGGCGCCCTGGGATGCACGGTCCGCCGGATCGTGTTTACCGGCGGCGGTACCGAGGCGGCCAACCTGGCCATCAAAGGAACGCTCGAGTCCGCGCCTTCAAGCCGGGATCACGTAATCACCTCCTGCGTGGAGCATCCGGCGGTGTTAAACACCTGCAGGTGGCTCGAGCAACGGGGCTACCGGGTCACCTATCTTCCAGTGGACCCGACCGGACGGATCCGGAAGGCGGATCTGGAAGCCGCCCTGTGCGAAAAAACCGTCCTGGTGTCGATCATGACGGCCAACAACGAAACCGGAACGATCCAGCCGATTGCTGAAATCAGTGACCTTGTCCACGGAGCCGGGGCCCTGTTGCACACGGATGCGGTCCAGGCATTCGGCAAAATCCCGCTCCGCGCGGATTCTCTTGGTGCCGACATGGTAAGCCTGTCGGCCCACAAGGCTCATGGTCCCAAGGGCGTGGGCGCCCTGTACGTGGCCCGCGGCCTTGAAATGGGGGCCATAATCCACGGCGGGGGCCAGGAAAACGGCCTGCGCTCCGGCACGGAGAACCTGCCCGGCATTATCGGATTCGGGCAGGCGGCCGCAGAGGCGGCTGAAAACCTTGCGGAAACCGAACGGGTGCAGAAGATGCGGGACCGGCTTGAGGCCGGCATCCAGGGTATTGTCCCGGACTGCCGCGTAAACGGGCATCGGGAGTACCGGCTGCCCAACACGGCAAACATCACCCTGCCGGGGTACCGGGGGGAAAGCGTGGTGCTGGAAATAGCCCGGCACGGGGTGTATTTGTCTTCGGGTTCGGCATGTCATTCGGGATCTTCGGCGCCTTCACACGCGCTGACTGCCATGGGCCTGTCCGAGGGAGATGCTCACTGCGCCCTGCGCTTTTCCCTCAGCACCTTTACCACCGAGGCGGAAATCGACAGGACCCTTGAACTTCTGGACCAGATTCTTCGGGTTTCGAAAAATATCGTCCATTTCGCGCCCTGCAGATAAGGCGCGCATCCGGAAAACGGCACGGAGGCAGACCGATGGAAAGCATACCGATACAACAACAGGCAGAAGGCGAATCAAAGGCGGCATTCCTGCGCCGGTTTGCCCGGGACGTGCGGAACGGACTGTCCCTGCCGCGAAAACGCCTGCCCTGCAAATACCTTTACGACGATACGGGAAGCCGGCTGTTCTCACAAATCATGGACCTTACCGAATATTATCCCGCCCGGTGCGAGCTGGAAATTTTTCAAATGCACAAGGCGGCACTTGCGGATTTATTCGGAGGCCCGCCGCTGAACCTGGTAGAACTCGGCGCCGGAGACGGGACCAAGACCCGGGTGCTCATCGGGCAGATGCGTGCAAGGAAAACGGATTTCACCTATGTGCCGATTGACATTTCCCGGGCCGCAGTCGACTGCGTTTCCGGCCGGTTTTCCAGGTGGTTTCCCGGTTTGCGCACCCGCGGGATTACAGCCGATTACCTGGCGGGTTTAAAATGGCTCTCCGGCCAGAACCACTGCCGGAATATCGTTTTGTTTTTGGGGTCATCCATCGGCAACTTCCCGGCCCGGGACCGGGAGGCGTTTCTGAGAAACCTCAGGCAATCGCTCAATACCGGGGACTGCGTACTTATCGGATTTGACCTTGTCAAGGACATAGCGGTCATGACCCGTGCCTACAACGATGCAGAGGGAATTACGGCCGCGTTTAACAAAAACATCCTGACCCGGATTAACCGGGAGCTTGAAGCCGATTTTGACCCCGGTCTGTTTCGTTTTTACAGCACATGGGATGCGGACGCCCGTGCCGTGCAAAGCTATCTGGTCAGCACCTGCGCGCATCAGGTCCATATCCGCGGGCTGAGGCGAAGCTTTGACTTCTCCGCCCGGGAAGCGATCCACACCGAGTCCTCGCACAAGTTCACCCGGCATCAGATCCGGGAACTGGCCGCAAGAAACGGTTTTGCCGTGGCGGCCGAATTTACCGACGATGCGGGGTATTTTACGGACTGCCTGTGGCGGGCTGCCTGAAGACATCCGGGGCTTTAAAGCCTTTCGGAACTATAGTGGGGAATTGTCGAGGGGTTGGCCAGGGCGGGCCGGCGTAAATCCGGGACGAATCGCGTTTCTTTTTTGCAGGGAACAGCGGACTTGAAAAGCAGCGGCAACCAAAGGATAATTCGCTATCGCTGTCATAATTGGCACTTTTTCTTTCGATTGCGATTTGGAGTTCGATTTATGGGGATTTCAACAGCGCTTGATCTGAAATATAAATCCGATTTGGCATTACCGATCTGTATATGTTATGACCAAACAAAATACAGACCCGTTTCGCTGAATCCAAAATAAGGAGGATGACCATGAATCCGCCGGAATCAGATACCGGTTCGGACGTTCGCATCGTGCGGACCACGTCCACCTACGACTGCGGCGGGCGATGCCCGATCAAGCTTCACGTCAGGGACAATCAAATCCTTCGCGTGGAAGGCGATGATGCGCCCGAACCCCATCAGCTCAGAACCTGCCTTCGCTGCCGTGCCTACAAGCAGTACGTGCATCACCCGGAAAGATTCCTGTACCCCCAGAAGCGCGTGGGCAAGCGCGGAGAAGGCAAATTCAAACGCATCTCCTGGGACGAGGCCTATGACATTTTTATCCGCGAGCTCGACCGGATCAAGGGGACCTACGGCAACGAGGCCATTTTGCTGGCCACTGGCGGCGGCTACCTGGCCAGCCTGCACAACGGCGGACTTGCTGCATCCCGGCTGCTCAACCAGTACGGGGGATACGTCACGCATTACGGCAATATCTCGTCCGAAGGCGCGGTATGGGCTTCGCTTACACAGTACGGCTCGGTCATGGTTGGCCACAGCAGGGAAGACATGATGAACTCCAGGCTCATCATCCTGTGGGGCTGGGACCCGGCCCGGATGATATCAGGCACCAACACCATGCATCACCTGATCCGGGCCAGGGAAAAGGGTGCCCGCATCATCGCCATCGATCCCCGGTACCACGACACGGCCGCAACCGTGGCCCACGAATGGATCCCGATTTATCCGGGCACGGACACGGCGGTCATGGTGGCCATGGCCAATGTCATGATCAAGGAAAACCTCCATGACCGGCAATTTCTGGACACCTACACCACGGGATTTGACGCGTTTGCCGATTACGTGCTGGGCAAAGAAGACGGCGTGGACAAGACACCGGCCTGGGCCGCAGAGATATCCGGTGTCGATGCGAGCGTAATCGAGCGCCTGGCCCGGGAATACGCCGCCACAAAGCCGGCTGCCCTCATGGACTGCCAGGGCCCGGCCAGAAGCGCCATGGGCGAACAATACAACAGGTGCGCTTCCACCCTGTGCGCCATGACCGGAAACGTGGGACGGCCCGGCGGCAGCGCAGGCGGCGGCCTCATGGGCATTCCAGTGGGCCACATGTTCCGCATGTCCGCCATTCCGCCCGGCAAAAATCCCTTTGAACTCGACGGTCCCAATGTCAAGGGCACCCTGGACATCCGGCTTCGGGTGAAAAAGCGCATCCATGTCAACACCCTCTGGGACGCCATTCTCGAGGGCAAGGACGGCGGGTACCCTTCGGACGTGAAAATGATGTGGTCCATGTGCAACAACTACGTCAACCAGATCGGAAACAGCAACAAGGCGGACCAAGCCCTAAAACAGCTCGAATTCATCGCGGTCAGCGAACTGTTTCCCACGGCCACGGCCCGGTACGCGGACCTGATCTTCCCCGTGACCAGCGCGGCCGAACGAAACGATTTCACCCGGCCCTGGCCCTCGGGACCGTATTTCACCATGGTCAACCAGGCCATTGATCCGCTGGGCGAATGCAAGTCAGACCTGGAGATCGCCTCGGACCTGGCCGAGCGCCTGGGTATTGAAGGATTTAACCCGCACTCCGAGGAGGAATGGCTCAAAATCCTGTTTGAAAACAACCCGGAGTATACCACCCATATTGACGACTATGAGGCATTCCGCAAAAAGGGCGTGCACCGGGTGGACCTGCCAGAGCCCATTGTGGCGTTTCGCGACCAGATCGCGGATCCGGAAAACAACCCGTTTCCCACGCCCTCGGGCAAAATCGAGATCTATTCCCGGCGCGCAGCAGACCTGGACAACCCCGCCTGCCCGCCCATTCCGAAGTACATGCCCACCGCAGAGGACCGGTTTGATTCCCTGGCCGGGCAATACCCAATGCAGCTTATCACCCCGCATCCCAGAAACCGGGTGCACTCCGAGCTTTACCTGGTGCCCTGGTTGAAGGAAACCGAAGAGCACCGGGTGTGGATCAACACCCGGGACGCAAAGGCCCGTGGGATTGAAGACCGCGACGAGGTGCTCGTCTACAATGATCGCGGCACAGTGTCCCTGCCGGCCTTTCTCACCGAGCGCATCATGCCCGGGGTGGTGGCAATTTTCGAGGGAAGCTGGTATCAGCCGGATGAAAAGGGCGTGGACCGCGGGGCATGTGCCAACACCCTGACCCGGGATGATTATTCCGGCGGCGGGGCATGTGTCATGAACACCAGCCTTGTGGAAATTCAAAAGGCGTAAAGGAGGAACAGGCATGCAGATGGGATTTTATTTCGACCAGACCCGGTGCACGGGATGCCGCGCCTGCCAGGTGGCCTGCAAAGACTGGCACGACGTGCCCGCAGGCCCGGAAAACTGGATGCGGGTTTTATACACGGAAAAAGGGAGTTTCCCGGATGTATTTGTCAGCTACATGGTCAGCCCGTGCTGGCATTGCATATCCCCGGTGTGCGCGGAAGCCTGCCCGGTGGAAGCCATCAACAAACGGCCGGCCGACGGGGTTGTGACCGTAGACCCGGAGACCTGCCTGGGAAAGGACGAGTGCGGGGCAAAGTGCCTGAAAGCCTGCCCGTATGACGCGCCCCAGTTCGGCCCGGAGCAAAACGCGCGCATGCACAAGTGCAACTTCTGCCTGGACCGCCTGGAACAGGGCAAGGTGCCCAATTGCGTGGAGGCCTGCTACACCCGAGCCCTGGATGCCGGGCCCATAGAAGAACTTCGGGAAAAATACGGATCCGGTCAGGAGGCCGAAGGCTTTTCCTATTCCAAACGCACCAAACCGGCGGTGGTCATCAAGGCCAAAACCGCTTGAACGCAAGAACCGATACGCAGCAAACCCGATTCTGAAATAACCACGAAGCGCACGAAGTCATGCTTTTTATAATTTTTCCTTCGTGTTCTTCGTGCTCTTCGTGGTTGCAACACCTGTTTTAAACCGGATCAGAAAGGAAGTAAAGATGACCGAACTCGATGCATTGTTTTCACCGATCACCATCCGCAACACCGAAATCCCCAACCGCGCGGTACTACCGCCCATGGGCACGGGACTTTGCGAAAAGGGCGGGCAGGTAAATGACGCCCTGCTGGCCTATATCAAGCGCCAGGCCAGGGGCGGGGCCGGCTTGCTCATATCGGAGATCACGGCCGTACATCCCACGGGCATGGTCGCGCCGAAACAAGTCGGCGCCTGGGACGATGATTTTCTCCCGGGCTTGAAGGCTCTGGCGGAAAACATGCGCGCCTTCGGCGGCAAGGCTGCCATGCAGCTTCACCATGCAGGCAGGGAAAGCTTTTACATGATCAAAAAAGGCAAGGCCATGGGGCCGTCTGCCGTGCCCAGCCTGGTCTACGGCCAGGCGCCGGCGGAAATGTCCATTGAAGACATCCGGGAAATTATTTCCGCATTCGGCACGGCTGCGGGCCGGGCCAGAAAAGCGGGGTTTGATGCCGTGGAAATCCACGGCGCCCACGGATACCTGATCACCCAGTTTTTGTCCGCCATCTCCAACCACCGCACGGACGAATACGGCGGCAGCTTTGAAAACCGGGCCAGATTCGCCATCGAGGTCGCAGAAGAGGTTCGCAGAAACGTTGGAGACGACTTTCCCATACTGTTCCGGATCTCTGCGGAAGAATACATCAAAAACGGTTATTCCGTTGATGACATCCTGGGCATCCTGCCGCAACTCGTGGGCGCGGGCGTGGACGCAATCCACGCCTCGGTTGGCACCCACGGCAGCCCGGCCGGAGTGACCAGCGCGCCGCCGGCATTCGAACCGGGATTTAACCTATGGCGGGCCAGAAAAATCAAGGAAGCCGCAGGGGTCCCTGTTATTGCCGTGGGCCGGTTCAACGACCCGCGGCCGGCAAATGATGCAATTGCAAGGGGAGATGCGGATTTCGTGGCTTTCGGCCGGCAGCAGCTCTGTGATCCGGATTTTCTGCAAAAGGCGCAGGAAAATCGCTACGAGGACATTCGCAAGTGCATTGCCTGCAACCAGGGGTGCATCGAACGCGAAATGTTTGAGGGCAAATCCGTGCGATGTGCCATCAACCCCGAAACCGGCCAGGAGCTTATCTACCCCCAGCAGCCGGCAGCGCAGCCGAAAACGGTGTGGGTGGTGGGCTCGGGGCCGGCCGGCCTGATTGCGGCATACGAGGCCGGGCGACGCGGCCATGAAGTCAGCCTTTTTGAAAAAGAGCCGGAAGCCGGCGGAAACATCCTGTATGCCTGCAAGGCCCCGCACAAGGAGATTTACCTGGACTGGATCAAGTGGCAGGCCCGCCAGGTGGAAAAATCCGGGGTGCCCATCCAGACAAACACCAAGGTCACAGCGGACATGGTTGCCAATGCAAAACCCGACTCGGTCATACTGGCCATTGGCGGGGAGAAAATCATTCCGCAGATACCGGGCATCGACCTGCCGCACGTATATGACGCCTGGCAGGTGCTGGGCGAAACCGCGGCCCCGGGCAAAAACGCCCTGGTGGTGGGCGGCGGCTTAATCGGCATGGAAACCGCGTGTTTTCTGGCGTCAAAGGGCAGTTCCGTAACACTGGCCGAACAGCTTGAATCCTCGCCCGTGCCAAAGTACACCTCCCACGGATACTCCCTGCACAAGTACCTGCGGGAAAAACAGTGCATCTTCCGGTTCGGCACCGCGGTGCGCAAAATCGATACGGATGCGGTGACCTTTGCCGCAGGGGATCAGACCGAGGATGTTTCCGGCTTCGACCAGGTGGTGCTGGCAGTCGGCATGAAGCCGAGAAACGCGCTGAAAACCGATCTTGAAAAAAGCGGCTTTCCCCATACCGTGGTGGGTGACGCCCTGGAAGTCCGCCGCATCATGGAAGCCGTGGAGGAAGGCGCCCGGGCCGCATGGGAGCTGTGACTATCTACAAACGCGGCTTATAACCACGAAGCGCACGAAGATCACGAAGCAATAATTTTTAAAAATCTTTTATATGATTTTTTCTTCGTGTGCTTCGTGTGTTGCTTCGCGCTCTTCGTGTGAAAATTCATCCTTCGGAAGAAGAAATCAGGTTTGCATCCACGGCAACCGGCTTGCCGGCGCTGACCGCCAGGGGATTGATGTCGATCTGGTAAATCCGGGCGTCAGCCGTACCCAAACGTCCCAGCCGAACCAGGATATCGGCCGCGGATGTTTCGTCAAGCGGGGACATGCCGCGAAAACCCTGCAGCAACCGCCGGTTTCGAAGCGCCCGGAGCATCTGCACCGCCCGGTCATGATCCAGGGGGGCCAGGTCAAATACCACGTCCGGCTCGAGCTCGGCCAGAATGCCGCCCAGGCCGAACATCACGCACGGGCCGAACTGCGCATCGCGCATGAACCCGGCAATCAGCTCATAATCCACAGGCACCTGCTTCTGGATCAGGATCCGGCCCTGCGGCCCGACTTGTCCGCTCAGGTCCGCAAATGCCGAGGCCAGGTCCGGCCGGTCTGATATCGAAAGCCGGACCAGTCCGGATTCACTCTTATGGCCCTTTTCCGGCACCAAGCCCTTTAAAACCACAGGCGTGCCGTTTTCCTGCGCCCATGCCCATGCCGCATCCGCAGTTTGCACCAGCGTCTCTGCCGCTGTCGGAATGTCATTTCTTGCCAGCAATTGCTTGCTGTCGTATTCATCCCACATCCCTTCTGCGGCGGGCGAATCCGGGCAGACGGAAGGCTCGGAATTTTCAGTTTCAGGCGCACTCGGGCGGTCCTGCGCTGCATGCCTGTGGGCGGAAAACCGGGCGGCCGCGCTCAGGCACTCGGCCAGCCGGGTCACGTCTTCATAAACCAGAACCCCGGCATTGCGGGCATCCTCCCGGAACTGCCGGCTGCCCGCCTGCCGGCCCATCAGCCAGAACACCAGGACCTTGCCGTTTTCTTCTGCCTGCTGCTTTAAGGCGAAAAGATCCGGGGATGCGCCCTCGAGTCCGGCCACGAAATGAATCACCAGCACGTCCGTGTTGGGATCTTCCACCACGGCTTTAAAGGCGCCCTGGAAAGCCGCTTTCCGACCCTTTAAGGCCACTGCCGGAAAAAGGTCCACCGGGTTGAACACCGGCATCCAGGGCGGGAACACCTCGGCTGCCGCCTGCCGGGTCTGTTCGGAAAGTTCGGCGATGGCCGCACCGCTTTTTTCCAGGGCATCACAGGCAAGGATGCCCGCCCCGCCGCTTAATGTCAGGATGGCGGCCCGGCAGGCCGGGTGAATGGAGGGGATTTCCGCCAGGGCATTGGCCATGTCCATCATCTGGAAGACGCTTTGCGCGCGGATCACCTCCGCAAAATCCAGCACGCTGTGCAGCAGCCGGGAATCCCCGGAGAGACTGTAAGTATGGCTGACCGCTGCTTGCGCACCGGCCCGGCTCTCACCGCCTTTGAGCAGCACAACGGGTTTTTCCGAGGCCGCAGCCAGGCGCGCAAACCGCCGCCCCCGGGGAATGGATTCAAGGTACAAAGCAATCACATCCGTATCCGGGTCGGTCTGCAAGTATTCAATAATATCGCATTCGTCCACGTCCGCGCGGTTGCCGATGGAGCAGGCCTTGGCCACCCCGATGCCCCGGCGGCCCAGTTCTGCCAGAAAAATCGCGGACATCATGCCGCTTTGCACGATCAGGGAGATCCGGCCGGCAAGGAGTTCTTCGCGAACCTCCGGGTTCATGAAGGTAAAGTAGGCATGCCGGTGCACGTCCACGATTCCCATGCAGT
>JAIPEJ010000023.1 GCA_021737225.1 Desulfobacteraceae bacterium
GCGCGGCATTGATTTTCCGGTTAACGGTCTCATCGGTCTCCCCGAAATATTGTCTGCGCTCGGAGTGACCGATGATCACAAACCTGCATCCGGCAGAGACCAGCATGGGACCGGAGACTTCCCCGGTATAAGCCCCTTCTTCCTCCCAGAACAGGTTCTGGGCGCCCAGGTCCACGGGCGTGTCCCGGATAATCCGGGAGACCGAGGTCAGGGCCGTGGCCGGCGGCGCGATCATGATATCGACCCCGGCTGCGTCCGAGACTTTCTGCACCAGCGCGCCGGCCGTGTCCGCTGCCTCGGGGCAGGTTTTATACATCTTCCAGTTTCCGGCAATCATGGGCCTTCGACTTGTCATGAAAAACCTCCTCGAACTATAGCTGCTTTCCGATCATTTCCGCAACATCGACCACTCTTTCTGAATACCCGGTTTCATTGTCATACCAGGAAAGGATCTTGACCATGTTCTCGATAACGTAGGTGTTTTCCGCATCCACGATGGAAGACAGCTTGTTTCCGTTGAAATCTGCGGATACCAGGGGCTCCTGGCTGAATCCCAGAATGCCGGAAAGCGGACCCTGGGCGGCGTCCTTGAGCGCGTCATTGACCGCATCGGCCGAGGCCGGCTGTTTCAAGGTGGCGGTCAGGTCCACGAGCGATACATTGGGCGTGGGCACCCGGATGGCCATGCCGTTTAACTTGCCGTTTAAATCCGGCAGGACCAGCCCCACGGCCTTGGCCGCTCCCGTAGTCGTAGGAATCATGGACATGGCCGCTGAACGGGCGCGCCTTAAATCCTTGTGGGGCGCATCCAGCAGGCGTTGGTCGCTTGTATATGAATGTACGGTGGTCATCAGGCCGGTAATAATGCCGAATTTTTCATGAAGCACCTTTGCCACCGGTGCCAGGCAGTTGGTGGTGCAGGAGGCGTTGGATATGATGTGGTGTTGGGCGTTGTCATAAGTGTCATCATTGACGCCCATTACAATGGTCATGTCCGGCCCCTTGGCCGGTGCGGAAATAATGACTTTTTGGGCCCCGGCGGAAAGATGCTTGGCCGCGCTGTCGCGGTCCCGGAACAGGCCCGTGCATTCGGCCACGATGTCCGCGCCGTGTTCCTTCCATTTCAGGTTGGCCGGATCCTTTTCCGCAGAGACCTGGATGGTCTTGCCGTTGACCACGATGGCGTTTTCCTTCGGCGTAATATCCGCATCCATGCGACCGTGCACGGAATCGTATGTCAGCAGGTGCGCCAGGCTCTTGGTATCCATGATATCGTTTACCGCCGTTATCTCAATGTCTGAGCGGTTCAGTGCCGCCCGGAACACGAGCCTTCCGATTCTGCCCATCCCGTTGATGCCGAGTTTGATCGCCATTTTTCTACCTCCTTATCTCTTGCTTCGCAGTGAATGAATTGTGTAAAATCGATTATCCCCGCTTATTGCCTTTTAAAATGTCGCTGGCCAGGGAAATGCTTTTTTTGCCGTATTCCTCGATGGTTTTTACCAGAACGGGCAGGTCTGATTCCTTGTTCCGATGATTGGCAGCCTTGATCAGCACCGGCAGGTTTACCCCGGAGATCACTTCGATGCTGCCTTCTTCCAGAAACGAGTAGCTCAGGTTCGAAGGCGTGCCGCCGAACATATCGGTCAGGATAATGATACCGTCGTTCTGGTTTACCGAATTAATTGCTTTCTGGATCTTACTTCTAAGTTTATTCACATCCTGGGACAAGTCAATGGAAACCGAAGTCACCGCCTCGGGCCGTTCGTCAAAAATTGCCGCGGCGGTTTCTATGAGCGTTTCACCAAGTTGTCCGTGTGTGACGATAACAATGCCGACCATATAAATTCCTCAGATTCCGTTTTTAATGTCCACATCCCGGTGCGTCAGCCGGACGGGGCGGCCCGGTTTGTTTAAATATTCGTACAGCGCCGCTGAAATGGCCACGGAGCGATGCTGGCCGCCGGTGCATCCCACTGCGATCGTCAGGTATGCTTTGCCCTCCTTTTCGTAAAGTGGCAGCAAAAAGTCAACCAAATCATGAAATTTTTCCATGAACGTCCGGGTCGTAGTGTTGTTGAGAACAAAATTGCGCACGGACTGGTTCCGTCCATCCAGGGGTTTTAACTCGGGAACAAAAAACGGGTTGGCGGTAAACCGCACATCCATGATCAGGTCCGCATCGTGCGGTGTGCCGTGCTTGAATCCGAAGGATAAAATGTTGATGCGCATGGCCCTGGCCTGGACCACGTGTTCAATCAGGTTGGAAATCACGGATTTGAGATCATGTACGTTGTATTTGGAGGTGTCAATGATCCGGTCTGCCAGTTCCCGGATCTGTGACATTTGTTTGATTTCGGCGCGAATGCCTTCCTGCAGACTACGGTCCTGAGAAAGCGGGTGGTGCCGGCGGGTCTGGCTGTAACGTCTCAGGATTATTGTCTCGTCGGCCTCCAAAAACAGTACCTCGATGTTGAAGCCTTTCCGGCGGAGCTCCTGGAATGTCTCGGGAAAAGCGGACAAAAATCCCTTTTCCCGCATGTCCATGACAAATGCAAGTCCGGTGATGTCCGGCTCATCCTGCAGCGGCAGTTCCATGAACTTGGGCAGCAGGGTGACCGGCATGTTGTCCACGCAATAAAAGCCGGTATCTTCCAGGGCTGCCAGCGCAACACTTTTACCCGAGCCGGACAGCCCGGTGATGATGATGATTTTATGCCGGTGCATCAGAAATCCTCATCCACCTCGCCGATGGTGCTGATGATATCGGCCTGGGCTTTTGCCTGCATCAGTTTTTCTTTGAAGGCGGCTTCCTTGAGCAGCTTGGAGATCCTTGCCAGGATCCGCAGGTGAATACCCGTGGAATTGTCCGGACTCAGCAGCAGAAAGAAGATATGGGTGGGTTTGCCGTCGAGTGCATCAAAGTTAACGCCTTTGCGGCTCAGGCCGAATCCGAGTACAAGAGACTCCAGTCCGTTGATTTTTCCGTGGGGTATGGCAATGCCGTCGCCGATGCCCGTGCTGCCCAGGCGTTCGCGTTCGATGAGCACGCGCACGATCTCCCGGTGGTCAAGCCCGGTCAGTTCCGCGACCGGTTGGGCCAGTTCATCGATCACGCCTTTTTTGTCTCCGGAACCCAGATCGGTGAGTACGGTCTGTTCATTGATGTAATCGAGTATTTTCATCGGATTGGTGCCTTTTTTAAAGTCCGCAAATCAAAGACGCGCTATCAGCGGATCAGGTTGTCTTTTCAGCTCACCGGCTGGATCAGTCCGAGATCGCCGTCGTTTCGCCGGTACAAGACATTGATCTGGTTGGTCCGGGCGTTTCGAAAGACCAGGAAGTTGTTGGATATCAGGTCCATCTGCATGGTGGCCTCATCCACGTCCATGGGTTTATATTCAATATTCTGAACCACGACCTGCGGGGCGGACTTTTCTTCGGATAAAACCTGTTCGGGGCTCTGGGGGCTTTTTTCTTCTCCTCCCCGTCCGCCGCCCTGCCGGTGACTTTTGATCTTGGCCTTTTGTTTTTTGAGTTGTTTTTCCAGTTTGTCCAGGGCCAGGTCAATGGATGAATACATGTCGCTGGAATCTTCCCGGCATACGATATTCAATCGGTCTCCGTTCAACCGGATTTCCGCGATGTGCCGGATCTTTTCCACGGTAAGCACAACATGGGCCTCGGCCGGGTTGTCCAGCAGCTTGTCCAGGCGCTCAAGCTTGGTGCTCACGTAGGATTTCAGATGATCCGAAGTATCAAGGTTCTTGAACGTAACGGTGGTTTGCATAAACTGCTGCCTCCTTATAGCTGTTTGCGTTTGCTCGAAGGAAGGATGCCCATCATTTCCCTGTATTTGGCAACCGTCCGCCTGGCGATCCGGATGCCGGAAGAGGCTGACAAAAGCTCCGCGATTTTCTTGTCGCTAAACGGCTTTTTGGGATTTTCCCGGGCGATGATGTTTCGCATTTCCTCCTGAACGCTGGCGGATGCAATGGTCTGGCCATTATCACGGTTAATGGAGCTGTTAAAGAAGAATTTCAGCTCGAAGATGCCGTGGGGGGTGTGGGCGTATTTGTTGGTTGTGACGCGGCTGATGGTGGATTCATGCATCTCGATGTCTTCGGCCACGTCGCGCAGCACCATGGGCTTTAGATGCGAAATGCCGCGGTCGAAAAAGTCCCGCTGGAATTTCACGATGCTTTGCATCACGTTGTAAATCGTCCGGCGCCGCTGCTGAATGCTTTTGATCAGCCATTCGGCAGAGCGCAGCCGGTCCCGGATATAAGAGCGGGTATCCTTGTTTAGGCGCTGGCCCTTTTTGACCGCCTGCTTGTAATAGCTGTTTATGTGAAGCTGCGGGATATCGTCGTCATTGAGCAGGACAATATAATCATCGCCCTCCCGGTATACATACACGTCCGGTGTGATGTAAATCTGGTCTTCTTCTCCGTACCTGGCTCCGGGCCTTGGATCAAGCTGCTGAATGGCGTGGATCGCCGCGGAAATGGTTTCCATGTCCGTCTTCAGGCTTTTTGCGATGGCCTGGTAACGCTTGTTCTCCAGATCCTTGAGGTGATTCCGGATAATGGATGTGACCACCGGATCGTCAATGCCCAGGTGCCGGGCCTGGATCAGCAGACATTCACCAAGGTCCCTGGCGCATATGCCGGGCGGATCAAAGGTCTGCATCAGGGCCAGCACTTCTTGAACCTTTGATACGGAGGATTCCGCCATGCGCGCGATTTCTTCATCAGGTACGTCCATGTATCCGAATCTGTCCAGATTGCCGATAATAAGGCTGCCGATCATCTCTTCTTCGGCCGTGGGAAGCGTCATGAGCAACTGCCAGCGCAAGTGGTCATACAGGGTGGTTTTGCTGGCGGTAAACGCCTCGTAATTGGGGGATTCCTTTTCCTCGGACTCGAAGTAGACCTTGCCCGCGGAGCTGTACTCATCCATGTACTGCTGCCAGTCGAAATGGTCCTCAAAGGATTCCTCGACCGTGACTTCCCTGGCCTCGTCAGTCTCGGAGGTCTCCGGGGCCGCTTCCTGCTCGGCCTGTTCCCGGGCTTCTGCAGTTTCGGATTCCTCCTCCAGCGTCGGATTGTTTTCCAGCTCCTCTCGGATGGTTTCCACCAGCTCCATGCGGGAGAGCTGCAGCAGCTTGATCGCCATTTGAAGTTGCGGGGTCATCACCAGCTGCTGCTGGAGTTTTAAATTTTGTTGAAGTTCAATCGCCATTTCAGAGTCTGAACTTTTCGCCGAGATAAATTTCGCGGGCGGCCGGGCTTCCGGCAATGGTTTCCGGATCGCCGGATTCAAGAACCTGCCCGTTGTTTAAGATATATGCCTTGTCACATGATCCGAGGGTTTCGCGCACATTGTGATCAGAGATCAGTATGCCGATACCCCGCCGGGTCAGGTGAGATATGATATTCTGGATGTCAATGACCGCAAGGGGATCGATACCCGCAAACGGCTCATCAAGCAGGATAAATGCCGGGTCTGTTGCCAGGGCCCGGCTGATTTCAAGCCGGCGGCGCTCGCCTCCGGACAAAAGACCGGCTTTCTGCTCGGAAAGCCGTTTGATGCCGAGTTCCGCAAGCAGATCATCGGCTTTTCGGTTTTGTTCGGCCTTTGACAGGGGCAGGGTCTCGAGAATCGCCATGAGATTATTGCGCACACTGAGTTTCCTGAAGACCGATGCTTCCTGGGGCAAATAGCCCACCCCTTTTCTGGCCCGCAGATGCATGGGAAAACCGGTGATGTCCTCGTCATCGAGGACCACTTGGCCGGCCTCGGGCCGGATCATGCCCACGGTCATGTAAAACGTGGTGGTTTTGCCCGCCCCGTTGGGACCCAGCAGGCCGACCACCTCGCCGCCGGAGACTTCGAGGTTCACACTGTCGACAACTTTTCTGCCGTGGTAGGTTTTTACCAGGTCTTTGAGCCCCAGTTGTCTTGTCATTTCTGTGCACCGTTGGATCGGCCCCGGCTGCCCGCATCGCCGTTTGGTTCGGAACCGGATTGGAAAACTGCTTCCACCCGGCCGTCGTTGTCACCGCTGACAACCACTTCCCCGGTGTTTCGATTCAAGGTGATTTTCCTGCCGGTAATCACGCTGTCTCTGCCTTCAAGCCGTGCGGTATCGCCGGTGAGTACCAGCATTCCGTCTTTTGCGGTGTATACCGCCTTTTCACAGTAGGCGGTGCTGTCCTGAAAATCAATAATCACGCTGCCCGTGGCAGTCACCCGCCGGATGGCCGCTTGGTTTACGCCGCCCTCCTGCATCTCCGAGTCGGTCCCGGATTTGTAAAAAACTTTCAGGCTTTCGGAGCGAACTGTGGTATCGGCCTGGGTGGCATGGACTTCGCCGATGAATTCAGCCACATTCCGCTCTGATTGCATCACCATCCGCTGTGCCGTGATATTGATCTCCCCGCCTCCGGGCGCGAACATGCCTGCTGATTGTGCAGGCGTGAGGAAAAAAAGGACCATGCACACCAGGCACAGGCCGGCGGCCAAAAATAGGTGTGCCGGTATTTGCTGCGGTATGAAGCCTTTAGTCTTTGTCAATTTGGTTTACCCGTGCTTCCACGTTACCATTTAACCTCAGGGTCCCGGTATTGATTTCAAATTCCCCGGAATCGGCCGTAAATTGCGAGTTTTGCCCGGCAACCGCAATTTCTGTTTCTGCATATATTATATTGGAGTCGTTCTGATAATGCAAGTTTTCGGTATTCAGCACGTATCCGGAATACCGGCAGACCACAGATCCGCTCACTGAGACGTTCCGGGTCTGCGTATTGAACTGTCCCTTCTCAGCGGTCAAACGGACCTTGTCCCGGCCCTCCGGGAAAAACCGCATTTGCACGTCAGACAGGATCGCCCGGTTTTCGCCGGAATACAGCTTTGCCGTTGCCGCCTCCAGAATCCAGGAAGTCCTTGCCTCGCGGGTGGCCGTATGCCGGAACCCGTTTATCGACAGGGTGGCTGCCGAATCCGCCGGGGCATCCGGTTTTTCCACCGAGTGGGTCTGCATCCGGAAGCGGACAAAGGCAAGCACCAGCAGGCCGGCTAGTATAATGATGACAAGCGTTAATATCCGTTTGTACCGTTGCGCTCCGGGTAATTTCAAAGTGCCGCCTGTACCCAAGATTGAAGGATTTCCTCCCAGAGCCCCCTGGCCTTCAGGATGCGCTCGCAAATTTCGCGTACCGCTCCTTTTCCGCCGCATTGCCGGGTGACAATATCTGCGGATTTGATAACCTCCGGATGGGCATCTGCAACGGCAATGCCGACCCCGACGCTTTTCATGATGGCAATATCCGGGAGATCATCTCCCATAAAGGCCACATTTTCCGGCAGACATCCGTTTTGTTCCAGGATCGGTGCAAGCAGTGCGGACTTGTCGCCGATCCCGCTATAACAAAAATCGAGTTTCAGTTCTGCAGCCCGGCGGTCCAATGCTTCGGACTGCCGGCCTGTAATTACCCCCACCATGAGGCCGGCGTCCCGTAACATGCGGATGCCGAAACCGTCCTTGACGTGAAATGTCTTGGATTCGCTGTCCGAACCCGTATATGTAATTTCGCCCGGGGTTAACACCCCGTCGACGTCAAGGATCAGAAGTGTGATGTTTTTCAGCCTGGCATCGGTCATTGTCAAAATTGCGCCTGCGTTTGGTGAATCGCCTTGAATTGCATCAGCATCTGTTCCACGGTTTCCAGGTGAATCGAGTTTGGACCGTCGGAAAGGGCCTGGTCCGGATCCGGGTGCACCTCGATAAATATGCCGTCCGCACCCGCCGCCAGGGCAGCCCTGGCCAGAAGCGGGGCGAATTGTCGTTGTCCGGCAGATGTGCCGCCGGCCCCGCCCGGAAGCTGGACGCTGTGGGTGGCGTCAAATATGACCGGGCATCCGGTTTCCTGCATGATCGGGATGCTTCGCATATCTGCCACCAGGTTGTTGTAGCCGAAGGATGCGCCCCGCTCGGTTAGCAGAACCCGTGCGTTGCCCGCATCTCTTGCCTTTTCAACCACGTTGGCCATGTCCCATGGTGCCAGGAACTGGCCCTTTTTAATGTTTACGGGCTTGCCGGTGCGCGCGGCCGCGGCAATCAGGTCAGTCTGGCGGCACAGAAACGCCGGAATCTGGATGACATCGAGCACTTCTGCTGCGGCAGCGGCCTGCCCGGGCAGATGTATGTCCGAAACCACCGGGATCTCCAATTCATGCCTGATTTCGGCCAGCACCGCAAGCCCGGCTTTTTCTCCCGGCCCGCGAAACGAGCTAATCGAGGTTCGGTTCGCCTTGTCATAGGAGGCCTTGAAAATAAAAGGGATTTCCAGGCGTTCGGTGATTTCCTTGAGACTGCGGGCGACATGCATCACCATATCCCGGCTTTCAATTACGCACGGTCCGGCCACAAGGACAAACGGGCTTTTGCCGCCCACTGGTATATGATTTATATAAACCGGTTCCAATTCTGTTTTCCTTTCACTACAGATCGCGGAGCAGGACATTTTTATTGCATTTTTTTCCGTCGCCTCGTGACTGCACGAGTGGTATGCTGTTTGCCGGCCTGCTATCTCCGGCCGCGTTTTTGCATAACACGTTAGAATCGGGATTGATTGCAGTAAACCGGGACCTTTGCGGCAAAATCCATGCCTCCTGTTACCCCGCACGTCTGCAAAAGTCAAGATGCGAAAATAAGGCCTTGCCACAAAATCGCCGACCTGCTAAAGATACGGTTCAATAAAAATCACATGAGGAAACAGGAGCAAATGAGGTCGAAAAAGAACGGAAGCGGAAAACGTTTCAAGTACGGATTGCTCACCGTATTGTGCCTGGTGGTGCTTGCCGGGGCAGTGTGGCTGCTGATCGTCAAGTTTGAAGGCAAGCCGCCGGTAATCAATCTTGAAATAGAGGATGGCTACATTGCCGCTGATGCACGGATTCCGGTTTCTGTAGAAGATCCGGACAGCGGGATTCGCAAGGTCTGGATCGCCCTGATGCAGGAGGGAGAGGAAACCGTGCTCAAGGAGCAGACCTGGGAGGCGGGCGCGGCCCTGGCAAAAGGCGGCAAAAAAAGTTTTTCCCTGGAAGTCAAGCCTGGGGATCTGGGGTTCTCTGACGGAAAGGCATCGCTGCGCGTGGCGGTGTGGGACCATTCCTGGCGGGGGTGGCTTTCCGGCAACCGGGCCTACACGGAAAAAGAACTGGTCATTGATACCGTGCCGCCGCGGGTAGAGGTGCTCACCCGTCAGCACAACATCCGGCAGGGCGGATCCGGCCTGCTCATTTACCGGCTTTCGGAGGCGTGCAAAAAGCACGGCGTTTCCGTGGACGGGCATTTCTTCCCGGGATACAGCGGGTATTTCGACGATCCGGATGTGTATCTATCGTTTTTCGGGGTCGGTCATGATCAGCCTGCGGATGCGGATATGCACGTGCGGGCCGTGGATCGTGCCGGCAACTCTGCGCGCACCGGATTTCATTATTATCTCGGCAAAGGACGATTCGATGCAGAGCGCCTCAACATATCCGAGCCGTTTTTGAGAAAGATCCTGCCCGGGTTCCGGGGAGCCGCCGGCATGCCGGAAGACGCCGATCCGGTAAAACAATTTTTGTTTATCAATCAGGAACTGCGGCGCAGAAACAACCAAACCATTCTTTCCGCGACCGGAAAAACCGATACCCGCATGCACTGGTCCGGCGCGTTTAGGCGGCTGCCCAATTCCGCAAGAAAGGCGGCTTTTGCCGACCGCCGGACATATATTTATAAAGGAGAGGTTATAGATAAGCAGGTGCACTTGGGTATAGATCTGGCCTCTACCCGGCAGGCACAAGTGCCTGCAGCCAACTCGGGCCGGGTGGCATTTGACGGGCAGGCCGGCATATACGGCAATGTCGTTACCATTGATCACGGTTTCGGCCTGTTTTCCGTGTACGCCCATCTCAGTCGGAGCCTGGTGGAAGAAGGCCAGGTGGTGGATCAGTCCGAGGTGATCGGATATACCGGCAGCACGGGCCTGGCAGGCGGAGATCATTTGCATTTCGGCATGTTCATCCAGGATGTGTTTGTCAATCCGGTGGAATGGTGGGACGGGTCCTGGATTCAAAACAACATCGCGGCAAAGCTGGAGCATGTCCGGGATTCTCTCGGCGGGCAGTAAGCCGGTTGATATTCCGGGCAAGTTAAGTTAAGTTAATTTCAATCTGATTGCTGAAATTGAAGAAAAAGACGGAATCCCGACAAAATTCAGAGCAGACCGGGAAAAAAGGCAAGAGCCGGCTTCGGGAAAACATCGAAGCCATCGTGATAGCGGTTCTTCTGGCGCTTTTTATACGGGCGTTTGTGGTTCAGGCATTTAAAATCCCGTCCGGCTCCATGGAACCGACTCTCCAGGTCGGAGACCATATCCTGGTCAACAAGTTCATATACGGAGTCCGGCTGCCGGTCACCAATACCACTATTATACCCGTGAGTGAGCCGGAAAAAGGGGATATCATTGTGTTTGAGTACCCCGTTGAACCGGACAAGGATTTTATCAAGCGCGTGGTGGGAGTTCCCGGAGACACCGTTGAAATCAGGGACAAGAAGGTATACGTAAACGGCCGCCGGGTAGACAACTACCCGGTAAAATACACGGAAAAAAACGTGTTGTCAGGTTCCGTGAACAAAAGGGACAATTTCGGCCCGGTCTCCGTTCCGGAGGATGCGTATTTCGTTCTCGGAGACAACCGGGACCACAGCTACGACAGCCGTTTCTGGGGATTTGTCAGGGAAGGGGCCATCAAGGGGGAGGCCTTTATCATCTACTGGTCCTGGGACAGTGATGCCTTCGGGGTCAGGTGGGGCCGAATTGGAAAGGTGCTGCACTAACAATCAAGGGTCTGCCGATGCAGTGGACAAAAAAGGACATCCTGGACATTGAACTGCTTTCGCCTGCTGAAATCGAGCTCATCTTTGAAACCGCCTTTGGCTTGAAGGAAATCTCGGAGCGGCCGATCAAAAAAGTGCCCACGCTGCGCGGGCAGACCATTGTCCTGTTTTTCATGGAACCCAGCACCCGTACCCGGGTGTCCTTCGATATTGCCGCAAAACGGCTTTCCGCTGACAGCCTTGCCATTGCCGCTGCCTCCAGCAGCATTGTCAAAGGCGAAACCCTGCTTGATACCGCAAGCAATCTCCAGGCCATGAAGCCGGATATCATTGTCATGCGCCATTCCTCGGCCGGCGCACCGCATCTGCTGGCCCGCACCCTGGATGTTTCGATCATCAATGCCGGCGACGGCATGCATGCGCATCCCACCCAGGCGCTGCTCGACATGATGACGGTAAAAGAAAAAAAGGGCGGACTGGAAGGGCTGAATGTGGCGATCATCGGAGACATCTCTCACAGCCGGGTGGCCCGTTCCAATATTGTCGGGTTTACCAAGATGGGCGCCAGCGTTCGCGTAGCAGGGCCGCCCACCATGATCCCGCCGGGCATCGAGCATCTCGGTGCGCAAGTGGCCTCCAGCGTGGACGAGGCCCTGACGGATGCGGATGCGGTCATCATGCTGCGCATTCAGAAGGAACGCATGCGGCGTTTTCTGTTTCCCACGGAACGCGAATACGCCAGGCAGTATGGGTTAAACGAGCAGCGGCTTGGCCGGATCAAACCGGATGCGCTGATCATGCATCCCGGGCCGTTGAACCGGGGTGTGGAAATCTCCTCCGAGGTGGCCGACGGCCCGTTTTCCGTGATTCTCGACCAGGTGACAAACGGGGTGGCCCTTCGCATGGCCCTGTTTTACCTGCTGGCAGGAGGCTCGCGTGATGCAGATACAGATTAAAGGCGGCCGGGTGCTCGACCCAGGCGTTTTTGACGGCCCGGCAGACGTATGGATAAAAGACGGCGTTGTCGCGCAGGTGGTGCCTTTGGTCGCGGATGACCAAACAGCGCCGGCCGGCCCGACCGACGGGTCTGGCGAGCGCATCATTGACGCCCGGGGGATGCTGGTGGTGCCCGGGCTCGTTGACATGCACGTGCATTTGCGCGAACCCGGCCAGGAATACAAGGAAACCATAGACACCGGTACCCGTGCGGCCGCAGCCGGGGGGTTTACGTCCGTATGCTGCATGCCCAATACATCACCCGTCAATGATTCGACTTCCGTTACCCGGTATATACTCGAGCAGGCTGCCCGGTGCCGGCGCACCCGGGTATATCCCGTGGGCGCGGTCAGTGCCGGGCTGTGCGGAGAACAACTTGCGGAATTCGGGGATTTAAAGGCTGCCGGTGCCGTGGCGGTAACCGACGACGGAAAGCCGGTTTCAGATGCCCAGCTCATGCGGCGGGCCATGGAATATGCCAGAGGCATCGGCCTTCAGGTGATTTCCCACTGTGAGGACCTCAGCTTGTCAGGCGGCGTGATGAACGAGGGCGTTGTCTCCACCCGCATGGGACTGCCCGGCATTCCCAACGCAGCCGAAAGCGTCATGGTGATGCGCGATATTGCCTTGAGCGAACTCACCGGCACGCCGGTTCATATCGCACATGTGAGCACCCGGGAATCGGTTTCCGCCATTCGTGCGGCCAAGGCCAGGAATACCCAGGTCACCGCAGAAACCGCTCCCCATTACTTTACACTGACCGAGGAGGCGGTAAAGTCCTATGATACCCGGGCCAAGATGAACCCGCCGCTTCGTACGTCAGTAGACCGGGAAGCGGTGATTGCGGGACTGGCTGACGGGACCATTGATGCCATTGCCACGGATCATGCGCCGCACGCAAGGGTTGAAAAAGACCTGGAGTTTGATCTTGCGGCAAACGGGATTACCGGCCTGGAAACATCGTTGGCCCTGGGACTGCGTCTGGTGGAAGCCGGAGCGTTGAGCCTGGAGCAGCTCATCGGGCGCATGTCGAAAAATCCGGCCGCCATCATTGATAAACCCTGCGGCCTGTCTGCCGGCCAGCCGGCGGATGTCACGATCATTGATCCCGAAGCCCGATACACGTACCGCGCAAGCCAGGGGCGATCCAAGGGCCGCAATACGCCTTTTGACGGCTGGGACCTCAAGGGCCGAACGGTGTACACAATTGTTGACGGCGCCATCGTTTTTGACCTTTCAGAAGAGATATAGCAGCAACCCTCAAGCGCTTATGCCGGAAGAAGCCAGGTTACTCATAGTCGACGACGAACTGAGCATGCGCGAATTCCTTGAAATCATGCTCAGCAAGGAAGGTTACCGTGTCGAAAGCGCGGAAAGCGGCAAACAGGCCAATGCCATGCTGGAGCGGGAAACCTACGATCTTGCGCTCTGCGATATCCGGCTGGGAGATATCAGCGGCCTGGAGGTGTTGCGCAAGGCCAAGCAGGTGAATCCGGATACGGTCGTGATCATGATTTCCGCATACGCTACTGCGGAAAACGCAGTTGAGGCCATGAATGAAGGGGCCTATGATTATTTGCCCAAGCCGTTTAACAATGACGAACTCAAGCAGACCATCGCCAAGGCCCTGGAGTTAAAAACGCTTTCCGATGAGAAAAAGCGCATTGACGATGAACTCCGGGAAAGCCTTCACTTTGACCTCCTGGTGGGCAATAGTCCCCGGATGAAGCATATTTACGCGATTATCGAGCAGGTCGCTCCAACCCAGACCAGCGTGATGATCACCGGGGAAAGCGGCACCGGCAAGGAGCTGATTGCAAAGGCGATTCACAATCAGAGCGATCGGCATGATAAGCCTTTTATTGTCATAAATTGCGGCAGTATCCCGGAAACGCTGATGGAAAGCGAGTTTTTCGGATACAAGAAAGGTGCCTTCACCGGGGCGAATCAGGACAAGAAGGGCCTGTTTGAAGCCGCGGACAAGGGCACGGTGTTTATGGACGAAGTCGGGGAGTTAAGCGCCCAGATGCAGGTCAAGCTGCTGCGGGTGGTGCAGGAACGTTCATTTAAACCCGTGGGCGGAAACGATGATATTTCCGTGGACATCCGGATTATTGCGGCCACCAATAAGCAGCTTGAAGACGAGGTGATTGCCGGGCGTTTCCGCGAGGACCTGTATTACCGCCTCAACGTGGTGGAAATCAAGGTCCCGCCCCTGCGCGAGCGCAAGGCGGACCTGCGCGCACTGGCCCAGCACTTTCTGGAAAAATATTCCCGGCAGGCCGGAAAGGAAATCACCAAGATCTCCTCCTATGCCGTGGATCTGTTGCAGAAGTACGATTTTCCCGGCAATATCCGGGAGCTGGAAAATCTCATTGAACGCAGCGTGGCCCTGTCCACAACCAATATCCTGCTGCCGGACAATCTTTCGCTTTCGATTCACAAGCGAAGATGGATTGAAGGCATTGAAAACCGGCGTTTCGATCTCGACGACGTGGCCAACGGGGTGGCGCTGGACAATATCCTGGCGGAAATCGAGCGTGCCTACCTGGAAAAGGCGCTTTCATGTGCCAACGGCAACAAGAACAAAGCCGCAGAGCTGCTCGGCATCAGCTTCCGCTCGTTTCGCTACAGATGCAGCAAGCTTGACATCGAGAAACCGTAGCAGCAACAGCGTAAAAGACAACCACGAAGGTCACGAAGCACACGAAGGAAAATTTTATTATATCTTTCTTCGTGCTTCTTTGTGTTCTTCGTGGTTTTATCATTCTGAACATGTGGAAAATCGTTGGATAAATGATTAATATCGAGGGATTAACCAAGAGCTACGGCGGAAACGTGCTTTTCGACGACATCAGTTTCAGGATCAACTCCCGGGAGCGCGTCGGGCTGGTGGGACGAAACGGTCACGGAAAGACCACGCTTTTCCGGATGATTCTCGGACTGGAAAGCCCGGATGCCGGGGTTATCAGTTGTCCGAAGAATTACCGCATCGGTCATGTCTCCCAGGTACTGGAATTTTCCGAATCCACGATTCTTGCCGAGGGCATGCGCGGACTGCCGGCGGATTCCGCAGATGAACACTGGCAGGTGGAAAAAATTCTTACAGGTCTGGGCTTTTCTCCGGCAGACATGCAGCGCGCCCCGGCGGAATTTTCCGGCGGCTACCAGGTGCGCCTCAACCTGGCCAAGGTTCTGGTCTCCAAGCCGGACATGCTGCTGCTCGATGAGCCCACCAACTACCTCGACATTACTTCCATTCGCTGGATACGCCGTTTTCTGGTCAACTGGCCCGGGGAGCTGTTTTTAATTACCCATGACCGGAGTTTCATGGACCAGGTGGTTACCCATATCGCCGGTATCCACCGGAAAGCGGTGCGCAAGGTCGCCGGCAACACGGAGAAGTATTACAGCCAGATAGCACAGGAAGAAGAGGTCTACGAAAGGACCCGGCAAAAGGATGAACGCCGGAGAAAGGAAATCGAGCGCTTTATCAGCCGGTTTCGCGCCAAGGCCCGACTGGCCAACCTGGTGCAGTCCCGGGTGAAAACCCTGGAGAAGCTCACGCGCAAGGAAAAGCTGCAAAAAGCCAAGTCCCTGGATTTCTCGTTTAACAACTGCCCGTTTTCCGGCAAATACATGCTGAGCGCGGAAAATGTCTCCTTTTCCTATGATTCGGATCGGAGCGGGGATCAGGCCGGCGGCAGACCCCTGATATCTGATTTTTCCATGACCATTGGTCCCCAGGACCGCGTCTGTATTGTCGGGAAAAACGGGGCGGGCAAGACTACCCTGCTCCGGTTGCTGGCCGGCGATCTTCAGCCCTCTGCCGGGCGGATTGAAAATCACCCCAATTGTGTTAGCGGGCTGTTTGAGCAGACCAATATCCAGACCCTGGTGGATGAGCGCACCGTGGAAGAGGAAATTCTGGCCGCCAATCCGGACATGGGACGCCAGGGGGCCAGAAATATTTGCGGATCCATGCTTTTTGAGGGCGATGACGCGCTAAAAAAGATCCGGGTGCTTTCCGGGGGGGAAAAATGCCGGGTGATGCTGGGCCGGCTTCTGGCCACGCCCGCAAACTTTCTGCTGCTCGACGAACCAACAAATCATTTCGACATGGAGTCCTGCGACGCCCTGCTTGCAGCCATTGATTATTTTGACGGCGCCGTGGTGATGGTCACGCATAACGAAATGTTTCTTCATGCGCTGGCACAGCGCCTGGTGGTGTTTCAGGGCGGCGGCATTGATGTGTTTGACGGCACTTACCAGCGTTTTCTCGAGGATATTGGATGGGAGGAGGGCGATGATGTTTCCCGCAGCGCGGCCGCCGCCGGCGCCCGCAGGCCGGGTGCGGAGATGAGCAAAAAGGAGTTCCGGCGCCGGCGCTCGGCCATTGTTTCGGAAAAAGGCCGGGTTTTAAAGCCGATCGAGGATCGGATCGAGCAAACCGAGGCGGCCATTATCCAGTGGGAGGCGCAAATCGAGGAACTCAACCGGCAAATCCAGGCCGCAAGCGGAAACGGGAATGGAAGCGAGATCTCCCGGCTTTCCCGGCAGCTCCACGAACTGCGGGAAAAGGTTGATGCCGGTTTTGCCGACCTGGAAAAACTTGCTTCAGATGCGGATGCCCGGCGGGCGGAATTCGATGCGCAGCTCGAAGACCTGGAAGCCCGCAAGCCTTTTTGACATTCCGGGCAGATAGCCGTTTCTGCAGGCAACCGCAATATCCGTATTAAATCCATAGTGTTGTAGTTTTTTAAACCACGGCCCCGGGCTTCCACAAAATCTTATACAGATCATGCCGCCGGCTTTGCAGATTGCGCACGCTGCCCTGCTGGCGCAGTTCTTTTAGCAGGTCCAGGTCCAGGTCCACCATCAGGGTCATTTCCGTGTTGGGTGTGGCCTCGGCGGCAATGGCGTCATGCGGGAAGGCAAAATCCGACGGCGTGAACACCGCGGCCTGGGAATACTGGATATCCATGTTTTCCACCCGCGGCAGGTTGCCCACTGAGCCGGATATCGCCACGTAGCATTCGTTTTCAATGGCCCGGGATTGGGCGCATCTTCTCACGCGCAGGTAGGCGTTCTTGGTATCGGTCCAGTACGGCACCAGCAGGATGTTCATTCCTTTGTCCACCAGGTAGCGCGAAAGTTCGGGAAATTCCACGTCGTAACAAATCAAAATCCCGATGTTGCCGATGTCCGTGTTGAATATCTTCAGGTCGTTGCCGCCGCGCAAGCCCCAGTACAGGGACTCATCCGAGGTGATGTGAAGCTTGTACTGTGCATCCCAGGTGCCGTCCCTGCGGCACAAATAGGATACGTTATACAGGTGGTCTCCGCTGTATTCCGGCACGCTGCCGGCCACGATGTTGATGTTGTAGGCCAGGGCCATTTGGAGAAAGGACTCCCGGAGCGGCTCGGTGTATTCGGCCAGCGAGCGCATGGATTCGGCCGGGTTTTCCTGGTTGAAGTTGGCCAGCAGGGGGGCGTTTAACAGCTCCGGAAACAGGATCAGGTCAGAATTATATCCGGCCACGGCATCCACGAAAAACTCGGCCTGGTGAATAAAATCGTCAAACGAGGCAAACGGGCGCATCTGCCACTGGACTACGCCCACGCGCGGATAAGCTTTTCTCCCGCCGAAGAGCTTGCGCTTTTTTTCATAGTAAATGTTGTTCCATTCCATGAGTATCCCGTAGGCGCGCGACTGACTGTCTTCCGGGATATAGTCCTTTAAAATCTTCTTGATGTGAAAATCATTGGCCAACTGAAAGGAAAGCACCGGATCGTAGATCTCGTTGTCCTTGACTTTCTGGATGTACTGCTGGGGGGTGAGCTCTTCATGATGTTCGCTGTATCCCGGGATGCGTCCGCCGAAAATAATACCCCTGAGGTTGAGCTCCTCGCACAGCTCCTTTCTGGCGTCATATAGGCGCCTGCCCAGGCGGAGACCGCGATATTCCGGATGGACGAAAATATCAATGCCGTAGAGGACATCACCGTCCGGGTCGTGCTTGTTTAACCGGCCATCGCTTACCACGTCGTCATAGGAGTGCTTTTCTTCATACATATCTGCATTGACAATGATGCTCAATGCCGCGGCAATAACCTTGCCCTTGTCCTCAATGCAGATCTGGCCTTCCATGAAACGGTGGATCAGGGTGTGAAATTCGCTACGGTCCCAGGCACCCATCTGGTCGGGATATACCAGGTCCATGATCTCCCTGACGTCCCGGTAATCGTCGGTGGTCAGGTTGCGCACCTGAAGTTTGTGTTCCGGTTCCTGGTTTGTTGTATCCATAATTCCTTTCTCCTAAATCGCTCAATTTAGGTTTCTGTTTTTGTTTGCGGGGTGAATTTGCGTGTATATTGACACAACCTGCGAAGACGGATATACACAGGAGATGGTAAGCCTATTAAACATGAAATCGTTATGAATTGGAAGGCTATTTTGGACCGGAAACCGTATTCAAGTCAAGATTTGCTGCAGCTGATCTGGGGCGTGGCCCTGGCAATCATGGGCCTGGCCTTTTTTTTCCGGGTTTCGGCCGTCATGGAGCAGATTGCCGGGATGGAATATCCCGCCTCGGTTGAGATTTTTCTGCGCATCGGATTTTACTTGATCGCCGTGATTCTGCTCGGCGGCGGAATCAAGAAAATATACCGTTTCCTTGAGATCACAAAAAACAGGGAATAAAACGGCATTTCCCTGTTTATATGAAAGCCGGCAAGTACAGGTGAAGTTTTATGACCGAATCGGATTCACTTTATCCCAAAACCACAAGCTCGGATGACACCCGGGGCACCATTGACCATCTCCAGTCAGAAGTCGCCTATCGCACACGTTTGCAGGAAATCACCAATGCCATATATGCTGCTGCCAACCTGGATGAGATCCTGATTGATATTAAAGATCAGATCGTGGACCTGGTCGGGGGCCAGCGCATCACCATATATTACGTCGACGGGGTCAGGCGGGAACTGGTCTCCCGATTCAAGTCCGGAGACGAAGTATCCGAAATCCGGCTGCCGATCAACAACAGCAGCATTGCCGGCTACTGTGCCGCCAATCAGAAGATCCTCAACATCCGGGATGTTTATGACACCAATGAGCTTTTTGACATTGATCCGGCCCTGAGCTTTGACAGCACCTGGGACCGCAAAACCGGGTTCCAGACAAAGCAGGTGCTGATTGCCCCTATTTTGTTTAAATCGTTTATGCTCGGTGCCCTCCAGTTGATGAACCGAAACGAGGGCGGCCGGTTTACCGAACAGGAAGAGGAAAACATCTCCGAGCTGGCCAAGATCATGGGCATTGCCCTGTATAAGCAGAAAAAGATGGAGGCCAGCAAAAAGAGCAAGTTTGATTACCTGCTGGAAAACCATATCATGACCCGCAAGGAGCTCGATAATGCGGTCTCCGAGGCCCGGGAAAAAGACAGGCCCATTGAGACCCACCTGATCGAGCATCTGAAAATCCCAAAAAAGGAAATTCTTGAAGCGCTGAGCCGCTACCATGATATCCCTTACATTGAATACCGCAATGACCTGCCCATTCCCGGGGAACTGCTCAGGGGGCTGAACGTTCCCTTCATGAAGAAAAATCTGTGGGTGCCGATCCGCTCGGAAAACGGCGATGTGCTCATCGCAATCGATAACCCGGATGACCTGAAGCGCTTAGATGAGATCCGAGGCCTTTTTCCCGGCAGAAAAGTCAAGCTCGCCATTGCCATGAAAGACGACATCCTGGAGATTATCAAGCATTTTACCCAGGAAAAAGTCCAGCAATCATCCATTGACGACATCCTCTCCCAGCTCCAGGATGATGACCTGGAAGTCGAGGAGGAAGCCGCCTCCGTGGACGAGGAAAGCGGGGCGGTGGTCCGGCTGGTCAACAAGATCATCCTGGATGCCCAGGCGCGCGGGGCATCCGATATTCACCTGGAGCCCTATCCGGGGCGGCATAACACGCAGGTACGCATCCGGGTTGACGGGGCCTGCTCGGTTTACCAGACCATTCCGTACAGCTATAAAAATGCGGTGGTCGCCCGGATCAAGATCATGGCGGATCTGGATATTGCAGAAAAACGAAAACCCCAGGACGGCAAGATCCGGTTTAACAAGTTCGGGGGAAAGGACATCGAGCTTCGCGTGGCCACCGTGCCCACCCAGGGCGGGCTCGAAGACGTGGTCCTGCGGCTTCTGGCCGCGGGCGAGCCGCTGCCGCTGGACCGCATGGGTTTTTCCAGGCGGAATTATGAGGCGTTTGTCAATTCCGTAAGCACCCCCTACGGCATGATCCTGGTTTGTGGTCCCACCGGCTCGGGCAAGACCACGACCCTGCATTCGGCGCTGCGTTATATTAATGACATCGAGCGCAAAATCTGGACCGCCGAGGATCCGGTGGAAATCACCCAGAAAGGACTGCGGCAGGTGCAGGTCAAGCCGAAAATCGGGTATGACTTTGCCGCTGCCATGCGGGCCTTTCTGCGGGCGGACCCGGACGTGATCATGGTCGGCGAGATGCGGGATCACGATACCACCCAGATGGGTATCGAGGCCTCCCTGACCGGGCACCTGGTCTTTTCCACGCTGCATACCAACAGCGCGCCGGAAACCGTCACCCGGCTTCTGGACATGGGCATGGATCCGTTTAATTTTGCCGATGCCCTGCTTTGCATCGTGGCCCAGCGCCTGGTGCGGACCCTGTGCCGTGAATGCAAGCAGCCGTATCATCCGGATCGAAGCGAATACGATCAACTGGTCCGGGAATACGGGCCGGCGGAATTTGAAAAGCATTTAAACATTCCGTACTTCGAGGAACTTCAGCTTTTTGCGCCCAAGGGGTGCCAGGTCTGCAACAATACCGGCTATCGGGGCCGGATGGGGATTCATGAACTCCTTCTGGCTTCCGACGAAATCAAGCAGTTGATCCAGAACCGCGCCATGATGAGCCAGATCCGGGATCAGGCAGTGGACGAGGGCATGACAACGCTCAAGCAGGACGGCATTTCCAAGGTTTTTGCCGGATACTGCGACCTGTTGGAAGTCCGGAAGGTCTGCATCCGGTAAGCCAATACGTTTCCCGGAACAAAAAAGAAGCGGGTCTTAAATTTGGCCCGGGAGCACCGGAAAGTCTTTCCACTGGTATTGTAAAAAATTAACGTTAAGGTTAATTATCTTTGCGATTATACTTGACAGCGGCAACCTGCGGATATTATAAAATTTGAAAAAGTAAGTAACACTTACATACATGACAAGATGCAAAGAAACCACCTGAATTCACATCCGGATTCATAATTTTGGGGGGTATGAAAAATGAAGGTGCTTCATATTGATCACATCGGCGTTGCAGTCAACAGTAATGCCGAGGCCGGGTCTTTCTGGTCAGATGTTCTGGGCCTGCCCTATGAAGGCGAGGAAACCGTGGAATCACAGAAGGTCAAAACCGCCTTTTTCCCGGTTGACAAAAGCGAGGTGGAACTGCTGGAATCCACTGACGCGCAGGGTCCGGTTTCAAAATTCATTGAAAAAAAGGGGCAGGGCGTGCACCATATCGCCTTCAGGGTCGATGACATCGAGGCCGCCCTTGCAGAGCTCAAGGAAAAGGGGGTCTCCCTGATTGATGAAAATCCGCGGCCAGGTGCAGGCGGTGCGAAGATCGCCTTCATCCATCCCAGGGCCACCGGCGGGGTGCTTGTGGAACTCTGCGAACGCTAAGCCTGGGAAATTCGAAATCCGAAGCACGAAATTCGAAACAATTACAAAAACAAGAATTACCAAATGACAGAAACAATGAAATAATGATCGTTTGGTTTTAATTTTGTGATTGTGCCATTCGGATTAAACGTTTCAAAAGGAACCAAGACAACAAGGAAACCCAATATGGCTGAGCACCCCGAAAAACCCAGATGGATCGATCTTGCCAGAAAGGAACTCAAGGACAAGCCCGTTGAGTCCCTGGAAAAGAAAACCCCGGAAGGCATTACCACCCGTCCCCTGTATACTGCCGAGGATATCGAGGGAATTGATTTCGTCAATTCCCTGCCCGGAATTTCCCCGTTTGTCCGGGGTCCCCGGGCCACCATGTATACGGTGCGGCCGTGGACCATCCGGCAGTATGCCGGTTTTTCAACGGCACGGGAGTCCAACGAATTTTACAAGCGCAACCTGGCCGCCGGCCAGAAGGGACTTTCCGTGGCTTTTGATCTTGCCACTCACCGGGGCTATGATTCGGATCATCCCCGGGTGATCGGGGACGTGGGCAAGGCCGGCGTGCCCGTGGACACCGTGGAGGACATGAAGATCCTGTTTGACGAAATCCCGCTGGACAAGATGACCGTGTCCATGACCATGAACGGCGCGGTACTGCCGGTGATGGCCGCCTATATCGTGGCCGCTGAAGAACAGGGCGTGGATCAGGAAAAGCTTGCCGGCACGATTCAGAACGATATTTTAAAGGAATACCTGACCCGCAATACTTACATTTATCCGCCGGATCCGTCCATGCGGATAGTATCCGACATCGTCGGATACTGCTCAAAGCATATGCCCAAGTTCAACACCGTGAGCATTTCCGGCTATCATATGATGGAGGCCGGGGCCGATTCCGTGCTCCAGACCGCATTCACCCTGGCAGACGGACTGGAATACGTGCGTGCGGCCTTGAATGCCGGGCTCGAGATTGACGCTTTTGCCCCGCGCCTGTCGTTTTTCTTCGGCGTGGGTATGAACTTTTTCATGGAAATCGCCATGCTGCGGGCGGCCCGTTACCTGTGGGCAGACCTGATGGACCAGTTCAACCCCCAGGACCCTCGATCCAAGATGCTGCGCACGCACGTGCAGACCTCCGGGTGGAGCCTGACCCAGCAGGATCCCTACAACAACATCATCCGGACCACCCTGGAGTGCCTGGCCGCGGTACTGGGCGGCACACAGTCGCTGCATACCAACGCCTTTGACGAGGCGGTCAGCCTGCCCACGGACGTCTCGGCGCGGGTCGCCAGAAACACCCAGCTCATCGTCCAGGAGGAATCCCGGGTCACCAACACGGTCGATCCCCTGGGCGGCTCCTATTACGTGGAATGGCTCACCGATCAGATCGTCCGGGAGGCGCGCCAGATCATCAACGAGGTCGAGGAAATGGGCGGCATGGCCAAGGCGATTGTGGCGGGCATGCCCAAGATGCGCATCGAGGAGGCGGCCGCCCGGCGCCAGGCGCGCATTGACCAGGGAATCGATCCTGTCATCGGGGTGAACAAGTACCCGGTGGAAGCGGAAACCGAGGTTGACGTGCGTGAAATTTCCGATTCCGTGCGTGACGAACAGATCAACTGGGTCAACCGGATCCGCGAAGAGCGCGATGACGCGGAAGTCCGCCGGAGCCTGGAAGCGCTCACCCAATGCGCGGAATCCGGCGGCAACCTGCTGGAGGCATGCATCCCGGCTATCCGGGCACGGGCCACGGTGGGCGAGGTCACTGAAGCCATGGAAAAGGTATTCGGCCGCTACGTTGCCACAACCCAGTGCATTTCCGGGGTATACGCGGGCGAGTACCAGGATGACGAGATCATCCAATCCATCCGCAAGCGGGTGGACGATTTTGCGGAAAAGCATGGCCGGCGGCCCCGGATTCTGCTGACCAAGATGGGACAGGACGGACACGACCGGGGCGTGAAGGTCGTGGCCACGGCATACGCGGATCTCGGTTTTGACGTGGATTTAAGCCCCATGTTCCAGACCCCGGCAGAGGCGGCCAAGATTGCCATTGAAAATGATGTCCATGTGGTGGGGGTTTCCAGCCTGGCCGGGGCGCACAAGATCCTGGTGCCCCAGATGATCGAAGAGCTCAAGAAACAAGGCGGAGAGGATGTCCTGGTGGTGGTCGGCGGCATCGTTCCGCCGGTGGATTATGATTTCCTGTACAATGCGGGTGTGGCAAAGGTGTTTGGCCCGGGCAGCATGGTGACCGATTCAGCCAACCAAGTGTTAAACGCGCTTGAGCAAAATGCCTGAAGATGCCGCATATTATATTGAAGGGGTGCGCGCGGGCAACCGCAAGGCCATATCTAAGACCATCACCCTGATCGAAAGCGCCCTTTCCGGACACCAGGAACTGGTTTACTCGGTGCTCGACAGCCTGCTGCCGTATACCGGAAACGCGGTTCGGCTCGGTATTACCGGGGTGCCCGGGGTCGGCAAAAGCACCTTTATTGAAACGCTCGGGATGCGGCTTATTGAAAAGGGTCACCGGGTGGCCATCCTGGCCGTGGACCCGAGCAGCGCCAAGAGCGGCGGCAGCATCCTGGGGGATAAAACCCGGATGGAAAAACTGGCGGCCCATGAGCAGGCCTTTATCCGTCCGTCGCCCTCGGCCGGCGCGCTGGGCGGGGTTGCCAGAAAGACCCGGGAGACCATGACGGTGCTGGAAGCCGCGAGCTATGACGTGGTCATGGTCGAGACCGTGGGCGTTGGCCAATCCGAGTTTTCCGTGGCTTCCATGGTTGATTTTTTCCTGGTGCTGCTGATTGCCGGGGCCGGAGATGAGCTTCAGGGCATCAAGCGCGGGATCATCGAGCTGGCAGACGCCATATCCGTGAACAAGGCCGACGGCCAAAACGCGGCCCGGGCGGAAAAGGCCAGGAAGGATTATGAAAATGCGCTGCACCTCATGGCGCCCAGGTCAGATGACTGGCAGCCGCCGGTGCTTACATGCAGCGCGCTGGAAATGACCGGGATCGATGAAATCTGGGACACCGTACTGGCGCATCGCCGCAAGATGGAGGCCTCAGGGGAACTTGCCCGGAAACGAAGCCGGCAGGCCCGCGACTGGTTTGATTTCCTGGTGGAAGAGGGTCTGAAGGAATGGTTTTACGGGCTTTCAGAGGTGAAATCGCTTTTGCCGGATCTGACCCGGCGCCTGGAACAGGGAGATACAACAGCCATGGCTGCCGCAAAGCAGCTGCTGGGGTTGGTCACGCACGAATATGAAAGGAAACAGACATGAGCGGCGTATCGGAAAAAATACAGGAGCTTCTTGAAAAAAAGGCCCGGATGCGGGAAATGGGGGGCGCCAAGGCGGTGGAAAAACAGCAGGAAAAGGGCAAGCTCACCGCCCGCCAGCGGCTGGATCACCTCTTTGACGACGGCACGTTCCGGGAGATCGATATTTTCGTCAAGCACAGGAGCGTGAACTTCGGCATGGACGAGGTCGATATTCCTTCAGAAGGAGTGATCACCGGTCACGGTCGTGTAGAAGGCCGTCCCGTATTCGCCTTTGCCCAGGATTTTACGGCCCGGGCCGGCACCCTGGGCGAGATGCACGCCAGAAAGATCTGCAAGGTCATGGACCTGGCCATGAAGTCCGGCACACCGGTGGTCGGATTTAACGACTCCGGCGGTGCGCGCATCCAGGAGGGCGTGGATGCGCTTTGCGGCTACGGCGAAATTTTCTACCGCAACTCGATTGCCTCGGGCGTGATTCCGCAGATTTCTGCCATCATGGGGCCCACGGCCGGTGGTGCGGTCTATTCCCCGGCCATGACCGACTGGGTGTTCATGGTCAAAAAGACCAGCCACATGTTTATTACCGGTCCCCAGGTGATCAAGAGCGTGACCGGCGAGGAGATTACTTTCGAGGACCTGGGCGGGGCCACCACGCACAACGAGAAAAGCGGGGTGGCACACTTTTCGTGCGAATCCGACGCGGATGCCATTGAACGCATCCGCAACATGCTTTCCTTTCTGCCGGCAAACAACATGGAAGACCCGCCTGTTGTGGACACCGGGGATGACCCGGAAAGACGCGACGAGCGATTGGACGGCATCGTCCCGGAAGATCCCAACCGGGCCTATGACGTCAAGGACATCATTGCCTGGATCGTGGACAACGGCGAATTTTTCGAACCCCACGAGCATTACGCCAAGAATATCGTTGTGGCGCTTGCGCGCCTTAACGGCCGCACCGTGGGAATAATTGCCAATCAGCCCAAGTTCCTGGCCGGGTGCCTGGATATTGACGCCTCTGACAAGGCCACCCGTTTTATCCGGTTCTGTGATGCCTTTAATATCCCGCTTTTGACCCTGGCCGACGTGCCCGGGTACATGCCGGGTTC
>JAIPEJ010000024.1 GCA_021737225.1 Desulfobacteraceae bacterium
GAAATCCGCAGACTTGGCATCAGACTCGGCGCCAATCCCCACACTTTTGCCGGATTAAGCGGTGTTGGCGATCTTGTCCTGACGTGTACCGGTGCGCTGAGCCGGAATCATACGGTGGGTCAGATGATCGGCGAGGGAAAATCCCTGGATGAAATTCTTTCTGACATGAAAATGGTTGCCGAAGGCGTGCGCACGGCCAAGTCGGTTTACAACCTGTCAAAAAAGGTCGGCGTGGAAATGCCGATTGCCGATTCTGTATACGCGGTACTCTACGAGGATTTAAACCCGGCCGATGCCGCGTACCAACTGATGACGCGCAGCCTGAAATCCGAACTCGAAGACGTGGAATAAACAGCGATCCTTTTGTTTTTTCAGAGGCAGCATTCAAAACCACGAAGATCACAAAGCGCACGAAGAAATTTTTGAAAGAAAACTTCGTGCACTTCATCTTCTTCGTGCACTTCGTGTTATAAAATGCCCTTTGGAGGTCCGCAATGAGCCGCAACAACAACCAGGGCCGGGAAGGTCACCGCAGCCGGCTGCGGGAAAAATTCCTGGAATCGGGCTTGAGCGGGTTTCATGACTACGAGGTCGTGGAGTTGCTGCTGACCCTGGCAACGCCGCAAAAGGACTGCAAGCCCGCTGCAAAGGCGGCGATGCAGCGCTTTCAAACGCTTGCCGGCGTGCTGGAGGCCCCTGTCAGTGAGCTTTGCGAGGTTGCGGGGATCGGACCCAAAAATGTTTTCGGTATTAAGTTTGTCCCCGCGGTCGCAGAGCGTTATCTTGAAAAAAAGACCATGCATTCGGACCCGGTCAATAATGCCGAAGCCCTGTTTGACTACCTGTATCACAGCATGGCCGGTCAAAGCCGGGAAATCTTCAAGGTGCTGTTTCTGGATGCCAAGAACCGGGTGCTGGCAACCGAGGTCCTGTTTGAGGGCACCCTGACCGCAGGTGCGGTTTATCCCCGGGAAGTGGTGAAAAAGGCGCTGGAATACCGGGCGGCCTCGGTGATTTTCGCGCACAACCATCCTTCCGGGGACCCGGAGCCCTCGTCTGCAGACCTGTCCATTACCCGGCGGCTGGTGTTTGCATGCATGAGCACGGGCATTACGGTACATGAACATCTGGTCATCGGGGAGCGGCGCTATTACAGTTTTGCGGATTCCGGTCATATCAGGCACATGTGCCGGCAATATGAGCAGGAACTGGTCAAGTATACGGGTGGAAATGAGTGATTCAGAAAACCGGCCGGGATGTTTCGGGGTGCTCGAACTGGTGTTTCCGCCGGGCGAAGACGGTCTGCGCCATACCCCGGAAGTCTGCCTGGCCTGTGAGCACAAAGTCGAATGCCTGAGACAGGCCGTTTCCAGAGATGGCGGACTGCAAGTCGCGGATGAAAAGGTGGACCGGGCCTACCAGGCCCGGAGGATTTCTTTTCTTGAGAGGTGGGCCCGGAAAAAATCCATTCACCAGAAAAAGCGGAAAAAGAAAACAGATAACCGGCAGCCTTGAGAAAACCGCCGAGGAGGGATGCCCATGAGATCCATAAAGGAGTTGAACCTGGAAGGCAAACGGGTGCTGGTGCGGGTGGACTTCAATGTCCCCTTGGACGAGCATCAGAATATTACCGATGATACCCGGATCCGGGAAGTGCTGCCCACACTGCGCTATATCCTGGATCACAAGGGAAAGCTCATCATCATGTCCCACATGGGGCGTCCCAAGGGCAAGCGCGTGGAGGAACTGAGCCTGGCTCCGGTGGCCAAGCGCCTGGGCCGGCTGCTGGAGCAGGAAGTCGACCTGGCGGACGACTGCGTGGGCCCGGAAGTCGAAGAGCGGGTTGCCAATCTGGGTGAGGCGGAAATGATTCTGCTGGAGAACCTGCGGTTTCACCCGGAAGAAGAAAAAAATGATCCGGAGTTCGCCAAAAAGCTCGCCGGCCTGGCAGACGTGTATATCAACGACGCATTTGCCGTCTCCCATCGCGCCCATGCCTCGGTCGAGGGCGTGGTCCGCAATTGCGCCGAAGCCGCGGCCGGCTTTCTGCTGATAAAGGAGCTCAAGTATTTCAAGGAGGCCCTGGAAAATCCCCGGCGGCCTCTTGTGGCCATTATCGGCGGGGCAAAGGTTTCCTCCAAGTTCGGTGCCCTGGAAAACCTGCTTTCCCGGGTGGATAAGCTCATTATCGGCGGTGCCATGGCCAATTCCTTTTTAAAGAGCATGGGTTTTGACCTGGGCCGGTCCAAGGTCGAAGACGAATTGGTGGAAGCCGCAGGAGAGCTCCGGCAGCGGGCCATCCGGGAAGGTGTCAAGTTCTACCTGCCGGTGGACGTGGTTGTGGCCCCGGATGTGGATCCAAAGGCCGAGACCAAGATCGTGCCGGTGCAGGAAGTTCCGAAGGACTGGATGGCCCTGGATATCGGGCCGGCCACCTCCCGTTTGTTTGCCGAGGCCATATATAATGCCAAGACCATCGTATGGAACGGCCCCATGGGAATGTTTGAAATTGATGCCTTCAGCCGGGGCACCGTATCCATGGTCTACAGCGTGGCCGACTCTTATGCGCTTTCCATTGTCGGCGGCGGGGATACGGACGTGGCGATCCACAGCACCGGCCAGACCGACCGGATTTCCTACATATCCACCGGCGGCGGGGCGTTTCTCCAGTTGCTGGAGGGAAAACCCCTGCCCGGGGTGGAAGCACTGGGAGGAACGGAAATCGTGGAATGAAGGGCAGGACCCTTTCTTTTCTGCGGGATTACTGGATTCTTCTGCTGATCACGGCCGCGGGCATCGGTGCCGCCATATGGTTCATGACTCCGCTTCTGCGGTTCTACGATCTGTTGATGGACCGCCAACGCGTGATCGCTTACCTGGCGGCCTGGGGGGCGGCCGCCCCGATCGCCTTTGTGTGCCTGCAGGTGCTGCAGGTGTTTGTCGCTCCCCTGCCCGGGGAAATCAGCGGGCTTATCGGCGGCTATCTCTTTGACGTTATACCGGGGTTTTTCTACTCGAGTATCGGGCTGACCCTGGGTTCGATGATTAATTTCGGACTCGGGCGCATCCTGGGCATGCGCGTGGTGCGCAGGGTGATTCCGGAACATCACCTGCAGGCCATGGATCGATTCATAAAGCGCCAGGGATTGTTCCTTGTACTGGTGCTGTTCGTGCTGCCGGGATTTCCCAAGGACTACCTGAGCCTTTTTCTCGGTGTCAGCACGATGCCCTTCCGGGTGTTTCTGCCGATTGTCGCAGCGGGGCGAATGCCTGGTACCCTGATGCTGAGCATGCAGGGGGCGTTTTTCTTTGAAAAGAAATACGTTTTGATGGGCCTGGTGCTGCTGGTCAGCATGATCCTGCTGGCCGTGGCCTATCGTTTCAGAAAGCGCTTTTATGAATGGGCCGAGCGCCAGGATCATGGATAATTACTTGACAATTCTGGAAAAAGAGGCTAATTTAAATAATAGATTCGGCTCTCCGGCTGTTAACCCCTGTTGCAAAGGAGATCAGATTTTTGTATTGGCGCCCCCGGGAAGAACTCAGCCTCGAAAATCGACTGCGCAGATCCTATTATGAACTGCTCCGCGATGAACTCGATCAGTTTATCCTTTCCTATTCCCTGAAGGAATCCTATGAAAATTTTAAAAACAGCAAGGTTGCCTATCCTTTCGTAGAGAGAAAGGAACTAAAGCCCCGCGCCCGGATTCCAAAGGAGGAGTTCAGCCTGCACAATACGTTTCTGGTGATTTTCGTGGAAGACACCATTCCCCAGCAATACAAGAAATATATCCGGTTTTTCGACGCCAACAAGACCACCAAGACCAATTTGCTGCGATCCAAGACGCTTTCGCTGGGGCCGGATTTTGACCGGAGCCAGAAGTTCCTGGATTCCGTGCATTTTTATAATTTTTTAAAGGACCTGCTTCCGGTGGACTACGCCCTTCTGATCCAGCGCGATACCAGCCAGGCCAAATCCAAGCACCGGTATTACATCTCCCATTTTCACGTGCGCGTTGACTGGCCCATTTCCGAGGCGGCAGAAGACCTGGGCCGTCATCTTCGCTATATTTCCAAGGATGTGTACGAAAAAGGGGAAAAATACGCCGAAGACGTGCAGAAGAAGTTTTTCGAATACTACGGCCTGCCGGACATGATCGGCGGCCGCCGGACCGCGGCCAGCGTGGCGGCCCAGTACCTGCGCCGGCTGCCGTTTATATCCACGGTCTACGTTTCCAGCAGCGAGTCGCGCTCGTTAATCCGTTACTCTGAGCACGGGGTCCACAAGATGGTCCTCATGCGCCTGAGCGCCGGTGAGATGGAGCAGGTGGCAGAGCGAAACAAGATGCAGCTTCGGGAGTTCAAGCGCTTTTACATGCTCGACCAGGACGGCAAAAACGGCGTGTTTCTGTTCCGGGTCGGATATGCGCATACCGCCCCGGCACTGCCCCCGGAAGACGGAAAGCTCCGGGAAATCAAACCGGAACTCTTCTGGCTGACGGTCAGGTCCCAGCACATCCTGCCCCTGCCGGGGGTATGGGAGCATCCGCCGCTTCGCGTCAATCTGATTTACGCATAAACTATGATAAGCCTGTAAAAAGTCCTTTTTACAGGCAGTGTTAAGTGATTAAGTAAAATTAGAAACTTATATTTTTATTGCTTGGTGAATATAAACATTTTCAATACTTCCAGGGAAATCCTTTTTTTACGCGCTTGCGAAATTGTACTTTGTTGACCTGACGGCGGTGCGGAAAAGCGGGTTTCCGAGCGGAAATCGAGGCTCGCAGAGGCTCCTGGAGCGAGGAAACTCCTTTTTCGCACCGCCGATCAGCCAAGATGCTTAGGGATTTCCTTTCCGCAAAAATACCGTCCTGGCGGTATAATCAGCTTTTTGCGAAACCGTCAAACTATAATTGCTTGAGCAGGGCGGTTTCGTCGCAGTCCGGGAACTTGACGCAATGGATGCAGTCCGTCCAGATCTTGATGGGCAGCTCGGCCTTGTCAATAACGATAAAGCCGAATTTCTTGAAAAAATCCGGGCGGTAGGTCAGGGTGAAAAGTTTCTTGATCTTGAATTGCCGGGCCTCGTCAAAAGCGGTTTCCACCAGCCGGGTGCCGATTTTTTTGTCGAAATGCGATTCAACCACGGCAAGCGAGCGGATTTCGGCCAGGTCTTCCCAGCAGAACTGCAGTGCGCAGCAGCCAAGAATCTGTCCGGTATCGGGATCCTCCCAGACGGAGAAATCACGCACGTGATCGTATAAACGGCTCAGGGGGCGGGCAAGCAGATCCCCCTTGCTGCCGTAATGCTTTAATATGGCGTGAATGGTTTTTATGTCTTCGATGGTGGCCTTGCGTATCATAGGGCCTTGTTTAACGGTTGCATCCGTTTGAATCAAGCTTTTTGTTGGTTACGGCGCTTTTCTGATCCGCACGGTGACCCCTTTGTCCCCGGAGACCCGCTTTGCAGTATCCGGATCCATGCGCACCTGCTCAAGTCCTTCGGGGAAGTCAAAGTATCGCAGGGGCTGCTGGTCAAGCGCCTTTTTCATGAACGTCTCCCATATGGGCAGGGCGGCCCGGGCCCCGGTTTCGCCGGGACCCAGCCGGGCATAATCGTCCCGGCCCACCCAGACACCGGCGGCAACGGCCGGGGAAAATCCAACAAAAAGCGCGTCCTTGTACTTATCCGTGGTGCCGGTTTTTCCGGCGACCGCCCGGCCGATGTCCCGGGCCCGCCGCCCGGTGCCTTCGTTGATAACGCCTTTTAGCATATCGGTCATGACCGCCGCCCCGGTGCGGGACATCACCATGCGCCTTTGCGGTTTTGTCTCCCGGATCATCCGGCCGTCGGGTCCGACCACCCGGACTGTGCCATGGGGCGCGGTAAAGCGGCCTTGGTTCGGAAATACCGCGTATGCGGCGGTCAATTCCAGCAGTGTCAATTCATGGGTGCCCAGGGCCAAGGACAGGTCGGGCGACAGCGGGGAGGTGATCCCCATGTCCCGTGCAAAGTCGATGACGGCCGCAGGGCCGAGTTTTTGCAGCATGCGCACGGCAGGGATGTTCTTGGAATGGGTCAGGGCCTTGCGCAGGGTGATTTCACCGGCGTAATCCCGGGAGAAGTTCTGGGGCGTCCAGTCGCCGTCCGGCCCCGCCCCGGAAAAGCTAACGGGTGAGTCCTGCAGCATCGTATCCTGCCCGAAACCGTGCTCCAGGGCGCAGGCGTATACAATCGGCTTGAACGCTGATCCTGGCTGCCGGCGGGCCATGGTGGCCCGGTTGAACTGGTTTTCATGGTAATTTCGGCCGCCCACCATTGCCCGGATGCCTCCGGTTTGAACATCGAGTGCCACCAAGGCTCCCTGGGGCGGGCTTCCGGTAAGGCCGTTTTTTTTCATTCTGCCGGCCAGCTCGGATAAGCCTTTGTCCATGGCCTGCTCGGCCGCCTGCTGGAGTTTCCAGGAAAGGCTTGTAAAAACTGTAACCCCTCCTTTATAGAGCAGATCCGAGCCAATGGCGGCTTCGACCCGACGCTTGACAAAATCAACAAAATAAGGCGCCCGGGTTTTGCCGCGGTCGCCTTTTTCCGGCCGCGTGTAGGATTTGTCCCTGGCCCTGGCATGGGCTTTCCGGGTGATTGCGCCGGTTTGGCGCATTTGCCGAAGCACAAGATTGCGGCGCTCCACGGCCAGTTCCGGGTTTATCAGCGGGGAATAGGTGGAAGGGGCCTTGGGCAGCCCGGCCAGCATGGCGCATTCAGCCAGGTTCAGATCAGATACCGATTTGTTGAAATAGGTCTGCGCAGCGGCTTCCACGCCGTAGGCGCCGCTGCCGAAATAGACCTGGTTTAAATACAGCTCCAGGATTTCGTCCTTGGTGTAGCGCCGTTCCATCTGCAGCGCCAGGATTGCTTCCTTGAGCTTGCGTTCCAGGGATTTTTCCGGTGTCAGAAACAGGGTCTTGGACAGTTGCTGGGTGATGGTGCTGGCGCCCTGCTCAAAGGACATGGCCATTATGTCATGCACCATGGCGCGCAGAATACCCTTTAAATCCAGCCCGCTGTGCTCGTAGAATTGACGGTCTTCGGTGGCCAGCAGGGCATCTTCCAGCCGGTCGGGAATCTGCTCGAGGGTCACCGGGATTCTTTTCTGCACGAATACTTCGGACAGCAGCACCTCGTCTGCGGAGTATATGCGGGACACCGAGGACGGGGAGAAGTTTTCCAGGCGCCGGATTTCCGGCAGATCCCGCATGGCGGTAAACACCGCGGCCGCTACCGCCCCGCAGGCCAGGGCCGCAAGTATCAGCAGGCTTGATTTGATCCAGAACGATTTTTTCATCATTTCGGCAAAATTTGCTTTCGGTCTTTTTCCCTTGACAGAGCGGCCCGGGCTGATTTATTTTCCCTCAACATAAAGGCGCGTAGCTCAGTTGGCAGAGCGCTACCCCGACACGGTAGAAGTCAGCAGTTCGAGTCTGCTCGCGCCTACCAGAAAATGCAAGGGTTTACGGAGAAAGTCAACCGTAAACCCTTTTTTTATGGCATCCGGTTTTTTCCAGCCTCAATCTGTCGGGCATATCAAACCGAAATTGGTTAAAAATCCATGCCCCGTTGCATTCCCCGGGGCGCAGCAGCGGATATAAACAGGCGGTTGGAAACCGGAGCGCCGGCATTTTCCGGATTCTCCCGGCCTGTTGCAGTTGACAGTCGGGTGTGATTTTTCATATGTGTGGTATATAAGCGGGAAAAGCATCCGCAGAAAGCGGTATTCAAGTAACGATCAACACTGGGGCCTGAAGTGAAATACCGGAAATCAAAGCCCAAAAGGGAGGCCAACATGAAAAGAGTGATGCTGTTGGGAATTGTCTGCATTTTCATCTTTGTCGGGTGCGGACAGGAAGATGACCGGCAATCGGCCGGAGAGAAAACCGGGGAAACCGTTGCCGCGGAAAAACAGGAAACCCCGGAAACAGGCGAGACGGTAAAAGCGGAGGCTGAACAGGTTGCTCAAGGCGTGGAAGAAAAAGCCGAAGAAACCGCTGAAGCGGTCAAGCAAGAGGCCGGTCAAGCCGTGGACACCGTAAAGGAGGAAGCTGCCGAAACCGCCGAAAGTGTCGCGGAAAACATTGAGGAAACCGGGCAAACCGCGGCACAGAAAACCGGGGAAACCAAAGCCTCCGGCGCCGTGGGCGTGATCGAAATGAAAAATGAAGCCGCCTTTTCGCAACACAACATGGGAATTGTCATGTTTGACCATCAGGCCCACGTGGATGAATACGAGCTTGGCTGCGGGAAGTGTCACCACGATGAAAACAATCAGCCGTTAAACGATCTGAGCTACGACGACCCGGTGAAGGGGTGCATGGCATGCCACGACAAAAAGGGCCGGCCGAGCCGCGAGGGGTCCATGTCGGATCAGCAGTGGAAGCAGGCGCAGCTTGCGTACTATTACGGGGCGATTCACGAAAACTGCATGGGCTGCCATAAGGAAACCAGCGGCCCGGTGGGCTGCATGGAATGCCATCCCAAGCCTGAATAAATAATAAAAAAAGGGGGCGAAAGCCCCCCTTTTTTTCTGCAGGCATCTGAAGTGCGGATAATTGCGGGTCAGGACTTTTTCCTGGAACTCAGCTCCGGGAAATCCTGGTAAAAATATTCGTATTGGCTCTTTTGCCCGCCTTTTTCCTTTTTTTCGGTCTCCTGCTCCCGCAGTTCAATGCGCCGGATCTTGCCGGAGATTGTCTTGGGCACCTCGCTGACAAATTCGATGATGCGCGGGATCTTGAACTTGGCAAGGATGCCGATGGTGTGCTGAAACAGTTCCAGGGCCAGGTCCCCTGAAGGCTCATGGCCGGGCGATAGGATCACGTAGGCCTTGACCAGCTGGTAGCGCTGGGGATCCGGGCTGCCCACCACGGCCGCTTCTGCCACTGCCGGGTGCTCCACCAGTGCGCTTTCCACCTCAAACGGGCCGACCCGGAAATCCGAGGATTTGATCACGTCATCGGCCCGGCCCACAAACCACCAGTAACCGTCTTCGTCAAACGCGGCCCGGTCTCCGGTATAGTAAAAATTGTTGACAAAGACCTGGTTCATTTTGTCCGGGTTGCCGATGTATTCGGTGAAAAGCCCGATGGCCCGCCACCTGTCAAGCCGGACCACGATATGGCCGGTTTCCCCCGGGGAGGTGATTTCGTTTCCCGCATCATCTGCCAAGGTGATATCATACATAAACGACGGGGTGCCAAAGGACCCGAAGCGCATTTTGCCCTCCATCCACGGCGGGTTGCCGATCATGGCCGTGGACTCGGTCTGGCCGTAAAAATCCCGGATTTCCGTGCCGGCGTATTTTTTCCACTGCTGGATGACTTCCGGGTTCAGGGGTTCTCCCGCGCTGACCGACGAGCGCAGAGCGCTGAAGTCAAACCGCGAAAGATCAAGGCCCACAAACGCGCGCCATGCGGTCGGCGGCCCGCAGAAAGTGTTGACCCGGTATTTGCAGACATAATCCAAATAGGTGTTGGGGTCAAGCGCCTTGAAGTTGAATCCGGCCGCTGTGGCGCCCACGTTGAGCGGTGCAAAAAAGCTGCTCCAGGCCCACTTGGCCCATCCCGGCGCGCTTAGGTTGTGATGAATGTCCCCGGGCCGGATGCCGATCATGATCGCGGTGGACAAGTGACCCACGGGATAGGAGGTGGCGCTGTGGCCCACGCGCTTGGGCAGGCCCGTTGTGCCGGAGGTAAAAAAGCAAAACAGCACGTCGTCCTTTTTTATTGATGCCCCCTCGGCTTCTGCCGGCTCTGAAGAAAGCGCAGACCAGCTTGTCCAGCCCTCTTTTTCCCCGAGCACGATTTTGACCTTAGGAGCGGTGCCCGTGTTTTGCAGTGCCTCGTCGATGGTGTCGGCCACGCTCTGGTCTGCGACCACGCTGTCGGGGGGATAGGTTTCAAACCGGAACTGCAGTTCGCGCACGGTCATGGAGGTGGCCGTGGGCACGCTGATCAGCCCGCCCTTGAGGCAGGCCAGGCTGGCAAACCAGGTTTCGGGCACGATGGGGATCATCATGTACATGTTCTGTCCCTGATCCACCCCGTTTCTGCGCAGGAAGTTCAGGCACCGGTTGCCTTCGCCCGCCAGTTCGCTGTAGGAAAACCGGCGTTCATGTCCGGTTTCCATGTCCGCCCAGATCAGGGCGGGATGATCGGGACGCTGCTTGACGTGAAGGCCTTCCAGGATTTGCTCGGCCCAGTTGAAATGCGCCGGCATTTCCATGTGGTTGAGCTTTTCAAAAAAGGCCCGGGCGGCCTCCCGGCGGCTTTCCGGGTCTTCCATGGTGTTGAGGTCCATGGCTTCCTTGTAAAACTGCTGCATTTCCATTGATCCCTCCTTTTGCATTGCTTGCGGCAGAAACTTGTTTGCTCCAATTCCATATGCTAACGCAATTTCCACTCCGGGCTGCGTTTATTCAAAAAGGCGGCCACGCCCTCGTGGGCGTCTTCGGTGCTGCAGAGCATTGCGAAATGGTTGTTGACCATTTCATAAGCCTTTTCATATTCCAGGTCATGCATTTTGTAGAAGAACTTTTTACAGGCTTATCATTTTTTTACTTCTTGGGTTTCTTCTTGTCTCCTATTACCTCATTGGCGATGACCATTTTCTGGATTTCCGAGGTGCCCTCGTAAATGGTCAGCACCCGGGCGTCCCGGTATAATCGCTCCACCGGGAATTCCTTGGTGTAGCCGTAGCCGCCGTGGACCTGCAGGGCCTGGCCCGTAACCCGGTTGGACATTTCCGAGGCATACAGCTTGGCCATGGAGATCTCCTTGCTGCATTTTTCTCCCTGGTCCTTTTTGTCTGCGGCATTGAGCACGAGCTGGCGGGCGGCCTCCACGTCAGTGGCCATGTCCGAAATCATCCAGCGCAGCCCCTGGTTCTGGGCGATGGGGCGGCCGAACTGAACCCTTTGTTTGGCATAATCAACGGCCTGGTCCAGGGCGGCCTGGCCAAGGCCCAGGGAAAGCGCGGCAATCCCGATCCGGCCGTCATCCAGTCCGGACATTGCAACGATAAATCCTTCTCCCTCGTTTCCCAGAAGGTGATCGGCCGGCACCCGGCAGTTGGTAAAAAGCAGGTCCGTGGTATCAGAGGCGCATTGCCCCATCTTGTCCTCGAGCCGGCCGGTGGAAAATCCCTCCATGTCGCGGGTGACAAGGAAAGCCGAGATCCCCTTGTGTCCGGCTTCCGGATCGGTTCTGGCAAGCACGATGAACAGTTCTGATGTGGCCCCGCCGGTGATCCAGCGCTTGGTGCCGTTTAAGATGTAACTGTCTCCATCTTTTTCCGCCGTGGTCTGCATGGAGGCGGGATCCGAGCCGGCTTCGGGCTCGGACAGGGCAAAGGAACATATGATGTCGCCTGCAGTCATGGGCTTGAGGTATTTTTGTTTTTGATCTTCAGTGCCGAACCGAAGCAGGCTGCCGCAGCATATGGAATTGTGCACCGACATGATCACTGCGGTGGAGGCACAGGCATAGGCCACTTCGGTCATGGCCAGCACGTAGGAAACCGTGTCCAGTTCTTCCCCGCCGTATTGTTCGGGCACGAGCATGCCCAGCAGGCCCAGTTCCCCCATTTTTTTGAGGCTTTCGGCCGGGTACTCGTGGTTTTTGTCCCGTTCGGCGGCCAGGGCGGCCAGATCCCGGCGCGCAAATTCCCTGGCGGTTTTCTGGATCATCTGCTGTTCCCGGGTCAGTTGCATTTTGGCGCAATCCTCTCTTGTAGTGACGGTTCTGGTTGACTTATTTACTTCTTGTTATCGTTAACTGGAAGTTTGGGCAAGTACGAATTTCGTTTTTTGGGTTATATTCAGCGAATATTTGAAATTATAACACAGTTTTTTTCAAAAACCGATAACGTTTTATGTTGTTTCTGTTTTGACAGGTAAATGGTGTTTACCGGCGGCAAAACCCGGACGCATTTTTGCCGGCTTCGCCTGTGACGGGTTTTGCGGCGCGATTGCCCCCGGCGTCAATTCCTGGTTAACTGCACGGACATGCCGTCTTCCGAGATTTCGCGGATGTTGATGCCGAAACGGTCAAAGGACTGAACCAGGAGATGGTTTGCCAGTTCCCGGGCGGTTCCTTTGAAGTCCACGGTGAGTGTTGCCGAGTTTCCGGTCATCTCGGAAGTTTGTATGCCGGAGATCCCGGATTGTTCCCTCAGCGCGCTGCGCAGGTCTTCGAGGTAAAGCAGGACCGAGTCGCCCTGAACGCGGATCATGAACTGGTCGCCGGCTTGTTCGGCATTGCGCCACAGGGGGGCGACCCTGTCGGCCAGGTGCTTGCCCGCCTGATAGGCCGCGTCTGCCAGGGCATCCTTGCTCTCTTTGTCCGGATCCTCGCCCGTGGTCAGGGCCCGTTTTTGCACGGTGGTCAGCGCCTTTCCAGTGCCGGCATCAATAACGCGCAGTTCCACATCCGCCTTGAATGTGCGGGTGTTTTCCCCCATACGGTTGGAGGTGGCCTCGGCAACGGCCGTGCCCACGATGACGATGTCAGCGTTTAAGCGGTTGGCCAGCAGGGAAGCCTCATGGTCCGAGGGCCTTGCGCCGGGATCAATGCCGGAAAACAGGTCCCCGGGCGACCCGCCGCCGGAATCGGGCTGCACAAGCGTAAAGCCTTTCCGGGTAAAGACCCTTTTGATCGGAGATACGGAAGCCGGCTGGGAAAAATCGCCATACCCCTGCCGCCACCAGTAGTCAAAGCCCAGGTCGTCGGTGTTTTTTTCCGCCACCATCAGCAACACGGCAGGCATCTGATCCGATTCGGTCTGAATTCCTTCCTGGCTGAAGGCCTGCTTAATTTTCTGCTTTGACACCGTTGCCTGGACCAGGACCTGGTAGTGCTTTTCACTCCGGAATTCCTTTAAAATGCGGTAATCCTGGATAAAGGCATCCTGCCGGGAAGAAAGCATCCCGGCAATCGTGCCGAAGTTTTCAGTCAACTCCCGGTGGGAAATCAGCTGCGCGGCCGCGGTCTGGACCGCCGAGAGCAGGCCGCGGGAAACCGCGGCGTTTTTGGCACTGGCCACGTCATTGTATATCCGGCTGCCGCCGAAGGCGACAATGGTCTGCGATTCTGCGGCGGCAGGTCCGCCGGTAATCAGGCCGGCAAGAAAAACCCCGAGAACCACTATCCCGGCAAAAACGGTTTTTTTCATAATGGGAGAAAAAAAACTTTTCATGATCGACTGTTCCTTGCTTTTTATTGCATTTAAAGCCCCGGGCGCGGGTCACGAAGTCCGGTTTAGGGCATAATCCGCCATTGTCAAAAGGATCTCGCGTTCGGTGGACGGGGCAAATACGTCCAGTTGTTTTTTTGCCTGCGCCAAATGACCGGCAGCCTTTTTTTGAGCATAATCGAGTCCGCCGTATTTTTCAAGCAGGCTGAGCAGGGAGTTAAAATCGCTCCGGGTAAATGTTTCGTTGGCAATGATTTCTTCCATGAGCCGCCGGTCGGCGCCTTCGGCCCGGCCAAGGGCGTAAATCAGCGGCAGGGTGAGTTTGCCCTCTTTTAGGTCCGTTCCCGCGGTTTTTCCCAGTTCGGCCGTGTCCGCGGTATAATCCAAAAGATCATCGGCAATCTGGAAGACCAGTCCGAGATGCCGGCCATAAGCGGTAAGCGCGTTTTCCAGCGCCTCAGAGGCCCCGGCGAGCAGGGCGCCGGTGCGGCAGGCCCCCTGGATGAGGATCCCGGTTTTGCGGCGGATAATGTCCATGTACTCGTCTTCCGTGATATGAACGTCGCCTTTTTTCATGAGCTGAAAAATCTCGCCCTCTGACATATCCTCTGTCATCTGCGAGACCACCTGGATGATTTTCGGGTTTTGGGTCTCGGCCACGGTGTGCAGTGCCCGGGCCAGCAGAAAATCGCCCACCAGTACCGTCACCGGCGCGCCGTAAATGGAATGAGCCACCGCTTTGCCCCGGCGCATGGAGGCCCCGTCGATCACGTCGTCGTGCAGCAGGGTGGCGGTGTGGAGAAATTCAAACGTGGAGGCGAACCTGGGGACAAAATCGCTTTCATGTCCGCAGATACGTGCACAGAGCACCACCAGCAAAGGCCGCAGGCGCTTGCCCCCGGAGAATATCAGGTGGCCGGCGGTTTTGCGGACCAGTTCCAGGTGGGGATCGAGGTTTTGCAGCAGAGCGGATTCAATGGCCGCCAGGTCGGGATCCACCCATTGGAGCAGTTTCTGTTTCAACCCGGTCATACCGGAACTCCTGTCAAATCGTATTCATCTGCGCGGGTTATGTGAAGATCCATATACGTGCCGATTTCCGCGGTGTTGGTTTCAATAAACGTCACACCGTCGACTTCCGGGGCCTGGTATTGGCTGCGGCCGTAAAAGCGGCCGTCATCGCTTTGTCCTTCAACCAGTACCCGGGTGCGGCTGCCGATTTTTTCCTGATTTTTGGCAAGGGAGATATCTGCCTGGCGCTGCATGACCAGGTCGTGCCGGTCCTGGGCCGCTTGTGCGGACACTTGCCCGTCCAGGCGGTGTGAGGGCAAATCCTCGGCATCCGAGTAAATAAAGGCGCCCAGGTGGTCGAATTCAACAATTTCCACCAGTTCCAGCAACTCTTCAAAATCCTGAACGGTTTCCCCGGGAAAGCCGACCAAAACCGTGGTCCGCAGCGCAGCATCCGGAAGCGCCGCGCGGATGCGGGCAAAACGTGCCAAAAGCGTTTGCCGGTCATGGTTTCTGCCCATGCGTTTTAAAATCCGGTGGCTTGCATGCTGGACCGGGATGTCCAGGTACGAACAAACATTGTCATGCGCGGCAATTGTTTCCAGGAGCCGGTCCTCGATCTTGTCCGGATGCCCGTACAAAAATCGGATCCATGTGTCCGGTGCGGCTTCGGCCGTTTTTTCCAGCAGGTCGGCAAAGCACGCGCCCGTGCCGAAATCCGTGCCCCAGGAAGTGGTGTCCTGGCCCACCAGCACGATTTCGCCAAATCCCTTTTCCGACAGCAGCGCGGCCTCCCTGGCCACGTCTTCGGCCGCCCGGCTTCGCATAGGGCCCCGGAGTTTCGGGATTACGCAGTAAGTGCAGTGCCTGCCGCATCCTTCCATGATTTTGATGTATGCAGTGGGCCATGTATCATAAATTCGCGGGGCATGCCAGGAGGCAAGCCCGATGCGCGCGGGCTCCGGAAGCAGGCAGCTCCCGGCCGGCCAGGAATTTTCCACGGCCTCGGCAATGCGGTCGTATGCGCCGGTGCCCAGAAATACGTCCACCTCCGGCAGGGATCGGGCCGTGTCCCGGCCGTATCGCTGCGGCAGACATCCGGCCACGATCAGGCGCCGGCATGCACCTTGCTTTTTCCAGGCAGCCAGTGTGAGGATCTCTTCAATGGCCTCGTCTGCCGCGGATTCGATAAATGCGCACGTGTTGACGATAATGACCTCGGCCTCGGCCGGGGTTTCGGCCAGGGTGTGGCCGGCCCCGGAAAGCCTGCCGAGCATGAGCTCGCTGTCTACCTGGTTTCGCACGCACCCGAGACTGGAAAGGTAAATATGCATGGGTCCGCTGATTCGCTTACTCGCCTGTAAAGACCGGTTTGCGCTTTTCCGAAAAAGCGGCAATGGCTTCCATCAGGTCCTTTGACGGGATGATGTTGGCGCTGACAGATCCCACGTATTTCAGGCCTTCGTCCACGGTTTTGCCGACCCCGTAATTGAGCACGTCCTTGGATGCCTGCACTGCCAGGGGCGGATTTTCGGAAATTTGTCCGGCCAGGGTCTGTGCGCCTGCCATCAGGGCGTCGTAATCGGCAAATATGTCGTTGACCAGCAGCATCCGGCCGGCTTTTTGCGCATCAAATTCCTTTGCCGTGTATGCCAGTTCCCGGGCATATCCCTGACCCACAATCTGCGGGATGCGCTGGAGCACGCCCACATCCGCTACAAAGCCCACGGCCGCTTCCTTGAGGCAGAAAACCGCGTCTTGCGAACAGATCCGGATATCACAGGCTGTTGCCATGTCAAGGCCCGCGCCGATGCAGTGACCGTGAATGGCTGCGATCACGGGTTTTCTGCACCACTCGATACAGGAGATGGCGTCCTGCATGGCATATATTTTCTTTAAAAGGTCCCACTTGACCCCGCCGGTCTGTCCGCTTTCCATGAGTTCTGGCAGTTCGCCGGCCATGCCCATCAGGTCGATGCCGGCGGAAAAACAGGGGCCGCGGCCGGAAATCACCACCACCCGGATTTCCTTGTCTTGGTCCAGGTCTTCGAAAATCGGGATGCTCTCCTTCCAGGCCGGGGGGTTCATGGCGTTTTTCTTATCCGGCCTGTTGAGATAGACCCAGGCCACGGGCGGCTGTTTTACCACTTCATAGAATTGATACTCGCTCATCAAAACTCCTGTTGGTTTGGGTGTTGAGTATTTATTTCTGCGGCCCGGCCGTCGTTTTTGACCCGTCGGCCGGAGATCGCCTGGTCATAAATCCGAAGCCCGAAATCCGAAAGATTAATGAATGTGTCAATTCGCAAATTCCGCCAAAGCGGGAATAATTGTGGTTCTTTGTCGGTTTACAGATTTCAAAAATTCGATATTCGAATTTCGGATTTTGATTTTATAATGTGATCTGATTCATAATGCAACATTTGATACCGACCGATATTATTCTTGCGCGATCAGATCATCGTATCGCGGGCGAGATTGCGCTCATGTAGAAATCAAAGACCGAATCGCGCCAGGCGCGGATGTGGGCGGCAATTTGGCTCCCCGCAGTGTGCCCGGGGGTGTCGCTTACGAACTTGAACATAAAACAGCGGGTTTGGAATCTGCGGGCCGACTGGATAACGGCTGCGCCTTCCATGTCTGAGAGTTCCGCCACAGATGAGATACGCCGGCGCTCTTCCGGGTCGATCACCGGTTCCTCCCGGGTAGCCACACGCGCGGTTGGAAAGCCTTCCATTACATCCGGCCGGTGGCAGAAGGGCGCTGCTGTTTTGAAATGGCGGCGGTCGGTTTCCAGCGCCTCCCTGATGTGGTGGATGCTGCCCAGGGCCAGACCGTCTATGTTTGCGCCTGCTGCGCCCAGATTGATGATGCACCCGGGGCGGGCGGTGGTGCAGAGCCAGGCGCATGCCGCGGCAGCATTGGTTTTGCCCATCCCGGAAATCACAAGGATCAGATCTTTGCCATGGTAGACCGGAAACGGAATCTGAGCAGCGCGCAGCCAGTCGATTTTTTCCACAAAGGGCTTTGCCTCGATGTAGGTGGCCATGATCAGGCCGATTGGAGGGGGTTTCGGCATTGTGCGGTCTGTCCCGTTTTTCCTTTGATTGCCTGCCGGCCGTGCCCTAGATCTTCCGGTCCCGCGTGCGGGTCTTCCTTGTCGCAAAAAATCCGGGCAGGCCGGGGTCCATGCACGCCTTGATTGACATCACGCCATTGCGGCGGGAGATCGAAAAATTGCCTGCATGGTGAAAGTGCCTTTTACCGAGCAACGCCGATTTTCTATCAGTAATCATAAAATTTTTAAAGCCGTTTCCTTCCCAAAGGCGTATGAATTTCTTGATGCCAGGGTTAAGCGGCGTTTTCTCAAGTCCTTGATTGGTTATGCATCTGCCATGGTCGCGCTATTGCTGTTCCAGTTGTTTGTTTATCATCAGGGCGAGCTGTGCCAGCCGCGAGACCGTATTGGATGAATAAGTCGCCCCGGAGACGGCATCAATTGTTTTATCAAGTTTATCGTTGCCATTTAAGCCACTGTTTATGAATTGACGTGTAAAAGCGTTGTTCCGGAGTCTCCTGCTATGGGGGCTTCCGCCGGACAGGGTTTCCATGCGGATGATCTGCCCGCGATGAATAACTATTCCCACTGTCAGAGCCTGATTTTTGATGGTATCCTGCAATATCCAGACGGTTTTTCCGTTTTCCCGCCGATAAGGTATCCGTAAAACCGGGTATGAGCGGCCCAGAACGGACTCAATTTCGGAACGCATATCCGGTGTGATCCATATATGCGACGGTTGCGGAGGCGGGCCTTCAAAAATTTCTTTCAGAAAACCGGACCGGTCGGCAAAGGCGGGTGTTGTCGTCGAAACAGCACATCCCGAGCCGGCGATCAGCAAACTGATAATGAAAACAACGGTGTTAAGCGATCTGGTTTTCATCGGCTATATCCTGAACTCCTCGGATCGGTTTTGAGCCATGCCGGGCGATAACAGGAACGACCCGGCATGGTCTCGAGTTGGTGTGCTGGTTTAAAACTGATAGCCGATGCCGAGATTCAATCCGTTTTGATCCCGGCCGTTTTCATTGTCCTGGATCTGATAATCGGCTTTGAGGACGACGTCCGGGTGAGGCCAGTAATTGATGCCCGCATCCCACTGGATCTTTTCCGAGTCGCCTTTGTTGCCGGCCTGGTTGTCCCACTGGTTGTAGCGGGCAAATAAACCGATTTTCGGGGTGATCTTATAAGAGGGCTCGATATAGTAGCCTGCCTGCTCATCTGCGCCCACGGCCTCCGGGCCGCTGCCGTCGAGGTCCCATCTCGCATAGAGCGCCTTTAAGGCAAGCGGGCCTTTGCGCCATATGCCGTGTCCGACCAGCATACCGGCGTTGCCTGCGGTTTTATCTGTGCCCTGGGTAATGTCGTCCTGGTACTGGTAGCTGGCTGCCAGTTCGAGTCCCGGCAATCCGCGCCATGTGATCCGGGCTGTAGCGGCCGGGTTTTCCGCGGATGCCTTGCCCACCTTCTGGCGGCCGTCCCGGATAGCATAATTATCGTCTGCAGACGTTTGGAGCCCCGAATGGACATAGAGGTCATAGGTGAGCCCGGGTACGATCCGGCCATAACCGCCGGCGCCGCCTTCCCACCATGTGGCCGGGATAATTCTTTTTTCCACCGGGTTGCGTTCCACGCCGTAGAATGTCGGCGGCTCATGTGTTTCGTTGAGGATGCCCACCGGCAACAGAAACAGGCCGCCGCGTCCGGTGAAATACGGATTGACATGAAAGTCGACATAGGCCTGTTCTAGTTCCACTTCTCCGGGTTGGTCGTCACCGGCGATGCTGTGTTCGACTTCCAGTTCCGAGTTAAACCGGATGCGTTCAGTATGGTCGTAATTGAAAAACAGTACAAAGCGGTGAAAATCGATTGATTCCTTGTCTGCGGCACCGCCCTGGCCGCTTAAATTGTTGTAATGAAGTTCGCCGTAGCCGCCGATTTCGGTTTTGCGCATAAAGCTGTCTGCCCGTGAGCCCTTTGATTCGAACGCTTCGGCCGTGGCTTCGATTTTGTTATCGGTTTGACGCATTTTTTCCCGGAGTTCTTGATTTTGTTTTTCAAGGGTGTCCATGCGGTCGTTGAGTTCTTCGAACGTGGCGCCCATTGCCGGTGCGCCAGCGAAAAAAATGGCTGCTGCCAGAAAAAGTGTTGCGATTCGACGCAATTTCATTGAAATGTACCTCCTGAATTTGTTTAAAATTTTAATAATAGTTTGGCTTTCCAAACTTTTTGGGCGTAAAACGCCGCACACGGGCGTTTCATTGGGTTAAATGCTTGATGGCTTTATTGCCACCAAAGGTTTAAATTATTTGTTTCCCGTCCGTGAAAGGGCCAGGCTTGCCGAAGACAATACCACGAGAACAGAGCCGATGTTGTGAACCACGGCGCCCATGACCGGCGAAAGCAGCCCCCCGCCGCCGGCGATTACCGCAATCAGGTTGAAAATCAGGCCGAATGCGATGTTCCATTTGATAATGGTTACCGTTTTTTTGCCCAGGCCGATCAAAAAGGGAAGCTGTGCCAGATCATCGCGCATTAACGCGATATCCGCAGTTTCCAGTGCCACCTCCGTTCCCTTTGCTCCCATGGCGATGCCCACGTCGGCTGCGGCCAGGGCAGGGGCGTCGTTGATGCCGTCGCCCACGAATGCGATGGCCGATCCGGGGGCTTCTTTTCGCAGTTGATGGATAATTTCGAGCTTCTGATCCGGCTTTAAGCCAAACCAGTAGCGCGTGGTGCCGACCGCTTCCCCAACCCGCCGGACGGATTGCTCGTGGTCGCCCGAGACGATGCCGAGGGTTTCAATGCCCTGTTTTTTAAGTTTCGCCAGGGCCGCGGCTGCGTCGGTGCGGACATGATCGGATACGCTGATCACCCCCATTGGTCTTTTGTCTCTGTAGACGATCAGGGGAGTGGCGCCGGTCTGCTCGATTGTGTCCAGGTGACCTCGCAATGCACCGGGCAGGGCCGCGCTGCCGCCGCCCATATAGGCGCTGCCGACCTCGACCTGGCAGCCGTCAATGCAGCCGGTCACACCGAGCCCGATTTCGGTCACCAGGTTTTCCGCGGCCCGCACGGTGATTCCGGCATATCGGGCGGCTTTCAAAACCGCACGGGCCAGGGGATGGGTGCTGTTTTGCTCAATACAGGCGGCTTGCCGCAACACTTCATTTTCTTCATGGCCGGCGGCGGCATAGACGGTGCCAACCTTTGGATCGCCTTCGGTGAGGGTGCCGGTCTTGTCAAATAAAATGATGCGGGTGTCGGCCACCCGTTCCAGGTACTGTCCGCCCTTGACCAGGATGCCGTTTTTTGCCGCCCGGCTGATGGCGGCAACAATAGCGGTCGGGGCTGCCAGGATCAGTGCGCACGGACAGCCCACGATCAGTACCGTAATCGCCCGGTCTATGGCGCCGGTCCAAAGCCAGGTTGCGGCCGCGCAAAGCAGGATCACAGGTGTAAACCATTGGGCATACCGGTCGATGAGCGCCAAGGATTCCGGTTTATGGGCTTCGGCCTGGGTGACCAGCTCGATGACCTTTCCCAGGGTGGTATCCGCGCCGACCTTGGTGGCCCGGATCCGGATTGCGCCGCCCTGGTTCAGCGTGCCGCAATAGACTTCATCACCGGCTGTTTTTTCTGCCGGTATGGGTTCTCCGGTAATCGAAGATTCGTCAACTGCGGTCATTCCGGAGACCACCGCTGCATCCACGGGTATCCTCTCCCCTGGTTTGACAAGCAGGATATCACCGGCCCGGATATCGGCCACCGGGGTTTGCTGTTCTTTGTCCTCGACGATCACGGTGGCGGATTTCGGCGACAAATCGATCAGCGAACGAATCGCCCGCCGGGCCGACTCCCCGGTGGCTTCTTCGACCAGTGATCCGAGCACCATGACAAAGCTGACAATGGCTGCACTCAAAAAATCCCCGGTCAAAACGCTTGCCGCAATGGCCAGGCTCACGAGTTCATCCACATTGACCTTTTTCTGCATCAAGCCCCGAAAGGCATCGATAACAATCGGCAGGCCATTGACCGCAACCGATGCCGCCATCAGCCAGGTGTCGAAGCCGTCATACAGGCTGTCGCCGATCAGGTAGCCGACCAGGGCCAAAAGGCCACCGGCTGCCACCCGGGCCAGATCCCATGGATTGACCAGTTCACGGTACGTGCCGAGTTCGGAAAAACGGCCGATCATTTATGCCTCCTTATCCTTTTCCGGCTGAGGCGATTCATGGCCGATACGGTCTTCGCAGGCAGCCGTGTCGGCACATCCGGAACAGCCGCACCCGCAGCCCTGCTGCCCTTTAAAATTCCTGTACAGGTTCCGGACCATGTAGAATGCTGAGGCACCGACGATCATAAAAACGATGATGTGTTGGACCATGTCATTTTCCTCCTCTTAAAAGCCAAGCAGGGTGCCGGCCTGGTAGACTGATACCGCCAGGATAAAGGCGAGCACAGTGTTAAATGCCATGGCAAACGCCCCCCATTTCCATGAGCCCGCCTCGCGGGCAATACAGACCACCGACACGAAGCAGGGCGAGTAAAACATGACGAAAAGGATCAGGGAAAAGGCGGTCAATGGCCGCCACACGGGTGATTCGGCCAATTGGCGGGAGAGCCCGCCCGCATTTTCCGCCTCGACCGTCCCCATGGAATAGGCCGTGCCCAGGGTGGAGACGATGACCTCCTTGGCGGCAAAGCCGCCCACCAAAGCGATATTGGTCCGCCAGTCAAAGCCGGCCAGGTGGCTGACGCTTTCCAGTCCGGTGCCGATGCGGCCGGCCATTGAATATTTCAGGGCGGCCCGGGCCTTTTCGGCGTCAATGGCGTTTACCTGTTGCCGGAGTGCCAGGGCGGATGCTGACAGCTCATCGCCGTTGCCGGCGGATCTGAGTTCCCGGGCAGTTTCAGGAGCCGCCTGGGCGATGATTTGCTCCCGGGCGGTTTCAAATTGCCCGGCCCGTTCGGCCGGCAGGTGCGGAAAGGTCATCATGGCCCACAGCAGGATGGAAATCGCCAGGATAATGGTGCCTGCCTTGCGGACGTATTGCCACGTCCGTTCCCATGTATGGATCAAAACCCCCTGAACCGTGGGCATCCTGTAGGGCGGCAGTTCCATGATAAACGGCGTGGGCGCGCCCCGGATAACGGTGATGCGCAGCAGTTTTGCGATTAAAAGCGCACCGCCCCAGGATATCAGGGTGATCACAAACATCATCCACGCCTTGTTGTAAGCGAAAAAGGCGCTGATCAGCATGGCAAAGACCGGCAGCTTGGCCCCGCAATTCATAAAGGGCACGGTCAGCAGGGTGGCCAGCCGTTCTTTCGGCGATTTGAGCGTCCTTGTGGCCATAACACCGGGTACCGCGCAACCGCCGGCGATCCCGCCGGAGACGATAAAGGCCATGACCGAGCTACCGTGCAGACCGAACACCCGGAACACCCGGTCGAGCATGAAGGCGACCCGGGTGAGATAGCCCGAATCCTCCAGGATCGTGATGCCGAAAAACATGAACATGATAATCGGGACAAAGCCCAGCACGCCGCCGACCCCGTCGATCATGCCGGAAATCACCAGGGACTTGAGCAGCCCTTGGGCCATATGGGCGTCGGCAATACCGCGCAGACCGGCAAACGCGCTTTCCAGCCATACGATGACCGGGTCGCTGAAGGCAAACGTGACGTGATAGAGCAGCAGCAGGATACCGATCATGATCAGGGGGCCGGCAAGCCGGTTGAGCAGCACCTTGTCGATTTTATCGGACAGGTGGAGCCGGTTTTGGCCGTCGTCGATTTCAATGACACCCTGGCGGATAATCGCCTTGATGAAACCGAAGCGCTGATCGGCGATCAGGGCTTCGGGGTGCGTGTCGCAGGTGGCCCGCAGGTGATTGGCAACCCGGTCGGCGACCTGCTTGAGTCGGGCTGAAAGCGCCGGGTGAATCGAGTCCCCGGCAGATACGATCTGCTCGTCGGCTTCCAGGTATTTCAACGCCACCCAGTGGGCGGGATAATGCTCGGTGAGCAATCCGGCCTGTTCAATCAATGGCGTCATTTCTGAGAGGGCGGCGTCAATGTCGTCGCCGTAAAAAATTCCGGGTGATTTTGTTTTTGACGGCTTTTCCGCGATTTCGGCGGCGGCCGCCATTAATTGTTTTTTGCCCTTGCCGCTTCTGGCCACGGTGGGCACCACGGGCACGCCGAGCAACTCGGAGAGCCGGTCGGCATCGATTCTGACACCGCGGCTTTTGGCCACATCAATCATGTTGAGCGCAATACAGACCTGTACCCCCATCTCTATGATCTGCAGGGTCAGGTACAAATTGCGCTCCAGGTTGGCCGCATCCACGATGTCGACCACCACCGCGGGTTTTTCCGTGGCGATAAAATCCCGGGCAATGACTTCTTCCATGGAATAGGCGGTCATGGAATAGGTGCCGGGAAGGTCGACCAGGTGAAAGTCATGGCCGTCAGACTTGTAAATCCCGGTTTTTTTCTCCACGGTAACACCCGGGTAGTTGCCCACATGCTGGCGTGCACCGGTCAACGTGTTAAACAGGGTCGTTTTTCCGGAATTCGGGTTACCGGCCAGTGCAATCGTATGGGACATGTCTATTCCTTTACCTCCACTTCGATGTGGTCGGCTTCATTGTTTCTCAGGCTCAGCGTAAAGCCCATGATGCGCAGGGCGACCGGGTCTTTTAGCGGAGCGCGGCCCCGGACCGAAAACTCGGTGCCGGGCACCAGGCCCATGTCCCGGATGCGCCGGCCGAGTTCGCCGTCGGCCTTGATGGCAGCGATGACGCCCTGTTGATTAACTGCCATTTGTCTGAGATTGATTTGTGCCATTTGGGTTGTCTCCAATATGTGAATTGCGGGGCCATTGAGTTTTTGATGTTTTAAAATGTTTGATAAGCCAAACTTTAATTCGTGTCAACAACTTTTTTTGTTTTTTTTAAAAAAGATCGGATTGCATGTTTTTGTTGGCAATGATAATCTAACATTGAAAATGCGGCCTGGCACTCAAGGCCGGCAAACCCCAAAAAAAGGAATCCCGTGGTGAAGCCGGAAGATGACAAAACCCTGTCCGAAAATCTGGAAGACTATCTCGAAACCATTTTGGCCCTTGAATCGGAAAACAAAGTGGCCCGGGTCAAGGATATCGCCGACCAGTTGGGCGTTTTGCGGGGATCGGTTTCCGGGGCCCTGAGAAGTCTTGCGGAAAAAGGTCTGGTCAATCACGAGCCTTACAGCTTTATTACCCTGACAGAGGCGGGTAAAAAACGGGCCACCGAAATCCGGCGGCGACACGATGTGATCAGGGGGTTTTTATCTGATGTGCTGCAGCTCGATGGCGACACGGCAGAGGCCAACGCCTGCCGCATGGAGCATGCCATGGACAAGCAGTGCGTGGACCGCCTGGTTCAATTCATCGAGTATATCAAGCAGTGCCCGCGCACCGGCGCTGACTGGGTTGAGGGTTTTGTGGAATATTATTCGAAAAAGCGGCTGGATCAAAACCAATGCCGGAATTGTCTGGCGGCCTGCCTGCAGCGGCATAAGGCCAAAGACGGGAGTGGATCGGCTTTATAAAGCCGGAAATACCGCCTTTGGTGCATAAAATATGCGGCCACTGCCGGGTCGATCCCCGGCGGGAAGGCAGAAGGGCGGTTGACATCCGGCAAGCCAGAAGACGTGCCTGAAGCTGTGATCCCGGAATCTGATGGTAAAGGGTTCCGACGGGAGGTTTTTCCTCCTGTCGGGACCCTTTTTTATTTGGACCGAAATTGAGCGTTTCAAATTTTTACACGGATCAATATTTTGTATTTTTTCCGGTGTTTATTTTTGAAATCCAAACAAAGGAGCCATTCATGAAAACCCAGCTTGAAATGGCCCGGATTGTCGAAGCCCAAGGCGCAGACACCTTGATGGAGGTGTCCGCGGCCGATGATCCGGGCGTCATCCGCCGGGCTGTTATCCAAAATACAAACCTGCCTGTGGGCAATGTCCCTCTTTACCAAGCCTTTGATGATACCATCAGAAAAACCGGGTATTCTTCCCGGCTGGATCCGGAATATCTTTTTGACCTCACCGCGGTTTTGATTTTCAGAATTTAAACTAGTGCCCATCCAGAAATGGCTAATTTGCCCAATTTCTGCGTCAGGCTCAAATTTGAATCCTCAAAATGCTTTGAGTATTCCTGCGGTTAAAATTTTCGCCTTCCTTGAACTTGAACAAATTATCCGATCTTTGGGTGGGCGCTAAACGAAGGCTTTATGAAGTGAGCAATGCCTAGAGAAAAAAACTATATTACAGGGAATATTATATCATTGACGCGTAATAAAAAATCTGATTTCTCGTTCTAAGTAGAATTTAATCTATTTTTTTCTGAGTTTCTGTGTAACTATAGAGAATACAAGTCAAAACTGTTCCGGAGGCAATGCCATGTTAAGGGTAAACGTGAAAACAGTAACCTTGGTTTTTTTATTTTTACTGGCTGTTATCAATGTTGATTGCGTTTTGGCGGACAACCTGTTCGGTCCGAAACAATA
>JAIPEJ010000025.1 GCA_021737225.1 Desulfobacteraceae bacterium
ATGCGTCATGAATCACTCGCATCCACGATGGTGTATGCCCATTTATCCCCGGATCATTTGCAGGCGGCAAGCGAAAGTCTGAACATGGAAGAAGAATAGATCACGAAAAATCTTGTTACAATTCCGTTACACCCCACTCTAAAAACCCCATGTTTCCTGAAACATCAACAGGATTTTAAGTCCCTTGCGTCTACCTATTCCGCCACCCAGGCACATGCTTTATATGGAAGGATTTATAATAACAGGCAACCCAATATCATTTCTTTCAGGTTTAAGCAAGACGGATTTTGCTGCAGCAGGGGCCTGGCAAAGATGGCACAACAAAAGGCATAATATGCCGAACAATTTCTCCGATTTCTTCACAGGGGCTTTTCAGCGGTCAGCGTTTCCAGAAATTCCGGAAGCATCATAATGCGCACCGCTTTTTCCCCGGGCATGAACTCCATGGCCCGGGCATAACAGCCCGTACAGATATGGACCATTTGATCGGTCACGACATTATCGATCATATGGGAAACGCCTTCAGACTTATAGCAGCAGGCGGGCGCTGAAATCCGGTTGATCTCCAAGCCGGAGATCTTATTAAAAACCTGATCCGTGGATGCCAGATCCATGGGGACGGCCGAAAATTTCCGGTGCAGCCTGTAACAGCCCGCATAGAAGTCGATTTTTGTGCGCAGCGCAGTTTCTTCCAGCACTTCATCAATTGCCTGCGGGTAAAAAATGATATCCTCATCCGGGGCGGCATGTTTGTAAATCGGGTAACAAGGGGAACAGAAAATCACGAGCCGCTTGACACCAAACCTTCTGGCCGACGCAATGGTTTTGCTGACAAAACCCTTGGACAGCTCCCGGCATTCGTCCATGGCCTGCTCGTCGCGCGCCTTTATGGCCGGTCGATACAGATAATTCCCGCAGCAGTATTCCTCGGATAAAAAGGTGTGAGAAAATCCGCGCTTGTCAAGAATCCGGGACAGGGATGCAAGTACGTCGGGCAGCAGGGCCAGGATCTGGCAACCTGTGATGACCGCATTTTCCGCCTTTCTGTCGTATGGCAGGCCGTATTCCTCCAGAACCGACTTCCGGTCCGGAAACGCGGCTGAATAACACCCGGTCTGGTTGATGTTTTCAACGGATTTCCGATCGATTAAATCATGCATAAACGCTCCTTTAATCTCCAGGCGATCATTTATCCGGATGCTTTTGTCCCCTTGGCGCTCCTTCTCAGTCCAGATCCACGGCCTGCTTGCACTTGTTGCAGCGTTTGGCCCCGCGGAAAACCTGGTGCCCGCAGGAAGGACACAGATATCGGCGTTCTTCGTCCGCCACCCATTTCTCCGTGCCGTGCTCCCGCCAATATGGAACGGCCCGCAGAATCACCTTCTTTCCCACGGGTACGGGAAAGTTTTCGATATGCGTGCACGGAAACGCCCCGCACTGGTGGCAGCCGGCAATTTCCTTTTCACGTGTGCAATCCTTTATCGCACAGACCCGACAGAAAAACGAGACCTGATCGGACAGGCACCCCAGGCACTTGAGATCCTCGATGGTGAGATGGTCGATTCCGGAAATGGTGGACTGATAGAAATTCAGGAGTTTTTCGAGAAACCTGTCATTATTGTCCCGGGTGGCATAATACACGCCGCACACCCCGCAGTAGAGCCCGCAGGGGGCAAGAAACGCTTCATTGACCGTCATTTTGATGCCTCCAGATAATTGATTCATGCTGAGCCAGCGATTCTGATAATCTGAAAGTCTCCTGAATTTCAGTGCGCCTGCTTTGCAACAATCGGCCGGAACCTGGACGCATACCACACCGGCCGGGCAAAAGGACTCATGCCTGCAGGAAATTCGTCAACCAGCTTTTCAAGCCTTTCCTGAACCGCTTCCGGGATTGCCCCGTCACCATTGATCCCCTGTCATACCGCCATGCCGCCGCCGTCCACCAGAATCGTATGCCCGGTGACATAAGATGCGCCGTCAGAGGCAAGAAAGAGCACCACCCTTGCCACGTCTTCGGGCTCTGCAATTCTGCCCATGGGGATATCCTTTACCACCATGTCATGGATTTCCCGGTTCGACCAGAATGGCTTGCTGAAATCGGTGCGCACCATTCCCGGAGCCACCGCATTGACCTGGATATTGTCCGGTGCCAGTTCAGCCGCCAGGTTTTTTGTCATCATCTCTATGCCCGCTTTTGCAATACCGTAGACGTTCAATCCCGGTGAGGCTTTGTGTGCGGCAACGGACGTGATGCTGACGATTTTGCCGGCCTTCTGATCCCGCATGATTTTGCCCGCTTTCCGGGAGCACATGAATGTACCGGTGAGGTTTGATTCAATGATCTTCTGCCACATGCCGGTCTCGGTATCCACCAGTCCCCCGGTAGACAGATTCATCCCCACGTTGTTGACCAGCACGTCAATGCGGCCGAATTTCTCCACGGCTGCATCAAACAAGCGGTCGATATCTTCTTCCTTGGTCACGTGCGCCGGGACCGCCAGCAGCGCGTCTCCGCCCTGGAGTTCTTCTTGCGCCGCATCCAGGTTTTCCTGTTTTCTGCCGCAGATAACCACCTTTGCTTTCTGGTCCAAAAGCTCCCGGGCGATTTCCAGTCCGATACCGCGACTGCCGCCGGTCACCACGAAAACCCGGTCTTCGAGGCCATACCATAATTTGCCCATTGCTCCTCCCTGATTCGGTGTCTTAAAGTTTTCGACAAATGTGTGCATGTCAATGCTCAGGCAAAAATCATTTTAACACCATTATACGGAACTGTCTTCAATCTTATTTGGCGTTTTGCAAACGGATTGATTCTATGGGCCAAGGGCTTTCCACTCTTGCCGCCCTTCCGGCCGGTTTCCGGGGAAGAAACCAGGCGACTGTTCTTATCCCCGGACTTTATCATACCGCCCCTGCGAAAAGCCCGCAGCAATGTAAAATTCAGGCTACCCGATGATATCGGGAACAATGTTTCATCAAGGGCATAAAACACGGATTTTTTGTTGACTTCAATAACAATGGTCAACTATTTATATTTGTTTTACATATGTGTGTTTGCCCATCGGAGCCGGGGCCAAGGCGAAGTAAAATATTCGCCTATTGCCAGCCAGTATACCTAAATTGATGGATCTGGAGAATGGAGGAAACAAGGTGCAAATCCCGGGAGAAGCAATAATACTGCCGGGCGCGGCAAAAAGTTTTCAGTACGGCAAATCTTCGGCTAAAATCATATAATGCCCATACAGGGTCTATATATGAAGCCTGCCTGTCTTCCAGAGGGCAACCGCGCTATAGGTACGCGCCCAGAAATTGGCCTTTTCTTCTGCCGGATGCTTGAAAAAATCTTGCGTCCAGTTGAAATCCGGGTTCTGATACAGATCCCGGAGGATGTTTGCGATGTGCTTAGGTTGCCACCCGGCATGAATAAGGAAATCGTGGACAAATCCGATGAGCTTGGCCGGCTGAAGCGCCGACGGGTTGGGGGAATCCAGGATTTCGCGTGTCCAGTCGGGGATGTGGGGCTCGTTTTTTGCAGATTCCACCGCGCGGCCCCGGGCAAGGTCCTGCTGGCGATCGAAATCCTGGTGGAACGCATACAAATCCGATGCCTTGTATTCCCTGACAAAATCAATCATGGTTTCATTTGAGCAGGGGATGAAACCGGAAAAATTATGTGCGTGTGCTGCCGCCTTTTCCAGGTCCCACATGCAGTCCAGTATCAAGTCGATATCCCCGGTTTCTGTTGCCTGATGTCCGTCAAAGCATGCTCCGATGACATCTGCCAGAGGCGGCTGATGCCGGTTGTCGTATTTTTCCCGGTTCTTTTTGTGAAGGCTGAAAGGACTCCGGATGGCCCGCAGGTAGGGCGGCCCTTCGCTCCAGGTATTGTCGAAGTTGACGCAGTGCCCGGCACTGTCTGAGATGGTCACTGGCAAAAGCCCCCGGTCTTCATTATCCCGGAAGGCTTTCATGGCCAGCAGGGCCAGATATTCCGCAAGCCTGCCCAGTCCGCTGAAGACCCGGGCCGCATCTATGGAAACTCCGTGCCAGCGCCGGATATCCCCCGGGTCAATGTAATTGCAAGCCCGGACCAGATCTTCTTCCACAAAGCCGATTCCCCGCACTTCCTCCGTGGCCCGGTATCCCAGGACGTTCTGGAACAGGAAATGCCCCCCGGACGGCGTGTAATCCAAGAGATACGGCATCCCCCTGGATCGGAAGATGTCTTGCACAAAATCCATCAAGGGGCGTACCTGCTGAAAAAGTTGTTTCTGTTCTTCTTTGTCCGTGTAAAGCCGGTGCTGGTCGGCTCCCAGAAAAATTTCGATATCCAAGGGCATCAGCACCGCCTGCGACCTTTCCCCCACCACTGGCAGGTGAACCTCAAGACCCCGCGTCACGGTGAATTCTTCCAACTGTTCCATTTCGGCTGCAACAGCGGGGAATATCGGATCGCGGGTTTCGGCTGCGAGCGCTTCGCCGGTTGCGATAAAATGGTGGCTGAACTGGTAGCAGTTTTTCAGCCGGTCGATAACTTTCCGATAGTATTGCTGCTCTTTCATAGGCCGCTCATAAGGAATCGCTTCTCGGATAGACCCCTAAAAAGGGATGCCTGCATTATTCCAATTCATTCATGCCCCGATTCCGACATGCTTTCAGAACCGTGAACCATCCTGAAAGTAAAACTCCGGCTCAGCAGTCGCCTGAGATATGTTTCTGTCTTTTTCAAAAAGGCTGGGGCAAACCCTGTTTAGAATAAGAATAACATGCCAGAACCATTGTGCAAATCTGCAAAACCGTCGGGGCGCTGCCAGGACTGGCGGGAAAACCGCTCATATGTACTCCGGCCGCATTCTATCCTTGTACGAATTCGTATTCGACTCTTGAAATACGGCCTCGCCAGCAGTGCTTTGGCCCTTGCGGAAGGGTCCATGCCACTTTCTCTATTGCATCATCCATGGGGCCTGCCGGGTGATGATAGTCCGCGTCACTGTCTCCCATGGCGTAAATTTCAGGATAAAAAGGCCTTGAACTGCAAAAAGGGTAAGCATATGGTCAAAAAGCGGTATATATATTATTATTTCTAAAAACAGGGGGAAAACATGGAAGATTCGGTGCTGATCGAATATAAAAACCAGGCTGCAACCATAACCCTGAACCGGCCGGAAAGAAGGAATGCCATTAACGAGGCCCTGTTAAGGGGGCTTTACAACGGGCTGGAAAAAGCGGCCTCAGATGATGAGATAAGGGTGATCATTATCACCGGAAAAGGCCCGGCCTTCTGCGCCGGGCTGGATCTGGGCTGCCTGGAAACCGAAAACCTTGTTGATCCCAGGGGCGACGGCAGGGACCTGGTCGATATTGCCGCAGCCTGCAGAAAACCCATAATCGGCGCGGTTAACGGACCAGCAGTAACCGGTGGATTTGAACTCGCCCTGAACTGCGATTTCCTGATTGCCTCTGAAAAAGCGGCTTTTGCAGACACCCACGCCAGGGTCGGCATCCGGCCCGGGTGGGGCATGACCCAGCTTCTGCAGCAAGCTGTCGGCCAGAGGCTGGCCAAGCAGTTTTCCCTTACCTGCCAGTGGATACCCGCCGAACAGGCCCTTGCATGCGGATTGGCAAACGAGGTGCTGGCCCCGGAAGAACTTATGCCCCGGGCCGAAGCCATTGCCCGCATGATCTGCGAAACTGACAACGAGACTGCCCTCACCGTAAAGGACCTGATAGAGTACCGCAACCGGGCTACTTTTGCAGAGGCCCTGAAAAACGAAAGAAAGCCCCTCAAAGACCTGGTTGCCGCATCCGGAACCTCGTTTCCCTCGCAGACATCGAATAAACGGGAGTGACTTTTTAACATCCTGTCTGATTTTGCCGGGATAAAAATACGCGCCAAGTGGGAGTTCGGAACTGAATGACATCGGAAGCATTCCTTATCCTCCATGGGAGGATGCCGGAAACCCTGGACATTCCATGACCCAATACCGTGGCACGCCCGGCAGTCCACACCGAACTTACCTTCGTGCGCGTCGAAGTGGCACTCAGTGCAGGAAAGATCTTCGTTGAACAATTGATGGTCCACTCTTGAGATGTCTGCGCCGTATTCCTTGTGCTCGCTGTGGCACGCAAGACAGTGCTTTTGCGCTTCATGGAACCGGATCTGGGGTTTGCACAAAGCAACATTGCCGAAATACCGGTTGACTTTTTTAAAAAGATAACAGCCCACGATACCGTTTTAATGTTGATGCCCGTTTTCATGCGCTTCGGCGGATTCCTGCGCATCGTGTCCCTGAGATTCCTGTGGTTCCCCGCCGCCGTTGGTGTGCCCCTGATGTTCATGACCGGAGGAGATTTGCTCCAGTGCCTGTTCGTACTGATCCGGCGTCATGCGGGGTATCTGCTCGGCAAGTGCGGCAAGGCCCCAGATTTCCCGATCACTGTGAGTGGGACCGAAGGCGGGCATTCCGGTCATCTTGATGCCGTGTTTGATGATCCAGTAAATCTGGGCATTATTCCATTCCTCCTGGAGGTGCCCGTCTGTCATTTCCGGCGGCGAAGGATAGAGCCCTGAAGCAAATTCGTTTGGGGCATGCCCGGGGGCTCCGTGACAGTACCGGCACATTTCCTGATAATGGGGCAGTGCAAGGCTCCGGACTTCTGCTTTATCCAGATCCGGCACACGGATATCTTCGCTGTGTGAAACAATTGAACGGTCACGAACCATTTCGATAAATTCGCTTGTAAGGTCCCAGTGCGGCACCGTGGCCCCGATATGATACCAGCCGGTCCATGCGTACAACAGCGCGCCGGCGCTGATAACAAGAACAATGATGATCGCGATTCCTAAAGATTTCATGATTGCGCTCCTTGATAATCGGTTTCCGACAATTGATTACGAAGCCCGCAGAGCGCAGCTTCCGGCCTGCATCTTCATGTAGAAAGCTTCAGAAACCGGGCATTTATCGCAACGATCACGGTGCTCAAAGACATGAGAATGGCACCCACTGCCGGAGAAAGAAGAATACCCCAGCTATAGAGCACTCCGCCTGCCAATGGTATGGCAAAGGCATTATATCCCGTGGCCCATGCCAGGTTTTGCAGCATCTTCCGATAAGTCGCCCGGGAGAGATCCAGAATGGCTACTGCATCCATCGGGTTGCTCCGCACCAGGATGATATCGGCCGCCTCCACGGCCACGTCCGTGCCTGCACCGATTGCGATCCCCACATCCGCCTGGGCCAGGGCCGGCGCGTCATTGACGCCGTCTCCGGTCATGGCCACGATCAGGCCGCGGGACTGGACTTCTTTTACCTTTTTGGCCTTGTCCTCGGGCAGCACCTCGGCAAAATAGTCATCCAGGCCGATTTCTTCTGCCACCCAGGCAGCCACCTGCTTGTTATCGCCGGTGAGCATCATGCACTGGATGCCCATCTGCTTGAGTTTTGAAATTGCCTGCCTGGATTCTTCCCGGATGATGTCGGCCAGCGCCACCGCCCCGACAGGCGTTTTGTCAATCAGGATAAAGACAACGGTTTTGCCCTGGGCGTTTAACGCGTCAATCCGATTATCATTGACGGACAAATCGTTTTCCCGGAGATAGCCCGGGCTGACTACCTTCACGTTTTTTCCCGCAACCTTGGCCTGCGCGCCCTTGCCTGTAATCGATTTAAAGTCTTCGGCCTTTTGCGGTTTTTCCACTGCCTCTGCAATTGCGCGGGCAATGGGGTGCTCGGACTGGGATTCAACGGCTGCGGCATAACCGAGCAAATCCTCTTGGCTGTAATCATCTGAAAAGCTCAGGGTTTCGGTCACGCCGAAACGGCCTTCGGTCAGGGTTCCGGTTTTGTCAAAAATGATGGCCTGGATGTTTCGCCCCCGCTCGAAAGCGGCCCGGTTTCGGATCAGCAGGCCGTTTTTGGCTGAAAGCGCCGTGGAAACGGCAACGACCAAGGGAACCGCAAGGCCAAGGGCATGCGGGCAGGTGATGACCATGACCGTTACCGTGCGCTCCAGGGAAAAAGCAAAATCTCTTCCCATGAACACCAGCCAGATCACCAGGGTGATCGCCCCGCAGGTGAGTGCAATGATGGTCAGCCACAGGGCGGCCCGGTTGGCCAGATCCTGGCTTCTGGACTTGCTTTGCTGGGCCTGCTCGACCAGGTCGATCATCTGGGACAGGTATGAATCCTTGCCGGTTTTCTGCACCGTGACCGTCAAAGATCCTTCGCCGTTGACCGATCCGCCGATCACCTGTGTGCCGGCGCTTTTGGAAACCGGCTTGGACTCGCCGGTGACCATGGATTCGTTGACAGCACTCTGGCCCTCCGAGACCTCGCCGTCCACGGGGACTTTTTCTCCGGGCTTGACCCGCACCCGGTCGCCGGCCTGGATTTCTTGTATGGAAACATCCTTTGTGCTGCCGTCGTCCATTACTTTATGGGCATCCGAGGGCATGAGTTTTGCCAGTTCCTCGAGTGCCCGGGACGCTCCCATGACCGAGCGCATTTCAATCCAGTGGCCAAGCAGCATGATGTCGATCAGGGTGGCCAGCTCCCAGAAAAAGACTTTGCCGGCCAGGCCGAAGACCACGACACTACTGTAGATATACGCCGTGGCAATGGCAACCGCGATCAGGGTCATCATGCCGGGCTGGAATTTTTTCAGCTCGTCAAAGATCCCTTTTAAAAACGGCCACCCGCCGTAGAAAAAGATCGCCGATGCCAGGGCAAACAACACGTATTGATCGCCCGCAAACCCAAGCGCCCGCAGCCCCAGGAACGACTGGATCATGGGGGAGAGAAACAACACGGGCACGGTGATGGCAAGGGATATCCAGAAGCGCTTTTTGAAATCCGCCACCATGTGGGCGTGATGATCGCCATGACCGCCATGATCCCCCTGGCTGCCATGCCCGGAGGAAGCGTGATCGTGTCCGGATTGTCCGCCGCCATGTTGTTTATCTTCCCGGTTGTGCGTTTTCAGATCATGTTCGGATTTATGCTGAGTCCCTGCCAAGTCGAATTCCTTTCTGCTACGAAGATTGCTGCCCGCTTGATTTGAGTTGATCCAGGTACCGTGTCAGCTCCGATATTTCCGGCATCCCACGGTATACCAGTTCGCCGTCCACGATGAGATTCTGAGACTGCCTGGTTCCCCATGGCGCCGCCAGATAAAATAAGTAGGTTTTTCCCATATAGCTGAACCTTTGCCGGGCCTCCCGGATATCAACCTCCATGCTGCAAACCGGATCTCTTGGCATTTTTATTGCCCCTTTTGCCCCTGTGAAGGTATGCCCCTCTTCCTGCCAGCGTATCATCCTTGAAGCAACCTGACCGTCGTCGGCAGATACCGGCGTTGATGTTTTTCAAAACGTAATTATTCTGGTGTCAAAACGCCAACAATTACGGCTTGTATAATTGGGGGGTATTTTAAAAATGGAGGTACATCACCTGCCGGCGATGTCACCGGATGGCACATTCATTGCTATTCAATAAAGACGGGCTGGTCAGCCCATTAAAATAAGAAAGGAGCAATCCAATGGGTTTTAAGAAAATTGTGGCGTTTCTGCGCCATGACAGTTTACCATGCCTGGAACCCGAGTTGCGCAGACAAGGGGTTCAGGGGCTCTCTGCCAGCGAGGTGAAAGGCTATGGAGAATATGTGAATTTTTTCGGCCAGGACTGGCTGACAGCGCACACAAAGGTAGAGATTTATACCGCGGAAGAAAATGCGGAAAGAGTCGTTTCCCTGCTGATGGAATGTACGCACACCGGGGGTGAGGGTGACGGCATCATCGCTGTTGAACCGGTGGACAAAATTTTTCGGATCCGAACCAAGGCACCAATACCTGAAGGCGCCATGTGATTGGCGAAATCCTGCTGCGATTATGAAAGGAGGTGTGCGAAATGATTTCATAGCCTGTCAGATTCCGTTCGGCGTCTTTCATCCCACGGTTCCATGTTGCCGGGAAAGGATCCCTGTGTAATTTTTTAGTATACTCAGAGCGGGGCCGTGCAAATTTTCACCACCAGTCATTCCTTCGCGATCCCCTGAAATGAACACTTCAGTTCGGCTACTATGCGCTCTTTGATTTAATACCCCGCTGTTGAACATTGCCAATCCAAGTGTTTTAATAATTTGAATCACTATGGCCCTGCTGAGGGGTCAGGGCTAAACGATGCAAGGCAATAACTCCGGCCGGCTTGCCTACATGTTTCCTTGAAACTTGATCCTCAGGTTTGCAGCATTGACTGTCAGCGGTACCTTGCCTTTTTTGACTGTACCGGAGTGTAAGCCTTATCCGCGAAACCCGTGAATGCAAGGAAAAATCAAAACTGGCGCCTTGCCAAGCTGTTCGGGATTTGATAGGAATTCGGCATGAACCCAAGAGATGACAAACATACGCTAATCTTGGCCTCAAAATCGCCCCGCCGCAGGCGCCTGCTGGAACAGGCCGGTATTGCGTTCGAAGTGATCCCCAGCCGAATTGACGAGCAATCCATTGAGGCGCTGTCCCCGGAGATCCTGGCCCGGACCCTGGCCGAGGCCAAGGCTGCCGAGGTGGCCGGGCATCATCCGGACCGATGGGTGATCGGGGGTGATTCCATTGTGGTAATCGATGATGCGATCATCAACAAGCCCGCATCCCGGAGGCATGCATATGAAATGCTGTCACAGCTGAGCGGTCGCACCCACCGGGTGATCACCGGATACAGCATACAGTGCCGGGCGCAAAACCATTGTTACAGCGATATCTGCGTAACCGAGGTGACCTTTAAGGATCTCAGCGATGCCGAAATCCAGTGGTACCTGGATACGCCGGAGCCGTGGGACAAGGCCGGGTCCTATGCCATCCAGGGCATCGGCGCATTCATGATCCGGCGCATCCACGGGTCCTGGACCAACGTGGTGGGGCTGCCGGTATGCGAGGTCGTGGAACATCTGGCGGCCTGCGGGGTGATTGACCGGCAGGTACAGGACTCCGGCGATACGGGCCTGTCTGAACCGTCAGGAGTACGTTGATCCAAAATGTCGGATATTGGAAAAAACATCGAGCAAGTGCATGCGCGCATCCAAAAGGCGGCCCGGGAAGCCGGCAGGGACCCGGACGCGGTTCGGCTGATTGCCGTGACCAAGACCGTGGCGGCAGCGCGGATCCGGGAGGCTGCTGAAGCCGGGCTGGACTGTTTCGGGGAGAACTACGTCCAGGAGGCGCGCGAAAAGATCGAGACGCTGGCGGATGCATCCGTGTCCTGGCATTTTATCGGGCGCCTGCAGTCCAACAAGGTCAAGTTCGCAGTCGGGCTTTTTGACCTGATCCACTCCGTGGACAGCCTGAAACTGGCCAGGGAAATTGACCGGCATGCGGCAAAACACGAGCTGGTCCAAGACATCCTGGTACAGGTCAACGTGGGCAGAGAAGCCCAAAAGTCCGGAATTGATGAAGAAGCGGCCGCGGCCCTGGTGCGCGATGCGGCCGGGCTGGAACACGTGCGCGTACGCGGCCTGATGACCATGCCCCCGTTTTTCGACGCCCCCGAAAAGGTTCGGCCGTATTTCCGGCAGTTGGCGCAATTGCGGGAGCAAATCGCGGCGCAAAACATTGCCGGCGCTGAGATGAGAGAACTTTCCATGGGCATGACCGGCGACTTCGAGGCAGCTATTGCAGAGGGCGCCACCCTGGTGCGCATCGGCACGGCCATATTCGGAGAGCGCACATGAAAATCCTGCTGCATATATGCTGTGCGCCCTGTTCCATTTATCCCCTGGAAGTCCTCCAAGAAAGGGACTTTGAAGTCATGGGATTTTTTTACAGAAACAACATCCACCCGTACACGGAGTGCAGGCGACGCGAGGATACGCTCATTGAATACGCCCATAACACCGGACTCCGGGTGATCTACCAGGAGGGCTATGACCTGGAGGGATTTTTGCGCAGCGTAGTCTTCCGGGAGGATCAGCGGTGCCGGTTCTGCTATTACGATCGCCTGAAAACCACGGCCAAAATGGCCAGGCGCGGCAAATTCGATTATTTTACCTCCACCCTGCTGTACAGCAAGCATCAAAATCATACACTGATTGCCGAAATTGGCGAGTCCGTGGGCAAATCCGAAGGCGTGCCGTTTTATTACGAGGATTTCCGCAAAGGCTGGAAAACCGGGCTGGAAAAATCCAAGCAGATGGGCATGTACCGCCAGCAGTACTGCGGATGCATCTACAGCGAAAAAGAGCGCTTCTATTCGGCAAACGGGTAACTGCTTATGTTCGGCAATTTTCTCTACTTCATCGTCGCCCTGCTGGTCTACACCACCTATCAGCCCCCCACCCGCCCGCAGATCCCCTTTACCGAAGCCCTGGGATTTTTTTTGGGCCTGTCCGCGCTGTTTGCCGGCCTGACCTGGATCCTGTTCAAAAAGCTCGAAGACCGCCTGAGCAAATCCGGTGCCGCCCGAACTGAACAGGCATTTGAATCCGTGATGACCCGGCAGTCGGTTCTGGCCATCGGCCTGTTTGCAGTGGACATATACGCCCTGGAGCTCGGGGGATACCTGCGGGAAATCGCCCTGTTTGACATGCTGCCCACCCTGGGCGCGCTGGTGTTTCTGGCCGTGTTTATCGGATATCTGTGCATCATCTGGGCCAGCGCATACAACGTACACCAGCGGCTCTACAAAACCGGAATATCGCGCCGCAATTACGTGGTCTCCAACATCACGTTTTCCATTCCGGTGCTTCTGCCTTGGCTCTGCCTGTCCGCAGTGGCCGACCTGATCACACTGCTGCCGTTTGAAACCCCAAAGGCGCTTTTGAACTCCACCGGGGGCCAGATCGTCTATTTCCTGTTTTTCCTGTTCGTGATCGCCATATTCGGCCCGGCACTGATTCAGAAGTTCTGGGGATGCCGACCCATGGCAAAAGACGAGGCGCGGCAACGCATCGAGGACCTGTGCAGGCGCGCAGGCGTGGCCTACCGGGAAATAATGATATGGCCGCTTTTCGGCGGCCGGATGATCACAGCGGGCGTGCTGGGCCTGATCGCCCGATTCCGCTACATCCTGATCACCCCGGCCCTGCTGCGCTACCTGTCGCCCGGGGAGACCGAGGCGGTGATCGCCCATGAAATCGGCCATGTCAAACAGAAACACATGCTTTTCTATTTGTTCTTTTTTGCCGGATACCTGGTGATCGCCTTTTCCTCGCTGGACCTGCTGCTCTACGGCGCCCTGTATGCGCAGATCGTGGCCGGCCCGGCCAGCTTTTCCGAGCCGGCAAGCACCACGTTTGTCTCGATCGTGTTCAGCGTGGCCATGATCGCCACGTTCCTGGTCTATTTCCGATTCGTGTTCGGCTACTTCATGCGCAACTTTGAACGGCAGGCAGACATCTACGTATACAACCTCCTGGATTCGGCCGCACCGCTGATCTCCACGTTCCACAAGATCGCGGCTTCAACAGGCCAGTCCCCGGAAAAGCCCAACTGGCATCATTTCAGCATATCCCGGCGCATCGCCTACCTGCGGCGGTGCGAAGAACATCCGGGGTGGATCCGGGCGCATCACCGCAAGATCCGGGTCAGCATCGCGGTGTATCTCGTCTGCCTGGCAGCCATTGGATGGCTGGGATACAACCTGCATTTCGGCACCGCCGGACAGGCGGTTTCCGGGAAGATTGCCGAGCAGGTGCTCAAACGGCAGATCCGCGAGAATCCCGAAAATGCAAACCTGCAAGTGATGCTCGGCGATCTCCGGTTCAGCCGCGAAAATATTGAAGGCGCAAACTCGGCATATCGGCAGGCCCTGTCCCTGGATGCCGACAATGTGCAGGCGCTAAACAACCTGTCCTGGCTCTACGCAACGCAGCCCCGGGACAGCAGCCTTTTTAGACCTGAAAAAGCCCTGGAGCTGGCCCGAAGGGCTGCGGAGCGCTCTGACCAGCCCCACGTCCTCGACACCCTGGCGGAAAGCTACTTTATCAACGGCCAATATGAAAAAGCCGTTGCAGTGGAACAAAAGGCGCTGTCTGAAGCCGGGGCAAACCGCAGCCACTACCGCGCGCAACTGGAAAAATTCCGGCGGGCCGCAGATCGGAAAATCCCGTAAAGCAGACTAAAGGAGCGTGCCATGAACCCAAGAGGCAAAGTGGTGGCCCTGGAAACCGGCGCATTCACGCCGTGGCGTGTTACCGCAGCAGGCACGCTCCTCATGGTTGCCGGCTTCATCCTTTCTCCGGGCTCAGGCAGGCAGCTTGTTTTCAACCCGCGTGACTGAAGGCACCATGTTTTTCATGCTCACGCTGCCAAAAGCACATCCCCTTGATCCGGTATTGCTCCTGCAGGCGCAGGTGGCGCAAAACCCTATCAATATCAATAATGACTGAATCGGCATCTACCGTTGATTTATCCCCACAGCCGTGATAGTCAAGAGAAAAATCCGGAATGCAGAAAGCCGACCATGAGCGGGATATGCATATGAACCCGGTTTCGGGGCCACAGAATGAATACTTTGACCTCCGGGAGGATGCCGAAGGAACCCTCACGGTTTTTTTCCGCGGCCGCCTGGACATGCCCAATGCCGGTGCCTGCCTGCAGCACCTGACCAGCGAGGTCAAAGCCCGCACCCCGCGGCGGCTGGCAGTAGACCTGGGCCGGGTTACCCGCATGGACGATTACGGCGCCATGGTGATCATGCGCCTGATGCACCAGCTCGGGCTCACCCGCGATCGCCTGGAACTGAAAAATACCAGCGAAGATCATCGCAAGACCCTGTCCCTGATCGATTTCGGACAGCCGGAATGCGACATCGGTCCCCGCAAATCCCGGAATTTTATTGTACAGCTCGGCGACTCCACCATTTCGGCATTGCGCGGGGCCGCGTTTTTCACCGAGTTTATCGGGGCCATGGTATACTCAACGCTGCGGGTGGCCAAAAGACCCGGCTCGTTTCGCATCAACGACGCCATCGGGCACATGAAAACCACCGGCGTGGACGCTCTGCCGGTGGTGGGGCTAATCAGCCTGCTGCTGGGATTGATCATTGCCTTTATGTCCTCGCTGCAGCTCTCCCAGTTCGGCGCAAACCTGTACGTGGCCTCTCTGGTGGGTCTGGCCATGGTATCGGAACTCGGGCCGATCATGACCGCCATAATCGTATCGGGCCGGTCCGGCTCGGCATATGCCGCTGAAATCAGCACCATGAAAATCACGGAAGAAATCGACGCCCTGTCTGTGATGGGCTTTGACCCCAATTTGTTTCTGGTCATGCCGAGAATGATTGCCGCCATGGTGGTGGTACCGCTGCTCACGGTATTTTCAAGCATCTTTGCCATTGCCGGGGGCCTGGTAATCGGTGTCACGGTACTGGACCTGAGTCCGGCGGCCTATATCGGCCAGACCGTTGATTCGCTGACCCTGTTTGAACTGATGTGGGGACTTTCCAAATCGCTCATATTTGCTGTCATTATTGCGCTGACCGGATGCCTGCGGGGTTTTCAAGCCAGGGGCGGCGCCTCGGCCGTGGGCAATGCGGCCACGTCAGCCGTTGTGACCAGCATATTTCTCATTATCCTGTTTGACTCGATTTTTGCCGTAATCCGAAGCTTCTGGTGATAATTTGAAATGAATGCAAAAGACGTCGTACGGGTGGAAAATCTGGGCGTGGCATACGAGCACGAGGTCGTGCTCAGGGATATCAGTTTTTCCGTCCGGGAAAATGAAATCTTTATCATCGTGGGCGGCAGCGGGTCCGGCAAGACCACGCTGATGCGCCACATGGTCGGCCTGGAGGCTCCCGCCTCCGGCAAAGTCTACATCCGGGAAACCGATATCGCCGATGCCCCGGAGGAAAGCTTTTACCGGAGTTTAAAACAAATCGGCGTATTATTCCAGGGCAGCGCCCTGCTGGGCTCCATGACCGTGGCGGAAAACGTGGCACTGCCCATCACCGAGTATGCCGGCCTGCCGGCTTCCGCGGTTTCATCCATCGTGCAGATCAAGCTCTCCATGGTAGGGCTGGAATGCTATGCAGACCACCTGCCCTCGGAAATCAGCGGCGGAATGAAAAAACGGGCCGGCCTTGCGAGGGCGCTGGCATTAAACCCGGACATCCTGTTTTTAGACGAGCCCTCAGCCGGCCTGGACCCGGTAACCGCCGCGGAAATCGACAACCTGATCCTGCACATCAACCAGAGCCTGGGCACCACCATCATCATCGTCACCCATGACCTGGACAGCATTTTCGCGCTCGGACAGCGGGCCATCATGCTGGACAAGTCATCCAAGGGCATCATTGCCCACGGCACTCCCGATGATCTGCGAAATCATGATCCCAACCCCGTGGTCCGGCGGTTTTTCAGCCGCAAACCGCCGGAGGATTAGAGGAAAGGAGTTCCATGCAGTCGATAAGAACCAAGTTTTCCGTTGGATTGTTTGTGATCATCGGCATGTCAGTGGTCATCCTGGCGATTCTGTGGCTGGGCATGTCTGATTACCTCAGGGAGGGCCACAAGTACTCGGCCTATTTTGACGAATCCGTGCAGGGATTGAGCCAGGACGCGGCGGTAAAATACCGGGGCGTCAGCGTGGGCCGGGTGGACCAGATCGGCGTGGCCCCGGACGGCCGGCTGGTGGAAATTATTTTCTCCCTGAACAAAAAACTCGGAAACACGAAGAACCTGGTGGCCCAGATCAAGTCCGTGGGCATTACGGGCATCATGTTCGTGGAGCTCGAAAGGCAGCAGCCGGGACAGCCGATCCATACCCCGAGCCTGGATTTTAAAACCAAGTATCCGGTCATCGCCACCAAGCCCTCGGAAATGAAACAACTGCTCTCGGATGTCTACGACATCCTCTCTCGCATCAAACAAATCGACATGAAGGGCATTTCTGACCGGCTGACCACGATCATGGACAATGCCAACCAAGTCCTTACAAGCAAAAAAATCGAAAAACTCTCGGTCAGCCTGCAGGAAACCCTGGATAACAGCAACCGGCTGATCAGCGAGACACAAAAAACCGTAGCCGAGGCACGCAAAGCTGTGAACCGGATTGATATGCAGATCGCATCCAGCGCCGAAAATTTTGATTCCGCCATAGACGAGGTATACCGGGCCGCAGAGCGTGCGGAAAAAACTTTTGCCACAGGCACCCGCTCGGTGGAAGCGGTCCGGAGTCAGGCGGCGAAATACGATCGGCGTATGATGCAAATTCTGGAAGACCTCGAATCCGTATCCGGCAATCTCAACCGCTTGATCGAGCAGTTAAACCGACAGCCTTCACGGATCATTTTCGGCGAGCCCCTTCCGGAAAAAACCATGGCACCGGAGGGCAAATAGCAGGTATGCACATGCAAAACAGGGAAAGACAAAAATGAATAAAAGCATGTTTTACAAACTGGCAGCAATCCTTGCCGTGATGCTGCTTCAGGGATGCAGCGTATTTCAGACGCCGCCCAGGCAGGTGGAACTATACACCCTTGCCTACCCGGCCCCGGATGCCGCGGAGGCTGATACAACGCTGCCGGTGCGCCTGGCAGTCAAGCCCTTTCAGGCTGTTGCGCCGTATCATTCAGACCGGATGGTCTATGCGGACAACGACTACCGCCGCAGCACATACGTATACCACAAGTGGCTGTCAAAGCCGGCAGAAATGATCGACAGCTTCATTTTGCGCGATATCCGGGCCGCACAAATCGTTGAAACGGCTGCCGAGGGCACCGGAAATGACCCCACCCATGTCCTGAAAGGCCGGGTGGAGGCGTTTTACGAGGATGACAGCCGGGAGTCATGGGCGGCGGTACTGGCACTTTCCATCACCCTGTCAAAAAATGCACCTGCCGCATCAGACAGCCCGGTGCTGCTGCAAAAAACCTACCGCGTGCGCCGGGACCTTGAACAAAACAACCCCCTGGGCTTTGCAAAGGCCATGAGCCGGGCCCTGGAAACGGTCTCGGAACAGATAGTGACCGATATCCAGGAGCCTCTGAAACGGTAAGGGACAGACTTCGGCGGTAGGGGGCAGACTTAAAGTCTATCCCCGGATGCAACGGATGCGACTCGCAAGAGGGGCCAGATTTGAAATCTGTCCCCGTGCTGCGTGCAGCCCTTTAGAAAGTATCCTGCCGGCAGAATTCCTCGATCGCCTTGCGTTTGGGTGCGGAAGGCACCTTGGCGGGGTATCCCACCGGAATCAGGGTGACAAGATCATGGCCCGCGGGCACATTGATAACCTCGCCGACCTTGTCATGATCAAACAGTCCCATCATCACCGTGCCCAGACCCGCGGCATGCGCGGCCAGACACACGCTCTGGGCTGCGATGCCCAGATCGAACATGAACCAATCGCCGAACTTGGTGGTAACCTCGCCCTTTTTATAGCCCGAATCCTTCAGCCGGCCGCACAGGGCCAGCACAACCGGGGCGTCGGTAATGGATTTGCGTCCCGGGTTCGTCTTGGGGATAACTTCCTGAACGCGGGCCTTGACATCCGGGTCCTTGATGACGACCACTTCCCAGCACTGAGTATTGGCCCAGGAAGGGCTCCACTGAATTGCCTCGATCAGTGAACCCAGGACGTCCTCGGGTATGGGCTTGTCCTCGAAATTCCGAACGCTGCGCCTTTCCTTGATGACCTTCATTACGTCGTCCAACATAGAGTTCCTCCGCTTTTCCTTGGAATGTGACTGCCTTTCACGGCTGTTGCTTTTTCAGAAACGCTGCGGCAAGTTCCATGTCCGCAGGCGTGGTGATTTTGATGTTTTGCCGGCTCCCTTCGATTATGCGCACGGGCCGACCGATGTACTCCATTATCGAGGCATCATCTGTGCCGGAAAAACCGGCTGCAATGGCCTTGTCAAAAGCCTCTTTGATCAGCTCCCAGCGGAAGGCCTGGGGGGTTTGGGCCAGCCAGATCTCTTCTCTGGCAATGGTTTCCCGAATTTCGTTTTCCGACCCCACCCGTTTTACCGTGTCCGAGGCCGGTATCCCGGCAATGCAGGCACCGAACTGCTCGGCGCCCGAAATGCAGTCAGTGATCAGATCCGGGCTGGCAAACGGCCGCACCCCGTCGTGAATCACCACGATCCGCCCGGGTTCGGATACTGCCAGCAGGCCCTGGTACACGGAGTCCTGCCGCCGCACGCCGCCGGCAACCACCTGCAGGTCCGTGCCGCCTTCGACTTCCGGCAGAATCCGGCTGCGGCAGTAATCCATCTCCTTTTCCGGCACCACCAGGTAAATCCCGGCAATCCGCGGATGCCGTGCAAAAACCCGGAGCGTACGCACAAGAATGGGGATATTCCCGAGTTCAAGAAATTGCTTGGCAATGGAGGATTGCATGCGTTTGCCGCATCCGGCGGCCACGATGATTGCATAAGCCATAGATCGTCCCTGGCAGATACGCCGGCCGGTCACCGAAGATAGTTAAGGCTCTTGGGAAGCGAGATTCCCTTTCCCATCCGGTCTTCGCCGTAGTTGACGCCGGCAAGCACCTCGATGTCCTTCAGAGCCCGCACATCGCCTTCAAACACGACTTCCTCGATGCCTTCCTTCTGGATCATTCCCCCGGCCCACTGGATATCAAGCACGGAGCTTGCATCAAACCGGTGATCACCCACCACAAGCTCCACCTGCCCGCCGTATTTCTGCGCCACCTTTGCCACCAGCAGGCTCGGACGGCAGTGAAAGCCCAGGTCCTTGGGAATCGGCACCTGGATGGAACTCTTCTCCACGTTTTCCTTCAGGATTTCCTTGGCAACATCCCGGCCGGAAGCAAAATAGTGATTCACGTAATGCAGCCCGTAGTTGATGGTACAATCAAGCAGCCGGTCCGGATCCACGAGATCGCAGAGGCGTTCGCGAACCTGGCGGTAGATGTTTTTGTAGCCCACCTCGATTAAGTGCCGCTCGTAAAAATGCAGCAGCCGACCCATGATCTGCAGCAGGTGGAATATCACGGAAAAATAAGCACGGAACTGCTTGAGCCGCCGGTTGCCGTAGCGAAAGCCGCCGTGGATGACGTAGGAATCAAATGAGGACTGCAGGTTGTGGACAAGCATCTCAAAGCGCCGGATCTCCACCTCGTTGACCTTGTCGGGCACCAGCGCCTTTAGCCCGTCGCGGTCATAGACCTCGTAGAATTCATAGGTGTCAAAGTCATCTGCAATGGAGAGAAACTCGTTTGACACGCGCACGATGTGATCGCGCTGCTGGTCCTTGTCCTCGTCGTAGATGTCGTATTCGAGCATCTCGCCGCTGGAGACCCCCGGAAAATTGGTGGGCTGGTACCCGCCCTCCTCGGGCTCGGGTACTCCCAGCCGCCCGGCTTCATCCAGGATGACCGGAGCGAGGTTGTACAGCGAGTTGGTGATAAAGGAAAGCACGATTTGACCGTGTTTTCGGAATTCCTCCTTGGCATCGATATCGTAGAAGACCAGGCGGTTTAGGACATGTTTCTGAGTATACCCGGCAAGGCTCAAATGCCGGATGGCCGCGGCAAGCTCCCGGTAAAAATACCAGTCCGCGTTGTTCTTGGCGCCGTGAAAATCCAGGAAGTCCTCGAGCAGGTGAGAGCTGGTAATCAGCTTGGAATACAGGCTCTTGGTAAAGGTTGTCTCCGGGGTGGAGCAGGAGCGGATATACAGCAGACAGCGCATGTAGTTGTGCGAATAAAAGCGCACCCGCTCGGTAAAAGAGATATCACAAACGCCGTTTTCTGCTTCCATTTCCATGTGTGTGCCTACATCGCGTCGTGCTGTGTCTCGCCGACCACCCGGTCGATCTCTTCGGCCAGACCCGGCGGCAGGCCTTCGATATCCACGCTTAAAAACCCGCGGACAATCGTGGACACAGCGGTTTCCTCATCGAGTCCCCTGGCCATGAGGTACTCGATTTCCTTTTGATCAATTTTACCGACCGCGGCCTCGTGGGACATGTCAATGCCGGGCACCCGGCCCATGAGTTCGGGAATGGCATGCATGATCCCGTCTTTTAAAATCAGCCCCTTGCATTCCAGGTGACCCTTGACGCCCTCGACCTTGCCGTCCATCTCCCCGCGGGCGATAATGGTGCCCCCGGTGGTAATGGCCCGGGAGATGATTTCCGCCCGGGCGCCGGGCTGGGAAAGCACCACCTTGGATCCCACGTCGAGTTCGCAGCCCGGTGGCGCCACGAGGATGCTGTTAAACCGCGCCACGCTGTCCTTGCCTTCCAGGTAGGTCACCGGATACATCTGCAGTGAACCCACCGGGCGCAGGGAGATATAGTTGGAAACCACGGTGCCGCCGTCCTCCACGTGAATCACCGACCGCGGCCGGACCTCGATCTCATCTCCCCAGTGATGGATCATGGTGAAATGCAGGGTGGCGTTTTTCTTGACATAGAACTCCGAGATTCCCACGTGCAGGCCGGTGCGCAGGTGCGGGGCGGTTGCGCATCCGGTGATAATATGCATCTCCGAGTCTTCCTCGGCGATCACGATGTTGTGGACATGCTGAGACAGGCCCTCTTCGGATATGTAAAGACAGGACTGCACCGGATCTTCGACTTTGGCCCCCGGATAGGAGCGGATGAAATATCCCTCGTGGGGCATTTCTTGGGCCATTTTCGTAAACTCGTCCTTATCCGGGGAAATCAGGCGCCACACGTAATCGGAAAGCCACTCATGCGTCTTTAAGGCATCCGAGATGCCCATGATTTCCACCTGCTGGTCCTTGCAGCCCGAATGCACCACCGAGCAGTCCTTCTGGATGAAGGTGCCGGCCCGGTTTTCCTCGCTGACATCCACCCCGATATTGAGCCATTGCTTTGCCTCCTCGGGATCCACGTTGCTGAGCTGCTCCAGGTATTTATGGGGATCGGCCGAATCCCGGTACTTTTTTTCCGAATTGTCCTGCATATCGCTGTTATTCTCCCGATCTAGCTTGCGCATCGAAAGCACTCCTCATATCCGTATTCCCGGATCCACTTGAGTATCTCCCGGGCGTTTCGGGCGCAGCACAGTACGCCGTCATACAGGACATGCCCTTTTTCCGCGGTGATATAATCCAGGATATGTCCCGTGTGGGTAATTACCAAGGCGGATTTCGTCCCCTTCCTGCGATGGGGCGATGCATCCGGATTTTTCGGATACCGCACGCCGCGCTCCAGCAGTTCATTGATGATATCGCCCAGCAGTACCACGTTTTCCAGGTCCACCCCGGATTCGGGCTCGTCGAGCAACACCAGTTCCGGTGCCTGGGCCAAAAGCTGCAGCATTTCCGAGCGTTTTATCTCGCCGCCGGAAAAGTTCAGGTTCAGATCCCGCTCCAGGAATCGCTCAAAATCCGCCTTTTTTGCCAGGCCCTCTACGTCCACGTCACGCTGGCCGCCGCACAGGGAAACCATGTCCCGGGTTTTCAATCCGCTGATGGCCGGCGGGCGCTGAAATGCCACGCCGATACCCAGACGGGCCCTTTCGTGGATGGGTATATGCGTGATATCCTGGTCCTTGTAATAAATGCGCCCCTGAGTGACGCGGTATCCGGAAAACCCCATGATGGTCATCATCAGGGTGGACTTTCCCGACCCATTCGGGCCGAAAAGGATATGGGTCTCTCCGGCCGGAATTTCCAGGTTGATCCGGTTTAAAACGGTTTGCCCCTCGACTTCCACCACCAGATCTTCAATTTTCAGCATGATCGAAACCTTTAGTCTCTATTTATCCGCTATTTTTTTGCCAAGATGTTTCCAGACACCACTTAAATTCGAAGCACGAAATCCGAAATACGCGCGCCAGAATCCCATGGGGATAAACAAATTCGAATTTTCGAATACCAACTTACCAAAACACCGGTCGGCCGAACTGTCAACGGAATCTTTTCGGAAATGATCAATTCCGTTTTATTTCGAATTTCGATATTCGGATTTCATTTTTTGCGGTCGACGGAACCCGTAAGCCGAATTCTGTTCCCGCACCGGGTTGCCCCGGATACGGGCAACGATCATTCATCTGCGGGTGCCGGTTGCCCGGCACCTCCAGCGACCTACCCGGGAGCATCGGGCGGGCCACCCTCAAGCGCTCCCCTATTCGGTCTTGCACCGGGTGGGGTTTGCATAGCTTCCCCGGTCGCCCGGGGAACTGGTGCGCTCTTACCGCACCGTTTCACCCTTACCCGGCAGCCGCATGCAAGATGCGGATACCGGGCGGTCTGCTCTCTGCTGCACTTTCCTTCGCGTTTCCGCGACTCCGGGTTACGGAGCACCCTGCCCTGTGGTGTTCGGACTTTACTCCGGTACGCACTGCGTACCAGCGATCGTTTGGGTTCCGCCGGCCGCATTTCCATTATAAAACATAAATCAGGCGATGGCAATGCGGACACATCCGCAATTCATTTTCCCGCTGCAGTTCGTTATACATCTGGGGTGGAATGTTTAAGTAGCACCCCTTGCAAACGGCGTTCTCCACAGGTGCAATCGCCACGCCGCCGCAGCGTTTCCTGAGCTGCCGATACTGACGCACCAGATCGGCATCGAGCTGTTCCTCGATTCCGGCCGAAGCCCGGGTCAACTGGTCGATCCGGTCCTGCAGATCGCGTGCCGTGTTTTCCAGTTCCTGCTGCTGCGCCTCGATGCGCTCCTTTTCCTCGGCATGCGCCTGCTGCTTTGCCGCCAGGTCCTTTTCCGCGGCATCAATTTCGTCCAGGCACTGCAGGGAGGCATCCTCTATGCGCGAGTTGGTGCTGCGAATCTCGTCGATTTCCTTTAGCAGGGACTGGTAGTCCCGGTTGGTTTTCACGGAATTCAACTGTGTCTGGCGCTTTTTGATCCGGGACTGGTTGAGCTCCAGCTCGTTTTCCCGGGCCCGGTAATTTTTCTTCAGCGCCGCGATTTCCTCCTGCTTTTGCTGCACCTGCTGTTCATAGGAACGCAGACTTTCTTCAAGTTCTGCCTTTTTCCCGGGAATCCGGTCGCGTTCGGCCTGCAGGCGCTCCTGCTGACGCTCGTTTTCCTGGAGTGTCACCAGCAGATCCAGTTGCTGTCTTGTTATCGATATCATCGTTTACCCGGCCTGATATTGCAGCCGACGAAACTTGGCCCCGTCAGCGCATGGTTATAAGTAGTTGAAAGGATCGGTTTCGCCTTGCCACGCAGTAACCCGGACATCGGCGCCGGCCTTTTGGCAGGCGGCTTCCAGTCGCTGTGCCAGCACCGGCACGACCAGCCGTTCCGATGCAAAGTGGCCGATGTCAATCATGGCCCGGCCCGCCTCGCAAATATTCACCGCATCATGGTATCGCAGATCCCCGCTGATCAGTACCTGGGCATCACTTGCCAGAAAATCGCTGATCACGCCGCCGCCGCCTCCGGAACATACGGCCGCGCGGTGGATTTCCATGTCGCCGGGCCCTGAAAACCGCACCGAATCAAGTCCGAGAGCTTCCTTCATGTCCCCTGCCAGTGCCGACAGATCCCTGGGCGGATCAATGCTGGCAAACCTGCCCAGGCCATGTGAAGACGGTGGCGCGTCCACGGGATATACGTCATAAGCCATGGTTTCATAGGGATGATGCGCCTGGATATGCCCGATGACCTGCCGGAGGTCCGTCCCGGCCACATTGGTTTCCATGCGCACCTCCGGGACCTCGGAAAGCTGCCCCGGGGTGCCGTCATAAGGGTCTGCCCCCGGTCCCGGCATGAACGTTCCCCGCCCCGGGCTCCGGAACGTGCAGCAGGAGTAATTGCCGATAACGCCGGCCGGGCTCTGGCACACTGCCTGGATCATGGCGGCGGTATGGCTTTCCGGTACGAAGAAAACCAGCTTGTACTGCGTCTCGGCCCTTGCCGGGCACAGCGGTGCAAGCGGCTTGACACCGATTTTCTCGCAAAGTACGTCATTGACCCCGTCCCCGGCGCTGTCCAGATTGGTGTGGGCGGCAAACACGGCCAACCGGTCACGCGCTGCCCGCTCAATGATGGCACCCGTGGGGGAACTGACGTTGATGGTTTTCAGGGGCTTGAATATCAGGGGATGATGCGTGATCAGCA
>JAIPEJ010000026.1 GCA_021737225.1 Desulfobacteraceae bacterium
CGGATTTCCATGAGCAGGTGGCCCAGATGCTCAAGATCCGAAAAATCGTATTTTTTCAACAGGTCGCGGAGCAATTCGAACATATGGCCGATATTTCTCGACAGGCACTTGCCCGATATCGTGAGCATGGGCAAGCAGGGCGCCCCCTCTTCTGACAGCCGGCTTGAAGCCGTGATCGAAAAACCCAGTCCGCCGGTATACTGGTCGATTCGCCGTGCCAGTTCCACGTAATCATACTCGGAAGTTCCGCACTGGGTCATGGCATAGCAGAAAAGCGGGATCATGGGGATCAGCTCGGGATCCACGGACTGAATGCCGAAGGCCGCCGTGTAATAGAGAATGCCTGCGGTGGGCTGGTCGTAGAGATCCGTGGCAATCTGATCGCGGCGGTCCGAGGCGTGCATCACCCGGATGTCGGGCGGGATGTCTTCTTTTTCCAGCTTCGGCAGACAGGAGAGATCCTCCTGGGCATCCTGCAACTCCAGCAGTGCCTCGGCGTCTTCTCTGAGCTGATCAAGTTCCTCGCGGCTCAGTTGAGATTCCATTGCGGCAAGTGTTTCGTTTTCGCGCTGCCGCCGCTTTTCGTAGAGATTTGTGTCGGGTTCCAGGACCATGCGCACCCGGTGCGGGTTATCCAGAAAGTATTTCCGGATCCGGTCTGCCATCAGGTTTGTGGTTTCCATTTCACGGAAAAAACGCTCCAGCAGTGTGTCAAATTTGAGTGCCATGGCCGGATCCCCCTGGTGGAGCCAGTCTCCGGAAAACCGCAGCAGCAGTTTCATTCCGTAGGGAAACGGCGAGTTGGTGACTTCCTTGCGGTGAAACTCGATCTGGTGAATCGCAGAGTCCACCAGTCGTTGTTCAACGCCTTTTTCCGCAAGATCGGAGAGGACATCGAAGATGATGGTTTCGATTTTTTCGGCGTCCTCCGGGTCCACGTCCTTTAGTCCGCATGCGAACATGGTCTCCTTGTTTTCCGAATCCAGGCCGCTGCCGTCGCTCAACGTGCTGCCCAGGTCTGAATCCATCAGCGCCTTTCGAAGCGGTGCGCCCGGGTTACCGATGAGTACCTGTTCCAGCACGGCCAGTACCAGTACTTCGTATGCATCCCGGATATCAGCGGTCAACCAGGCCACGCAGGCCTGGGCCTTTTTCCGGGTATCCTCGTCCGGATCCAGTGGATACCGGTATGTGGCTGTGGTCGGGTTTTTCCACCTGGGCTGGGAGGGCACTTCCGTGCCCGGATCAATCCGGGAAAACCGGTGCAGGATGGTGTCTTCGATAAACTGCAGGTGCGGGGCCAGCGGCAGGTTCCCGTAAGTGTAGAAAAAGGCGTTGCTCGGGTGATAGTGCCGCTTGTGAAACGCCACGAGCTGATCATGGGTGAGTTTTGGAATTTCTTCCGGCTCGCCGCCGGAGTTGTAGCTGTATGTGGTATCCGGGTACAGGGCGTTTAGCAGCGAACGGGCCATCACCTGGTCGGGCGAGGACATGGCGCCTTTCATTTCATTGTAGACCACGCCCTTATAGACCAGGCGCTGTTTTCCGGTTTCCGGGTCCGGCTCGGGCTCCAGTCGATGGCCTTCCTGTTTGAAGCTGAGCCGGTCCAGGCGCGGGAAAAACACCGCGTCGAGATAAACCGACATCAGGTTGTAGAAGTCTTTTTCGTTCTGGGTGGCAAAGGGGTACATGGTCCAGTCCGAGGCGGTCAGGGCATTCATGAAGGTATTGAGGCTCCGCTTCATCATGGAGAAAAACGGGTCCCGCACCGGGTAATTGACCGATCCGCACAATACCGTGTGTTCCAGTATGTGGGCCACGCCCGTGGAGTCCCAGGGCACGGTCTTGAAAATCACGGAAAAGGTGTTTTCCGGATCCGGGCGGCTGATATGAATATGGCCGGCACCTGTGGCGGGGTGCTTAAGCTCGTAGAAAAAAGCGCTGATTTCCGGCAGTTCGACAATATTTTCGATATAATAGCCGCCGATCTCGTCTCCGGTTTTCAGGCCGGGATTTCTTGGGTCTTCGGTTTCCTGCATACTGTTTTACTCCGCGTATTGGGTTTGCTGGGCAGCGTATGAGACATAAATAAATCGTATATCATACTTTAAACATCCGGGTAAACAACGGCCTGTTTTCAACAACAATCTCTGCACGGCAAACCGTGCCGGGTCTTTCAGGTTTAAACATTGATCAGCCTGTAAAAAGTCTTTTTTACAGGCAGTGTTAAGTTTTAAGTGATTAAGTGTTTAAGTAAAATCAGAAACTTATCATTTTATTGCCTGGCGGTTATAACGGGTTCAGGACTTTTTACGAATTCATCAACATTGACAAACGTATACCGGTAGAAGCGGATCTGAGCTTTTGACCGGGGAGGGTGCGAACAAAGCGGTTCGCCCCTGCACCGGGGGTCTCTGAAGCCTTTTATGGTTGGACAGGAAAATCAGACAGAGCGTCGAGCGCCGTCTGCAGCCAGCGTCGGGCCGCAAAAAAGAGGAAGAGGGGGCAGGCAGGGTATCCGGGTTTGGTTAAATCATACGGGCACGTACATGCCACGTTTTTTCCGCTGGATTTTACCCTGCTTGTTTAAACGGTATATGATGTTTCTCAGTTTTTTATCGTCAAAATCCGTCCGGGCCTTGATATCTGCAAAGTCGGCCCCGCTTTTGATGTCTTTGATCACGTTTAAAACGACATCCGAGGCGGATTTGTTCCCGGTCTTTTTCGCAGCGGGTTTTTGGGCTCCTGATGCCTTGGACAGGCTTTTTTCCAGGTCTTCGATTTTTCTTGTCAGGCGGTTGATATCTTGCCTGGTGGCAATGTCGTAGTGCTTCAAAAAGAATTTGACCATGGAATCAAAACTGGGATTTCGCTTCTTTTGCGTCATTTATCTCTCCTTGATGATTAGTGCACGATAAATAAAATGAACGCCCCATTTTCTTTTGAATAGATAAGTCAAATATAAAAGTCAAGGGGTTAAATCGCCATAAAATAATGAGGGAATTTTTAAAAACGGAGGCCCGGCAAATCGTCAAAGAACCGGTGCTATGCCTGTGGGATGACCGCATAGGTTGCTGTGGCTTTTGCGATCAGCTTCCCGTTGTCGTCGGTGATGTGTGCTTCCCCGAGGGCCGTATTTCTGCCCTTGTGGATGATAGTGGCTTCCACAAGTATGTATCCTGTGGAAAACGTCTTGATGTAATTGATTTTCATTTCAATCGTGCTGATGGATTCGTTTTTTTCCGTCATGCCGAGCAGGGCGACACCCACTGCAGAGTCTGCCGCAGAGAAGACCGCACCCCCGTGCGCAACTCCACCGGCATTGGCCAATTTCCCGGTATAGGGCAGCTTCAGGCGGGCCCAGCCCTTTTTCAAGTCCATGAGTTCCAGGCCCAGCAGGTTCCAGTAAGGAATCTGCTTCCGGGTTTTTTCAAATACGGCCTTTTTAAACGAGGCCGACAGTTCTTCGTATTCGGGCATATGGCTGATCGCGGTTTGAAGGTTGTCGATTTTCAGGGAAAACGTTGAACAAAGTCCGGGTTCCTGATATATTTTAGATGATCCGGATTATGGGTTCCGCTTGGGCAACGGTTTCATCCAAGAATCATACATTACATGAATAAATTGTTGCGTCTTGTCAAGACAGAAGCAGAAACGCTTTTCTTTTCCGGGCAAGATCAGCGCAGCGAAAGGAATCGGTGACCCGTTTATAATGCACAGGTTTTCAACTGCCCTGAAATTGCCTTGCCCAGAGTGCGGCAGGGCGTCGTTGTTTGTTCTGCGCGCTTGAGCGCGGACTGTTTTGCGCTGCCGTGCCTGCGGCGCACGATATTCACTGGCGGAAGTGGCAGAAGCCATAGATGCCGACCTGGAAGAACTTCTTGGGGATGTGCCCTGCGACAGGTTGTAGCTTCCTTGGCGGGGGCAGGGGGCTTTGCTCATGGTTAGAGGATATTTCCGGATACTGGTTTTTGCCTGCGGACTGCTCGTGGGAATTCAGATCCCCGGGGTGATGGATCAATACCAGAAACGGGTTGATGCCCACTTTCAGGAAGTCCGGGAGAATCTCAGCGGATTCCGGGAAACGGCTGACAGGTATTTTAACGGAAGCCTCGAGTCCTTGATCCTCTACTACAAGGAAAGCGGCGATCCGGTGTTCCGTGTCGATGCCGGCAGCGTGGAAAAAATCTACAATCGTTATAAAATGCTGCGTGCAGAGCAGGAGGCCATGACCGGTCCCTGGTACAGGGCGGGCTTCCATATCGTTTTTGCCCACAACGACGAATTGATGGCAGAGACGTTTTCTCAATATTCCTACACGGTTGCGCTGACGCCTGGCGCCCTTGCCTGGGGCTTGGGCTCGGCCTTTCTGAGCGCCTTTATTTTTGAGATGCTGCTTGTTTCGCTTTTTCGCGCGGGGCGGCGCTTGATCAGATGGCAGCGCGCCGCACCGGCTTCGTGAATTCCACAATGTTTTTTTATAACCGGTAATCCCATCCAAAAAACCGGAGGCGCCATGGAAGAGATACGGCAAAAAGCACGCAGTCTGATGAAGGGGTTCTGCCGGGTTTGCCCGGTATGCGACGGACGGGCCTGCGCCGGCGAGGTCCCGGGCATGGGGGGACTGGGCACCGGGTCCGCCTTTCAGGACAATGTCCGCGCCCTGTCTGAACACAGGTTTAACATGCGCTGCCTGCACGATTCGGCGGACCCGGAGTTAAGCCTGTCCCTGCTGGGTTTTGATTTGCGCCTGCCTGTCCTGGCCGCCCCCATCGGCGGGGTTTCTTTTAATATGGGCGGCGGCATGCCCGAGCAGGACTATATTTCCGCCAAGCTTTCGGCCTGTGCCGAGGCCGGAACCCTGGGGTGTACCGGCGACGGCGTGCCGGAGTTCATTCATGAAAGCGGATTTTCCGCGATCAAGGCGCTCGGCGGTCGGGGCATTCCGTTTATCAAGCCCTGGGAAGATGACGAGTTGTTTGCCAAGGTGGACAAGGCGCTGGGTGCCGGGGCCGGTGTGATCGGCATGGACGTGGATGCAGCCGGGCTGGTGACCCTGCGCAAAATGGGCCGGCCGGTATCTCCCAAATCCGCGGGCAAGCTGGCAGAGGTGATCAAAAAGATACCGGCAAAATTTGTGGTAAAAGGCGTCATGACCCCGGATGAGGCCAGAATCTGCGTGGACGCCGGAGCCTCCGGCATTGTCGTATCCAACCACGGCGGCCGGGTGCTCGACGGGGTGCCGGGAACCGCCCGGGTTTTGGGGGGCGTGGCGGCAGCAGTTCGCGGACAGATCGACGTGCTGGCAGACGGCGGTGTCCGCAGCGGCGGAGACGTGCTGCGGATGCTGGCCCTGGGCGCCGATGCCGTGATGATCGGCCGGCCGTTTTCCGTTGCGGTACTCGGCGGCGGGCAGGCCGGTGCCGCGTCTTATCTGGATAAAATCCGCCAGGAACTCGTCCAGAGCATGGTTCTGACCGGCACCCGATCCGTGCGGTCCGTGGATTCCGCTATTCTCTGGAACGGGTGATCCGATTCGGGGGGTCGGGATCCCGGGTTATTTCAGATGCCGGGTTTACGCGTGCTTGCCGATTTAAAGCGCATGCCTTAGATGCGCACAGAAAGCCCCTCTGCGTAAAGCGAGGAAAATTTCCAGAATCCCTGTTTTTTGATCACCACGGGTTCTGTGATCTCCAGATTGCGCGAAACGTATATGTCGAAGCTTTCCGCGCGGATGTATATGAAGTTTTCCGGCCGCTTTGGCGGCTCCAGGCTGACCCCGACCTCCCGGACCGCGCCTATACAGCCCGTGGTTTCTATATCCACCAGATAAAAAGTGATCCCTGAGGCCTGTTTGTCCCGGAGGTATTTGCGGGCACGGGGCGAGAATCTGATGTCCATGATTGTACCGTCTAATGGTCTGCTGTCCGGGTGGCGTAAGCCGCCTGCCGGGTGAAGGCCGAGCCCGGCTTTTGCAGCCGGGCCCGGCCTTTTTTAGTTGATCCGGTTTGCGCCTTTCTCGGGCGCCGGGGTTTTTCTCCCGGCTTAGGCTTCCGAGGCTTTCGGGACATACGGGTTTTTGAAATAAATAGCCGCCTCGATCACCATCCAGACTTCCAATATCATGATGCACGCGCCGATGGAAAAACACAGCCAGTTGGAGCTGTTATAAAAATTCTGGATGTTCAGCAGCATGGCCCAGCCGGTCATGATAATCATGAAAACCATTGGTATGGCTGCATAAAAACTGGGTATGTTTTTGCGTACCAGGTATATGGTGGTCACCAGCAGGGCCAGTCCGGCCAGAAGCTGATTGGCCGCCCCGAACAGCGGCCACAGGGTAAGAGCGCCTTTGCCGGAGCCGTTGTAGAAGGCCAGGATAAATGCAGTGATCACTGCGATCAGCGTGGCCGTTGTGGGACCGCCGATCTGCGGCACCTTTATGGCTCTGCCCAACTCGCCCACGATGTAGCGCTGCAGCCGGGTGGCCGTATCCAGGGTGGTGGCGGCAAAGGAAACCAGGAACACGCCCATGATGGTAATGGTGATGTTCATTGGAATGCCGTACGAACTCACCATATTGGCCGAACCCTGGACGAATGCGCCGAGCTTGGCTCCGAGTCCGCTGGCCTCTGCCCAGGAGGCATAGTGATGGGTAAAGGCGGCCACACCGGTAAAGGTTTCTCCGCCCGCGGTCAGCCCGATACCGAGCCCGGCCGCGCAGGCTGCGATCACGAAGGTGGATAAGGCCCCCTCCATGAGCATGGAACCATAGCCCACGTATCTGGCATCATCTTCGGAGAAACACTGTTTGGAAGAGGTCCCGGAGCTCACCAGGGAATGGAATCCGGAGATGGCTCCGCAGGCGATCACCACAAACAGAAACGGCCAGATCGGGGGAGCACCTGCTGGGGAACTCTGATACGCCGGGGCAACCATTACCGGATGCGCTACGATCACGCCGATGCCCAGCAGGACGAATGCCACGAACAGCTGGTGCGAGTTGATGTAGTCCCGGGGCTGCATCAGCACCTGCACCGGCAGCCTGGAAGCAATAAAGGCATAAATAAACATGATCACAATCCAGGTAATCAGGGCGCTGTTGCCGCTAATGCCCAGAGCCGTCAGGTCCACGGGCAAATAGGTGCCGATGACGATAGTGATGTAGAGCAGGATTACCGCTGCAATGCCCAGTGTAACGTGGCTGGCGCCTTTTTTATAGATCATGTGTCCAAGCCAGACGGCAATCGGTATTTCGATCCAGACCGGAATAACCGCCTGGGGATACATGGTAAACAAAATGGCGATGATCAGGGCGAAAACCGCGATGACCAGCAGGAGCAAAAAGAAAATGATCAGCAGGAAAAGAATTCGTACCCTGGGGCTTACCAGGTCCCCGGAAATGTCGCCCACGGAACGGCCGTTGTTGCGAAGCGAGATGATCAGGGCGCCAAAGTCATGCACAGCCCCCATGAATATGGATCCGATAAAAACCCACAGAACCGCGGGTACCCAGCCCCATATCACGGCGATGGCCGGACCGACAATCGGTCCCAGACCGGCAATTGATGTGAAGTGATGACCGAAAAGGATGTGCTTGTTGGTAGGCACAAAATCCAGGTCATCCTGGAGTTCGTGCGAGGGGCAGACGTTGTCTGCCGCCAGTTTGAAGATTTTTCGGCCCAGAAACTTTCCGTAGGTGTGATAGGCCACCAAAAAGCCCGCCAGCATGAGAATCACAAGAAGTAAAGAATTCATTCAGAAGTCCTCCTTTCTTTTTGCGTGATTTGTGCAAATGGCGGAAGACGGGGATCTTGATTCAGCGGATTGAGGTGTAAGAAGAAGCATGGCGACCGAAGCAGCGCCGAAGTTTCCGGACGCATACCTGCGGTGATTCCAGTTTGACCCCGTCAAAGCGGCATCCCTGCCGCCCGCTGACCTGCTTTTTTAAGTGGTATAATTAATTTGAAATATTGTCAACCTAAATAGTGCACATCCGGAAATGCGATAATTTGTCCGAGTTCCGGACAGGAATTAATATGCAAAATCGCGCAAAAATTTTTTTCTTCGGGGCCAGGAGCCGCAAATGCGGCGTTATTCATCTTCCCCGGGCGCGATTTTTGACCGGAACTGCTTTTTCCGGCCCCTGTGCTTTTTTTCTTCCAGGCGGCGTTTTTTTGCGCGGCGCGGCACACGGGTTTTTTTGCGCTTTGCCGGTTCCTCCAGTGCTTGTTCGATCAGTTCGGCAAATTTTTCCACAGTCTGCTGCCGGTTGGCTGCCTGGCTTCTATGCCGCTGTGCGGAAATCCGCAGAATGCCGTTTTTGTTAATGCGCGTGTGAAGGTTTTCTGCAATCCGTGCTTTTTGCTCCGCGGTCAGGCTGGGTGAATTTTGAACATCAAACCATAGCGTAATCCGGGTACTGGTCTTGTTGACGTGCTGACCGCCCGGCCCGCCTGCGCCCGAAGCGGTGAATGTCAGTTCACCTTCCGGTATAACCAGCGTTTCGTTGATGTGAATCATATGTGCCACCGGCGAATGAATTTCCCGGATCAGAATCCGGATGTGTGATGCGCCGCTACCGTATCCTTTCCCAAGAAGTTTTGTGACAAAACGGCTTATATCAACTCCGTTGATATTTATTATGCAGAATTTCAAGCAGTTTGTAAACTAGTTCGCGCCTGCCGCCTTTTTGCCCCATGCAATGGTGTTGACAACTGCTGCAAATTTTTATAAATTACGATTATCTATGCGCCATGCCGGACTTGGTGCATGAGTTGCCGGATCAATTTGACCTCGTTATCATGGAAATGTCCTGTTCCGAAAGATCCCGTCAATGCGGAGGAAAACGCCATGGCAGATACTGCCGCCGCAATGCAAACCCATGCGGTGAAGTCCCCCGGTAAGTTGTCCGAACGCATCACCCGCCTGCGGAATTATTATTTCAAGGGGGCACAGCGCGCGTGGAACAACGAGACCACGGCCTGGAGCACGGGCACATCCTGGGATGTGCAGTTTAACGAGATGGATTATTATATCGTTCCTGAAACCTACATGCTGCTTCAGCCCGTGCGCAGTTCCTACCGACAGGCAGCCCGGGACGTGCCGCTGCCGCAGGGTTTCTGGTCATGGCCCATCGCCCGGCGCAGGGCCTGGTTTGTCAAGGCGGTCATGGTCAATCACGTGCCAAAGGAGATTTTGCCCGGCGACCTGATTGCCGGCGGCAGGTTCAACCTGGCCACTTCCATGTGCATGACGCGCGCGGAGCAAAGGGATTACGACAAAAAAACCATGGGGAAAAAAGGCGCCCGGGCCGCAGTCAAATGGTTTCACGATCATGGATACGGCAATGCCGGGGCCACTTCCGGGCACCTGATTCCGGACTACCAGCGGGTGCTCGAACGCGGCTGGGAAAACATTTACGTGGAATTGGAAAAACAGCTTGCCCGGTTTTCAGGATATCCCCGGCACCGCAAAAAAGCGGGACAGCTCCGCGCCATGAAGACCGCAGCCACAATGGCCCGCGACGTGGCAGCGGACTATGCCCGCATTTGCCGGCAGCATGCCGCAGATGAGACTGATCCGGCCCGGGAAAAAGAGCTTTTGCAGATGGCCGAGAACCTGGAGCGGGTGCCCTGGCGGCCGGCAATCACCTTCTGGCAGGCGGTCCAATCCCTGTGGATCACCCACATGCTGGTCATGAGCGATGAAAATTATCCCGGCCCGGGGCTTTCGTTCGGCCGTATTGACCAGTACCTGCTTTCCTACTGGGAGAATTCGCTGGCAGCGGGCATGGACCGGGAATTTGGCAAGGAAATCCTCAGATGTTTCTGGGTCCATGCCAACACTGCTTATGACGCCATGATCCGAAACGGTAACCAGGGCATTACATCGGGTTTCGGGCAGCTGATCACGCTTTCGGGCTGCGGGGCAAACGGGGCGGATCTGACCAATGACCTCACCTATGCCTTTCTCGAGGTCATCGACGAGATGACCCCCATCCTGGAGCCCAAGCCCAATGTGCGCCTGCACCGCAACTCGCCGGACCATCTGCTGGACAAGCTCACGGAAATGATTTCGGTGAGCCAGGGGGCACCGTTTCTGCTGAATTTCGATGAACGGTCCATGGCCGGAATGATGCGCCAGTCCCGGCTGGGCGGCCTTACGGACCGGATCCGCGAGCAAAATGTGCATGATTATGCACCGGTGGGATGCCTGGAAAACACCATGCAGGGAAACGACCGCTCGGGCACGGTGGACTGCAATCTCAACCTGCTCAAGGCGGTGGAACTGGCCCTGACCGGGGGAAGGGACCTGGTCCCGTTTGTTGACCCGCTGACCGGAAAGGCTGAGAAAATCCGCCGGCGCGGGCCGGACACCGGCAATGCCGCAAATTTTCAAACCTGGGAGCAGTTCTGGCAGGCTTACGCGCGCCAGACTGCATACATTGTGGAAAAGTGTGTTGCGCTTTACGAAAAGTCCGAATCCGTGCGGGCCGAGTATCTGCCCACGCCGTACCTGTCCTGCCTGGTGCGCGGGTGCGCGGAAAAGGGCCTGGACATCACCCGGGGCGGAGCGGAGATCAATTTTGTGACCCTGGAGGGGGTCACCTTTGCCACCACCGTGGATTCCCTGCTTGCCGTCAAGTACCTGGTGTTTGACAAGAAAAAATGCACCATGGCCGAGCTGATCACCGCCCTGCAAGACAACTGGCAGGGATGGGAAAAACTGCAGGCCATGGCCAAAAACCGGGCGCCCAAGTACGGCCGGGACCAGGATGGCGAAGATGCGATGGCAAAACAGGTCATGGATTTGTGGACCCGGGAAACCTGGGCCCACAGGACCCGATCCACGAACCGGCAGTTCCGGCCCGGCATGCTGTCCTGGAACTACTGGGCCGGTGACGGGTTTATCATGGCCGCCAGCGCGGATGGCAGAAAGCAGGGGCAGTTCCTGTCAAACGCCATCTGCCCGTCCACGGGTGCGGATGCCAACGGGCCCACCGCCAACACCAATTCCGTGGGCAAGGCCCTGGGCGGAAAGGATTCCTCCGGGCAGGGCGACTGGCAGGAATTTGTCAACCTCCTGCCCAACGGCGCCAGCCACACAATTACCTTTAATCCGTCAATGATCCGGGACCCGGAGCACAAGCAGAAGTTCAGGGGATTTTTGCGGGGATACTGCGAAAACGGGGGGACATGTCTGCAGATCAATATGCTGGATCCGGACATGCTGCGCGATGCGCAGGCACATCCACAAAACTACCGGCATCTGCTGGTGCGGATTACGGGGTATAATGCCTATTTCACGGCCATCGGCAAGGAGCTGCAAAACGAGGTCATCTCCCGGATCAGCCACAGCCGATGGTAAGGAGAAAAATGAGCGGACATCGCGGGCAACAGGATAATCCGGATGCCGCCGTGCTCGAGATCATCCGCATGTCCACCGAGGACGGCCCGGGGATTCGCACCACGGTGTTTTTCAAGGGGTGTCCCCTGAAATGCCGATGGTGTCACAACCCGGAAAGTATATCCCCTGCATCGGAACTCTGCTGGGTGGGCAGCCGCTGCATCGGCTGCGGCACCTGCCTGGACGTGTGCGCCCGGAAAGCCCTTGACTTAAGAGATACGGGACTGGTGATCGACCGCTCACGGTGCGCGGCATGCGGCGATTGTGCGGAGGCATGCCCGGGCGGGGCGCTGGAGCTGTTGGGCCGGCAATGGGACCTTGAGGAACTGACAGCGGAATTGCTCAAGGATCGGGCCTATTATGAGGCCTCGGGCGGCGGGGTGACGCTTTCCGGGGGTGAGCCGCTGATGCAGGCCGATTTTGTTGCCGCCCTCATGCAGCGCCTGCGGCAGGAGGGAATCCATACCGCGATGGACACCTGCGGGCTGTGCTCGCAGAATGTCCTTGAAAAGGTGATTGCCCATGCCGGCATGATCATGTTTGATGTAAAAATCATGGATCCGGATGAACACCGTCGGCTGACCGGGCAGGAAAACGGCCGGATCCTTGAAAATCTTTGCCGGGTTGCCGCGGCCATGCAGTCGCGTCTGCACCCGGCCGCGCTGTGGATTCGAACTCCGGTAATACCGGGGGCCACTGACGATCCGGCAAATATCTCCGCCATCGGGGACTTTATCACTCAACACCTCGCAGGCGCGGTGGATCGCTGGGAGCTGTGCGCATTCAATAACCTGTGCTGGGACAAGTACATGCGCCTGGACCGGGACTGGGCATATGCGCAGACCGAACTCGTTACCGCCGGGCACATGGAAGCCCTTGCACAAACCGCAAGAGACTCGGTTGCCGCCCCGGAGGTCGTTTGTTGGTCCGGTGCGACCCGGCGCGATCCGGATGGAACTCCAAGGGAGCAAAACAATGGCATATCCTGCTGCAACGCTTGATGAGACGACCATTCAAGCCTTTTCCCCGGCAGAGAAAATCGGCCTGGTGGCATCGGTTTCACCGGAGCGCCGGCCGCATATCAGCCTGATTACCTCGATCCGTGCATCCGGACCCGGGCAGATCACCCTGGGCGAGTTCTGCAAGGGCACCAGCAAGGCCAATATCCAGCAGCACCCGGAGACCGCGTTTTGCGTGATGACAATGGACCGGCGTATGTGGCGGGGTCATGCCCGCTGGAGCCACCTGAGAAACGAGGGCCCGGAATACCAGGCCTACAACGATCTGCCCATGTTCCGCTACAATGCTTATTTCGGGATACACACGGTGCATTACCTGGACCTGGTTGATGCCCGGGGCCCGGAAAAACTCCCGCTGGGGAGGATCCTGGCATCCGCAGTGCTTACCCGGGCCGCCCGGGGCGGGGCAAAGACCGCTGAGAACCAACATATCCTGCCCCCGTTTGCCCGTACGCTGTTCAACCGGATGGATGCCTTGAAATTTCTGGCCTATATCCGGGAGGACGGATTTCCGGAAATCATTCCCCTGCTTCAGTGCCGGGCGGCAGGCAGCAGTCGGCTGGTGTTTTCTCCCCTGGCTTACTGGGCGGAATTAAGACAGGTTCCCGACGGAACCGAAGTGGCCGTATTCGGACTGACCCTGCAGATGGAAAGCGTGCTTACCCGGGGCGCATTTACCGGCTTTTCCCGCAGCCGCACGATTCGGGTGGGGGCCGTGGACATCGACTGGGTATACAATTCCATGCCCCCGGCCCACGGCCGGATTTATCCCCCGGTGCGGCTTGAGCCCGTGACCCGATGGACGGACTTCTACGAACCCGCGCCCTGAGATATCACCACGGGCTTTTTTTTGCATTCGCAAACAGCGGGAACTATGTTTAAAAGAAGTCAATCGGGATAAGCCTGTAAAATGTCTTTTTTACAGGCAGTGTTAAGTTTTGATGAGGCAGTGTTAAGTTTTAAGTGATTAAGTGTTTAAGTAAAATCAAAAGGTTATATTTTCATTGCTTGACGAGCATAAACATTTTCAAGACTTCCAGGGAAACAATTTTTTTTCGCTCTTGCGAAATTGTACTTCGTTGCCCTGACGGCGGTGCGGAAAAGCGGGTTTCCGAGCGGAATTTGAGGCTCCGGGAGGCTCCTGGAGCGAGGAAACTCCTTTTTCGCGCCGCCGATCAGCCAAGGTGCTTGCGGAACTTTTTTTAAAGGAAAATCATTATGATCACCCTGCTGGCAAAACTGCTGAAAGCCTTAAACGCCGAGGCCGCACCCGGCCAGATCAGCGCGGCGTTATGCCTGGCCATGTTTTTTGCGTTCATGCCCATGCTTACCCTGCAGCACGTGCTGCTGCTGTTGCTGGTCCTGGTGCTGCGGGTCAATATCACCGGCTTTATCCTTGGCTGGCTGATTTTTTCCGTTCTGTCATTTCTGCTCGATCCGCTTTTCCACCGGGTGGGCATGGCGGTACTTTCTGCTGACGGGCTTTCCGGGTTCTGGTCGCTGCTTTACGGATCCGGCTTCTGGCATTTGACCCGGTTTAACAACACCATTGTCATGGGCGGCCTGATAGTGTCCCTGGTTTGCGTGCTGCCGGTGTATTTCGGATGCAACGCGCTGATCCGGCGCTACCGCACGCATGTCATGACCTGGATTGAGAAAACCCGGATTGCCCAGATGGTTAAGGGCAGCCGGATTTATTCCGTATACAAAACTGTTTCCGGATGGAGGGGTGCGGTATGACACGCTTGATTCGATGGCCCGGGCTTGTCGCATTCGCGGTGATTGTCGCCCTGGTGGCCGGGGTATGGTATATCGCGGTGGACTATTTTATTAAATTCGCCGTGCAAAGCGCGGGAACAAAAGCGGTCGGGGCGCGGGTGGAGCTTGCATCCGCAGACCTATCCCTGTTCCCGCTGGGCCTGGAATTGTCGGGTCTCCAGGTGACCAACCCGAAAAAGCCCATGCGAAACGCATTTGTCGCAGACAGAATCCGGATGAACTTTCACACCGGGGATCTCATCCGGGGCAAAACGGTGATCGAGGACATGTCCGTGAACGGGGTGGGATTTGACAAGCCGCGTGAGACCTCCGGCGCCCTGCCGGAAAAGAAGCCGACTGCGGAAGAAAAGGCCGCTGAGGAGCAAAAATCCGGCTCTGGGTTCAAGCTGCCCTCGTTGTCCATGGAAAGCCCCCGGGAGATTCTTGAAAAGGAAAACCTGGCCACGGTCGAGGCCGCAAAAACGCTTCAGGATGACGTGGCATCTGCCAGGCAGGGATTTGAAACGCGGCTGGAGAATCTGCCGGATAAGGAGACGTTTGAGAAACACCGGCAGCGCTTAAAAGAGCTGCGCAGCGGGGATAAATCCGGCGGCTTGCTCGGTGCCGCGGGAAAGGTCAAGGAGGTCCGGGAGGTGAAAGAAGACATCCAGGCCGACCTGGCCGCCCTGCGGCAGGCCAAAAAAGACCTGGGCCAAACCCGGAGCGATCTGCAAAACCGGCTTGCGGATCTCAAGCAGGCCCCGACCCGGGATGCCGCGCGGCTGGCGGAAAAGTATTCGCTTTCCCCGAAAGGCATTGCCAATGCATCGGCCCTGGTTTTCGGCCCCAAGTACGCGGGCTGGGTGGAAACCGGCCTGACCTGGTATCAGCGCCTGGCGCCTTATGCCGCGGGCATGGCCCGATCCGGACCCGAAAAGGAAAAGCGGACCCGGGGCGAGGGGGTTAACGTGGAATTTGCCTCCGGCCGATCTGTTCCGGAATACTGGATAAAAACCGCAAAGGTTTCCATGGCCGAAGGGGGCATGTCGGGCGATATCCGGGACCTTTCCTCGGATCAGGCGGCGCTGGGCCAGCCCATGAAATTTGCCTTTTCCGGCTCGGAAGCCGCTGAATCCCTGAAAATCCAGGGCCGCATGGATCGCACGAAACCGGGCAGCCCGGAAGATGTGGCCGAGTTTGAAATCCAACAGTACCCGCTGAAAGGTTTTTCCCTGCTGGATCGGCCGGATCTGTCGATTTCCATGGAATCGGCCCGGGTGAAGACGGCCACGGGAGATATCCGCATTGCCGGCAAGGAACTGGCCGCAGATATCCGGGCGGGCCTGGATTCTGCCGGATTTGCGGTGAGCGCTGAAAAAGCCGATGGTTTTCTGGCAAAGGCCCTGGCAGATGCCCTCGGCGATGTCAGTGCCTTTGATCTGACCGCCCGGGTGCGCGGCAGCCTGCAGCAGCCCGAGATCGGTCTTGAATCCGGCATTGATAATGCGCTGAAGGCGGCCCTGAAAAAGACGATCGACCGGCAGCGGGCCGAACTTGAAACCAGTCTCAGGCAGACCATTTCAGAGCAGACCAAGGGACAGATCCAGGATGTGCAGGGAGGGTTTTCCGGGCTCGATGCCATTGAGCAAAAGCTGCAACAGCGCCTGAATGTCGGCACAGAGGTGATGCCGGGATAAATTCATTCAATAAACGATTGCGGAATATGCCTGGTGCTTTGTTTTTACGGAAAATTTCATCAGTTGGATTACTGTTTTTTCTGGCAGCCTTTATGGGAGCTTGTGCCGCAGGTGCATACGGCAGCCTGCAGACAGCCCCGGAAGTCACGCGCATGTTTGAAACAAACTCTGTACCGGGTGATTACCGGTATTATTCCATTGGCCGCACGGAAATGCCCTATGCCATTATCGGGATTTCCCCGTCCTGGCACCTGGAATCGCGCTTCTGGCAAGCCGTGGCCCCGAACAGCCCGGAGCTTGCCGGCAAGGTGAGCTTTATCTGGGATCCGCAGGTCTGGTATCAGTTTGATTCCGGCCGTGGCGCCTGGATCCGGGATCCGGACGGCAACCGGATCGGCATCTGGTATTCCATGTATCCGCACACGACCGTGGTCGTTGACAAAGAGCGGCACCGGGTTACGGTGCATTCCCCCCACCGGATGGGTGAAGACAGATGATGCGGCTTCACGCCGGAAGCCGACCGACCGCGCGTTTATTGCCCTGATTTTTATCTGATACAGTCCAATATGATGGCTTCGTAAAAAGACTAAAAAATGTTATGCCCGCCAAGCAATAAAAATATAACTTCTTGATTTTACTTAAACACTTAATCACTTAAAACTTAACACTGCCTGTAAAAAAGACTTTTTACAGGCTCCTCAAATATCGCGCAAAGAAAAATCCCTAACCACGGACTGCGAAATCCATGACCGGACCCTATCGCCTGCTGTCAAGCCGCAGCCTGTTTCCAAAAAAGCACATGGGCCAGAATTTCCTGGCAGATCCGTCCACCGCGGAGATGATCGCTCGCCGGGCAACGTTGTCGGATGCCGTGGTCGTGGAAATCGGTGCCGGGGTCGGGGCGCTGACCGTGTTTGCCGCCCATGCGGCCAGGCGGGTGTATGCCGTGGAAAAAGACCGCGATTTAATCGGGATACTCGAGTCAGTGGTGGCCGAGGGCGGGGTGGAAAACGTGGCGGTGGTCAACAAAAATATCTTTGACGTGGACCTGCAGGCTATTTTTCAGCAGGAAAACACACGGCTGACCGTGATCGGCAATCTTCCCTACAATATTTCCTCCCAGGTGCTCATTTCACTGATCTTCCAGCGGGACATCATCGATCGGGCGGTTTTGATGCTCCAGGCGGAAATGGCCCGGCGCATCTATGCCGTGCCCGGGACAAAAGCATACGGCCGGCTTTCGGTCATGACCCAGTACTGCGCAGCGGTTTCCCGGATTGCGCGGGTGCGGGCCAACCAGTTCTATCCTCGGCCGAACGTGGATTCCGAGGTCATCGAGATCTGCTTTCAGCCGCCCCGCGTTCAGGCTGCCGATGAAGCCCTGCTATCCGCAGTGGTCAAGGCTGCATTCGGCCAGCGCAGAAAGACCCTCAGAAATGCGCTGATCGGCGGAGAACTCAATATTACCGAATACCAGACCGATACGTCCCTGGAATGCGCCGGCATCAGCGGCGGCAGACGTGCCGAGACGCTTTGCGTGGACGAGTTCGTTTCTCTGGCCAACTGCGTGGCCAACATCACCCATCCCCATGTTTGAACCCTGATAAGTCCAGTTTTTTCTTTACACGAATTGCAATATCAGATAATTTTATTAATTTTGAGAAATATCCTGAGATTTTGAAAAGCCGTGGCCGGTTTGCGGATTTTCGGCTTTTATAAACATTCCAACCGATGCAAGGAGAAAGCAAACTATGGCGAAAATGCAGACAATCGACGGAAACACGGCCGCCGTGCACGTGGCCTATGCACTAAGCGAGGTGGCTGCGATCTATCCGATTACGCCCTCCACCTCCATGGGCGAAACCGCCGATGAATGGGCGGCCGGGGGACGGAAAAATATCTTCGGCCAGCCTTTGCACGTGCGGGAACTGCAGTCCGAGGCCGGTGCGGCCGGTGCGGCGCACGGCGCTTTGGCCGCCGGCTCTTTGACCACCACGTTTACCGCCTCCCAGGGCCTGCTTTTGATGATTCCGAACATGTACAAGATCGCCGGCGAATTGCTGCCGGGGGTTTTTCACGTCTCCGCGCGGGCGGTGGCCTCTCATGCACTTTCGATTTTCGGGGACCACAGCGACGTCATGGCAGTTCGGCAGACCGGGTTTGCCGAGCTGGCTTCCGGCTCCGTGCAGGAAGTCATGGACCTGGCCCTGGTTTCCCACCTGTCGGCCATTGATTCGAGCGTGCCGTTCGTGCACTTTTTCGACGGGTTCAGGACCTCCAGCGAAATTCAGAAAATCGAGCTGATCGATTATGAAGAAATGGCCGGGCTGATCAATTATGAGGCCATTCGGCAATTTCGCGCCCGCGCCATGAATCCGGAACATCCCCATATCCGGGGCACGGCCCAGAACCCCGATATTTTCTTCCAGAACCGGGAAGCCTGCAATCCATATTACCTGGATATTCCCAACATTGTCATTGAGAACATGGAAAAGGTCGGGCAGTTGACCGGCCGAAAATACAACCTGTTTGACTATGTGGGGCATCCGGATGCCGATCGGGTGATCGTGGCCATGGGTTCGGGCACCGAGACCATCGAGGAAGTGGTCAACCACCTGAACAAAAACGGCGAACGGGTGGGACTGCTCAAGGTTCGCCTGTACCGGCCGTTTTCCATCGAGCATTTTCTGGCCGCGCTTCCCGGCTCGGTGGAGCAGATCACGGTGCTGGACCGCACCAAGGAGCCCGGCGCCATTGGAGATCCGCTTTATATTGATGTGTGCACGGCCTTCATGGAATACGGCGAATCCCCCGAGATCCATGCCGGCAGATATGGCCTGGGATCCAAGGAATTCACCCCGGCCATGGCCAGGTCGGTGTTTGAAAACATGAAGGCGCTTGCGCCCAAGCATAAGTTTACCGTGGGCATCAAGGACGATGTGACCCACGCTTCCCTGCCCGTGGAAGAAGAAATTGATACCGCTCCCGAGGGCACCATCCAGTGCAAGTTCTGGGGGTTCGGCTCGGACGGCACCGTAGGCGCCAACAAGAGCGCCATCAAGATTATCGGCGATCATACCGATCAGTACGCCCAGGGTTATTTTGCCTATGATGCCAAGAAGTCCGGCGGGGTGACCGTGTCCCACCTGCGCTTTTCCCCGCACCCGATCCAGTCGACATACCAGGTGCATTCCGCGGATTTCATCGCCTGTCACAAGGCCAACTACGTGCATGTCTATGATGTGCTCGAGGGCATCAAGCCGGGCGGAACCTTTCTGCTCAATTCGCCCTGGTCCAAGTCGGACATGGAAGAGGAACTGCCCAATTCCATGAAGCGGACCATTGCGGAGAAAAAGCTCAAGTTCTACAACATCGACGCCATCCCCATTGCCGAAAAGGTGGGCCTGGGAGGCCGGATCAACATGATCATGCAGACCGCGTTTTTCAAGGTGGCAAATGTGCTGCCCTTTGAGGAAGCCGTGGACTATCTCAAAAAAGACATCCAGAAAACCTACGGCAAAAAGGGAGAAAAGATCGTCCAGATGAACGTGGACGCGGTGGATCAGGCCGTGGCCAACCTGGAGGAGATTGATTATCCCGAGTCCTGGAAGAGCGCGGGCCGCAAAACGGTTGTTGAAACCGACGAACCCGATTTTGTCAAAAACGTCATGCGGCCCATGTTGACCCAGAAAGGCGACAGCCTGCCGGTTTCCGTCTTTGAACCCGACGGGATCTTTCCCGTGGGCACCAGCAAATATGAGAAACGCGAGGTGGCCATCAATGTGCCCGAGTGGATCCCGGAAAACTGTATCCAGTGCAACCAGTGTGCTTTTGTCTGTCCGCACGCCTCAATCCGCCCCGGGGTTTTTACAGAAGATGAACTCAAGGGCGCACCTCAGGGTTTTGACACCATTGATGCCACAGGCAAGGAGCTCAAGGGGTACAAGTTCCGGATCCAGGTTTATACCCGGGATTGCCAGGGCTGCGGCAACTGCGCCGATATCTGCCCGGCCAAGAAAAAGGCGCTGGTCATGCGGCCCATCAACACCCAGACAGAAAAACAGGTGCCGTGTGAAAGCTTCTTTGAAAGCCTGCCTGCCAAGGAGAACCTGACCAAGCGGACCACGGTCAAGGGCAGCCAGTTCTATCAGCCGCTGCTCGAATTCTCCGGTGCCTGTGCCGGCTGCGGGGAAACCTCCTATGTCAAGGTGCTCACCCAGCTGTTTGGCGAGCGGATGATTATTGCCAACGCCACCGGGTGTAGTTCCATCTGGGGGGCATCCGCACCGTCTGCACCGTATTGCACCAACAAGGACGGGTTCGGCCCTTCCTGGGGCAATTCCCTGTTCGAGGACGCCGCGGAATTCGGCTACGGCATGGGCCTGGCCGTCAACCAGCGCCGTCGCTGGCTGGCCGATATGATCCGCGATGCCATTGAAGCCGATATCCCGGAAGAATTAAAAGAGGCCATGCGCGGCTGGGTGGAGAACATGGATGATCCCGAGGGCTCGCGCACTTACGGCGATCAGATGAAGCAGATCCTGGCCGGCATGGACCGGAGCCCGATGCTTGAGTCCATTTACGACTTTGCAGACGTGTTTACGAAAAAGTCGATCTGGGCATTCGGTGGTGACGGATGGGCCTATGACATCGGCTACGGCGGCCTGGACCATGTGATTGCCTCGGGAGAGGATGTCAACATCCTGGTCATGGATACCGAGGTGTATTCCAATACCGGCGGCCAGTCATCAAAGGCCACCCCTACGGGAGCCGTGGCCAAGTTTGCCGCCTCCGGAAAGAAGCTCAGCAAGAAGGACCTCGGCCGCATGGCCATGACTTATGGTTATGTGTACGTGGCATCCGTGGCCATGGGCGCCAATAAGAATCAGATGATGAAGGCTTTCCGGGAAGCCGATGAATACAACGGGCCTTCCCTGATTATCTGCTATGCCCCGTGTATCAACCAGGGCCTGCGGGTCGGCATGGGCAAGAGTCAGGAAGAGGAAAAGCGGGCCGTGGAAACCGGCTACTGGCCGCTGTACCGGTATCATCCGGAACTGGAAAAACAGGGGAAAAATCCCTTTGTCCTTGAATCCAAGGCGCCCGACGGCACGCTGCAGGATTTTCTGGCAGGCGAGGTCCGGTTTGCCTCCCTGGAAAAATCATTTCCCGAGGAATCCAAAAAGCTGCGCAAGCAGATCGAAGAGGAGATCAACCGCAAGTATGAAATCCTGAAACTCATGGCAGACCCCAAATCCATCTGCGAAGAGGGTGAAGGCGAAGATCAGAAAGCCGAAGAAGGGGAAAAGAAGGAATAATCCAATCGGGTATGAAGAGATCGAAGCGCACGAGCTGCGAAGAACGATATTGAGCTTCGCGGGCTTCGTGCGCTTCGTGGTTTTTGGAGACCTTAGCGCGCATGGAATCAAATATGGATAACGCCCAGACCCAATGCACGAGGTGCGGGACCTGCTGTGAAAAGGGCGGGCCCGCCCTGCACGCAGAAGACCTGGACCTGGTGATGCAGAAAAAGATCCCGGCACAAGACCTGTATACCATCCGCAGGGGGGAAACCGTGCATGATAACGTCTCCGGGGAGTTGATAAATACGCCTCAGGAGATCATCAAGCTCAAGCCCGCAGAGCACAGCGCCGCGTGCATCTATTACGATGCCGGACAAAAAGCCTGCCGCATTTACGATATCCGTCCGCTGGAATGCCGCCTCATGGCATGCTGGGATACCGGACCGCTGGAGGCCGCCTATGAAGCCGATCGGCTGGACCGGGATTCTGTTTTCGGCAACCTGGAATGGCTCATGGATCTGATTCGCACCCACGAGGAGAAATGCGGTTATGAAATGATTGCGGCGCTTGCGGAAAAACGGCAGTTCAAGGATGCCGGGGCCGGCGAAGACATCCTGGAGGCGGTGCGCTATGATGCGGAAATGCGGCGCGTAGTGAGGGAAAAGGCCGGCATGGGAGAGGGCATGCTGGAACTGATCTTTGGCCGACCGCTGGAAAAGACCATTCCCGTTCAATTCGGCATCAAGCTGGTACGCAATTCCTGAAAGGTAAGGCTTTACTTGTAAAGTTCGGGTCGGCGGTTGGGCAGAAAGTATTTCATTGGATGTTCGCGCACGGCGCTTAACTCCCGGACAGACAGGTCCGCAAACAACATGTTTTCCTGATCTCCCGTATAACTGTGCAGAAGCTTTCCGGCCGGAGAAATCAATGCTGCCGCGCCCGGAAAGTACAGTCCGCTGCCGTTGTCTCCCACCTGGTTGACCGCAGCCACGTAGACCCCGTTGTCAAAGGCCCTTGCCGGCAGGTGCCGCATCCAGGAAGCAAGCTTGTCCGTCGCATCTTTTCCCGGCGAGGCGTGCGGCATGAAAATGATATCCGCCCCTTTTGCGGCCATGGCGGTGGAAAGCTCCGGAAAATGGGCATCGTAGCAAAGCTGGATGCCCAGGCGGATGCCGCGGGCCTCGGGCAAGGGGGGAATTTCCGATCCTGCGGTAAAATGTTTTCGTTCGGGCGGTCCCAGGTGGAGCTTTCGATACACCCCGGCTATGCCGGTTTCCGGCTCGGCCAGCAGGTGGGCGGCAAAAATGCGGTCTTCGGATATTTCCGCCAGGCCGGCCAGGATACAGATACCGTGTTTGTCGGCCATGGCCCGGATATGATCCGATGCAGGGCCGGGCAGGGGTTGTGCTGCACTGCGGATCGCCTCGCGCACATGGTAACCCGTGGCACAGAGTTCCGGAAAACAGATGATTTCCGCGCCCTGCCGGGCTGCCGCAGCCGTCCATATTTCCATGCGTGCCAGATTTGCCGGGGTGTCACCCAGAACCGAGTGGCAGACAACAAGGGCAATACGAACATCGCGGATCATGGCATCTTTTTACTTGAGATTGAAGTGGGCGCGAATTTTGTAGACCCGGGTGGCCGGAAGGTTGAGAATATCATGAATGCCGGTTTTTTCTGAGATTTCAGCCAGGCTTCGGCTGATGTCGGCTTCTGTCGGGGCGATAAACGTAAACCAAACGTTGAAGGTATTGTCCCGCAGATAGTTGTGGGTCACACCGGCATAGCTGTTGACCGTGCGCGTAAAGTCTTCCAGGTTTTGCTCCGGTACGCGGCAGGCGCACAGGGTGCTGACAAAGCCGAGCTTCTCGGGTGAAAAATTGCCTCCGATGCGCCGGATGATGTCCTTTTCCTTGAGGCGCCGGACCCGCTCGATGACTTCGTCTTCCGTGAGATCGAGTTCCTCGGCAATCCGGAGAAAGGGCCGGGCGTCGATGGGGAAATCGGATTGAATGCGGTTTAACAGGGCCTTGTCAATATCGTCGATCTTCTGCACCATGGTTGGGGTCACCAGTGTTCAGCCGTTGATCAGGTGAAGGCGAACCCGCCGGCTGCGCGGTCCGTCGAATTCACAGAAAAAAATGCCCTGCCAGGTTCCCAGTTGGAGATCTCCGCTGTTAACTGCCACGTGCACGGATTCACCCACCAGGCCGGCCTTGACGTGGGCCGGGGAGTTGCCTTCCATGTGCCGGTATCCGGCTTTCCACGGGACGATTTGATTGAGCACCATGATGATGTCCCGGGCCACCGCGGGGTCTGCGCTTTCGTTGATGGTCACTGCAGCCGTGGTGTGGGGCACGTAGACCATGCAGATGCCGTTGTCAAAACCGGCACCGGCAACCCGCTGCTGCACCTCCGGGGTGATATCGATGAGTTCGGTTTTTTGCCGGGAACTCACATCAAGGGTGATGGTGTTCATTTCAGCGGCCCCCCCGCGTTTGCTGTAAAGCCGATTGAAAACAAAAGCCCTGCCGCCAGGCAGGGCTTTTGTCAAATTCTGCACCAACACACGCGTGCGCGGACTTGCTTCTATGCCACAGCCCCTTAGACGCAGCCTGTGGGTTTCGGCAGGCCGGCCATCTTGCATGCGCCTTTGCCCGGACCGGACGGAAACAGCTCGTAGATGTGTTTGAGCTTGTAGCCGGTGAGCTTGGAAAGCACGCGCACCATGGGGGCGATGCCGTTTTTCTTGTAATAATCCTGAAGCACGTTGATGACTTTCCAGTGCTCGTCGTTTAACTCGTCAATTCCTTCCTGCTGCTTGACGTATCTCACCCAGCTTTCGTTCCAGTTCTCAAAGTTGTCAATGAAACCGTCTTCGTCTACATTAAACGTATGACCTTCAAATTCTACCGTCGGCATTGAATATCCCTCCTTTAGTTGTTTGTATTCAAAAGGCCTCTCTCGCCAATTCTTCCTGCCTTATCAAATAATTGTAAATTTTGTAATTTAACGGGTGTTGCCCGAATTGTCAATATTAAAATATGAGCATTGTTCTTGTGCGCACCTAATACTCCTTTGGCGTTTGATTGAGCTGTTGCAAGGTAAAAACAGGACCATCCTTGCATACAAAGTCCTTGCCGGTATTGCAGCGGCCGCACATTCCGATTCCGCATTTCATCCGGTTTTCAAGCGACATAATGATCCGGTCTTCACTGTAACCGAGCTTGTCAAGAACCGGCTGCGTAAATTTGATCATCACGGGCGGTCCGCAGACAATTGCGTACGTGTCATCCGTGCCGGAAGGCGCCTCCTGCTCCGAGATCGTGGGCACAAACCCGGTGTGGTGGGGCCACTCGGGATCGTCCGTGGAATCCACGGTAATGTGCATGTTCAGATCGTCCCGGGCGGCCCAGTTTTCGAGTTCTTCCTTGTAAAGCAGCATCCCGGGCGAACGGGCGCCGTAGATCACGTGGATGTCCTTGAACTTTTTCCGGTTTTCCGGATCCAGCATGTAGATGATCGATGAACGCAGCGTGGTGAAGGCAAATCCGCCGCCGATGA
>JAIPEJ010000027.1 GCA_021737225.1 Desulfobacteraceae bacterium
CCATTTTCGTGGCGCTCACTGCCGTTTCAATGGTGCCGTGGCCCGTGATCATGATGACCTGGACATGCGGGTGCTGGTTTTTGATCTCCTTTAAGGTTTCAATGCCGTCCAGGCCCGGCATCCAGATATCGAGCAGCACCAGGTCCGGGCCCTGCTCCTCGATGCATTTGAGCGCCTCATAACCGTTTGCGGCCGTCAGGATCTCAAATCCTTCGTCCGTTAGAATTCCGCTGAGCGATTTTAAAATCGATTCCTCGTCATCCACGATCAGAATGGTTGGAAACATATCATTTGGTCCTTGTTGGTCCTTGGTTACTATTCTCAATCAAGATTAAAGCCCCCGCGCCTTTAGGCGGGCAGATTTATCACTCCTTTTGAATGTGCTATGCTTTAATAGATGCTGGTTTTTTCCGGACATTTATTCGATGCATATATCTTCGTGCCCTTCGTGCTCTTCGTGGTAATAAACATCAAATCAAATTAACCACGAAGTTCACGAAGAACACGAAGGGTGAGTTCAAGAATCATGTGCCTTCGGGGTACGTGTTTCGAATTTAATATTGAGTCTATCAAACTGGTAGTTCAATAATAAATTTTGCCCCTTGTGGTTCGTTGTCCGTGGCCGTGATTTTCCCCTGGTGGTCTGCCACGATGGTGCTGACTATGGCCAGGCCCAGCCCCATGCCGGATTTCTTGGTGGTGAAATCCGGCTCAAAGAGATATGGCTTGTCTTCGTCTCCAATACCGGCACCGTTGTCTGACACGGTGATCCGGATAATTTCGCCGGTCTTGTCGAGCTCCGCGCCGATGGTGATGCGGCCCTTGTGCCGGATGGCGGCAATGGCGTTGTCAATCAGGTTGATCAGGGTCTGCTTGATTTGCTGCCGGTCCAGGTTGAGCTGCGGCAGATCGTCTGCGATCTCAACGACAAATTCGATGTCCGGGTGCCCTTCCCGGTACAGGGCCACGGATTCGTAGATTATGGGCGGCAGTTCGCAGGGCACGGGCTCCACAGTGGGAAACCGGGCAAATGATGAAAACTCGTTGACCAGGTTCCGGATCATGTCCGTATGATCGATAATGGTCTGGGTGCATTCCTCGAATACCGATTCGTTGATCCGCTGCTGGTATTTGCGCTTCAGGCGCTGGGCGGAAAGCGAAATCGGGGTCAGCGGGTTTTTCACCTCGTGGGCGATTCTGCGGGCGACCTCCCGCCAGGCGGCCATGCGCTGGGCCTTTTCCAGTTCGGTCAGGTCGTCAAAGACCATCACGATGCCCATGTGGCGGCCGGATTCGTCTATGAGGGCATTGAAGTTCACCTTGAATGTCCGGCGCTGGCCGCTGATGGTCAGGTTCAGGGATTTGGACACGCTGTCTTCGGACTTGCTGGCAAAGCGTTCCATGATTTCTTCGGCCAGCTTCGGATACGCCCCTTGAAGCAGATGCTGATAGCTCTTTTTAATCGCATCATCCGCCCGGATCCGGAGCATTTCCTCGGCAGAGGCGTTGATGGTTGTGATCCGGCCGCCTGCGTCAATGGAAATCACCCCGGTGGAAACGTTGTTTAACACGATTTCCATATACCTGCGCCGCTCCTCGATTTCCATGTTCTGCTCGTAGAGCTTTCTGGCCGAGTATTCCAGTTCCCGCCGGTTAAATCGAAGTTCCCGGGTCATCTTGTTAAATGAATCCACCAGGCTCTTCATCTCATCGTCGGCCACCACGTTGATGTTGTAGGTCAGGTCTCCCTCGGCCACTTTCCGGGTGCCTTCTGCCAGTTCCATGATGGGGATGGTAATGGAGCGCGACAGGTACATGCCCACCCAGATGGCGCAGAAAACCACCAGCAGGGCCACCACCGAAAGGGTGACATAGTAGGTCAGCCGGATGGGCTGTTTGAGCATTTTGATCTGCTGATATTCCTCGAGTCCCTGGGATATGGAAGCCAGATGCTCGGCCATGTCCGCGGGCAGCAGTACGCTGATCACCACGAATCCGCGGGTGTTGCCTTCCTTTTCGCCGAAGGGAATCGTGGCGATGTTTCGGATGAGTTCACCGTGGGTCAGCAGTTCCGAGGTCGAGGTGGAGTTGCCTGAAACGCTTATGGCCTTCTGGAGGTGATTGGCATCGAGCTCCGCCAGCGCCCGGGCGGGCATGTGGTCGGCGGTGGAAAAGCTCTGCCGTTCGTAGTTGCTGTCGTATACCTCCACGGCGTCGAGGTTGAATTCCCGCTGGACGATCTGAACATAATTGGCCAGATCGGATTGATTCTCCGGGTCCAGCAGGTTCCGGGTGCGGACCTGATAGGCGGTTTTTTCCAGGAAGAACCGGTTGTTGCTTTCCACGTGCTGGTACATGCTGCGGCCCACGGCAAGCGAGTTGTCCAGAGCCTGTTCAATGGGCACCTGGAACCAGAACTCGATGCTGGTGGTGATAAAGTGCAGGGAAAAGGCAAAAAGCACGCCCGCCGGCAGCAGGCTCAGCGAAATAAAGGCGGCCACCAGCTTGGTGCGCAGCTTGGTTCCGGGAATCCGGCTGCGCCGCTCGTAAAACAGTTTTACCATATTCCGGAAAATCAGGAAAATCAGCAGGATAATGAGCATCATGTTGATGTTGATCAAAATGAACATCAACATCATGTTGGACACCGGCATGTTCACACCGGCCATCATCGGCCGGATAATCAGGTAGGACAGCAGGCATACCGCTGCCAACACCACGCCGATGATGATGAAGTCTCTTTTCCTGCGGACGCGGTCGGATGCCGGATCCGGGGATTTCGGGATCAGGTAGCGGTTTGGCTTCATTTGCAAATGCAGTTATCCAAGAAATCTGAAATCCGGGACATTTTAATAAACAAATTCAATTTCGTGCCAGTCGGTTTCAAAATCCCAGAGGGAAACGAAAAAGAAGACATAGTTCAGGTAAAAGGGCAGTTCCACCTTGTCGAGTTCGGCCTTGGCACTTAACCGGTAGCGCTTGCCTTCTTCGAGTTTTTTCATGGGTGCCACGGCCAGACTCTTGATTTCCGACATCCACTTGCGGGCCTCCTCGAAGGAATCCGTGGTAAGCGCGCGGTTGTCTTCCCAGGAGCGCTTGACCGTGAAGCGTTTTTTCAGATTTTCGTACTTGATGGTATGTGTGACTTTCCGTTCGGCCACTGTGGAATCGGGCAGAATGAAAGAATTGATTTTCTTCAGCCGTACAATAAAGGAAAAAGACGTGGGAATCCCGTTTAATACGGCCTGCCGCATTTTTTCGGTAAACGCGCCCTCCACCTTGACAAAAAGCAGCAGATCATCCCGGTTGTTGCTCACGACCATGTCCTCGATCCGGGCTTCCTGGGCCCGGAGCGAGGCCGGGAGCAGGACGGTGGCAATTGCCGCGGCCAGCATGATTGCCGCTGAAAATCGGATAACAGAACAATGAATTCGCATTTGACTTCCGGCTGTGTTGTGTGCCTGACAGTTACCGGGCGGCACCGGCGGTTTCCATCATGTCAATGGTCGCTGTTTTCCAGTGCTTTTTTTGCTTGAAAAACGTTTTCAGAAACGCGTGGTTAAAATTGTGCCCGGACTTGTGCAGGGTGATATGACCCAGAATCGGCAGCCCAAGCAGGGAAAAATCCCCGATGCAGTCCAGGATCTTGTGCCGCACGAATTCATCCGGCCAGCGCAGCCCCCCGGCGTTGACCACGCCGTTTTCATCGACGGCAACGGAGTTTTCCAGCGATCCGCCCCTGGCCAGGCCATAGAATTGCATCATTTCCAGTTCGTGCAGGAACCCGAAAGTCCGGGCCCCGGATATTTCGGCTTCAAAGCGTTCGTCGCTCAATTCGATCTCATAGGTTTGCCTGCCTATGGCCGGGTGGTCGAAATCAATTGTACACGTGATCATCCGGCGGCCGTCCGGGTATACGCATACGGATTTGTCCTGGTCCTCGATCCGGATCGGTTTTTCGATCACAAAATAAAACCGCGGCGCATCCTGCTCGGCAATTCCTTTTTCGCGGATCTGCCGGGTAAACACGGCGGCGCTGCCGTCCATGATGGGCAGTTCGTAGTCGTCGAGCTCCACCAGCGCGTTGTCAACGGAAAGTCCGGCCAGGATCGCCATCAGGTGCTCGATTGTCGATACGATGCATCCGCTCTCCCCGATGACTGTGGCCAGGCTGGTGTCCACCACCCGGTTGAAGTGTCCGGCGACCGTCGGTTTTGCGGGCAGATCCATGCGCCTGAACCGGACGCCGTAGTTCGGCGGCGCCGGGTGTACGGTCAGGTTTACGGTTTTGCCTGAATGCACGCCCTGGCCGGAAAAAGAAACCGGAGCCGCCAGGGTTCGCTGTTTTTTATATAGCCCCATGGGGATTGCTGTCCTTGTGCCGCTTATTATGAAAATCGGAATAAAAACGCGATTTCCGATCGTATTTGGTAATTGTAAATTATATTTCATATAACGGATAATAAATCAAAATGCAATGCGGACAGCAGGTCCGAACAGCAGGTCCGGACGGCAGGCCGGCGGCAGTGGCGGGCGGATTAAGTGTTTTGATTTATAATGTCAATGACTTCATTCGGGTCGAACGGCTTTGACAGGTATCCCACGGCATCGCGCACCGAGAGATGCCGCGAGGCCATGGCGCTGATAATCAGCACCGGCGTGTCCTGAAGCTCGCCGCCCTGCTTGCGCAGTTTCCGGTAAAAACGGGTCCCCCATTCCTCGGGCATTTCCAGGTCCAGGGTGATCAGGTCCGGCTTTTCCCGCTGCAGCACCTCCATGGCTTCCACCCCGTCATAGGCCTCGCAGGTTTCAAACCCGTTGTTTTTCAGTACGCTGACCAGGTACTTGACCGTGGTCGGGTCATCGTCGATGACAAGGATTTTTTTGGACATGACTGTCTCCTTAATATTGAAAAAAAAGTGGGTTTTGGATCGCACGCACCACGTGTGATCCCCCAGGGGCTGAATTCCAATCATAAATCCGAAGCACGAAATTCGAAATCCGAAAATGGTATTTTCAACAGCTGCGGGGATAAAGTGCAAAGCGCATTTATTTGCACATTCGATATTGTCTTTCCTGCGTGCTCTGCGTGAATTTCGTATTTTTTTATAATATATCATCATTCTGTATGCTTCGCCCCTAATTCTCGAATGGAATCCGGATGCGAAAGCGCGTGCCCTCGTCCGGGGTGGATTCCACCTCGATGGTGCCGTTGTGCTGGCCGACGATTTTCTGGGTGATAAACAGCCCGATGCCGGTGCCCTGGGAGCGTTTTGAAGAGTAAAACAGCTTGAAGATGTTTTCCCGGGTTTCCGCGTCCATGCCCGGACCGGTGTCGCTGATGTCAAAGCAGACCGCCCCGTTTTCGGCAAAAGCCCGGAACCCGATGCGGTGCGAAGTTTTCTCCCGGTCTTCGGCGCAGGCATCCAGGGCATTCTCCAGGATGTTGACAACGGCGGCCCGGAGCTGCTCGGCATCAATGGTGATGCTGCTGTTTTCCAGGGATTCGTCCACCTCCGGGACAAGCTCTACGCCGGATTCCTTGGCACGGGCGGCCACCACGTCCGCGGTTTCGTGCACAAATGCTGTGATGTCTGCCGGCTGTTTATCAAGCTTCATCTCCCGGGCATAATACAGGATGTCAAGCACCATGTGCTTGATCCGGTCGGACATGGTCTTGACGGTTTTGATGCCCTCGGAGATTTCCTCCGGATCGTCGTGGGAAAATCCGGAATTGAGCATGTAGACCCCGCCGTCAAGGCCGGTTAAAAGCCCCTTGATGCCGTGGGAGACCGAACCCACCATCAGGCCCAGAGAGGCAAGGTGATCCTTTAAATCCAGGAGTTGGGAGATGTCGGTCATCATGATCATTACCCGGGAGGCATCTCCGTTTTCGTCCTGCAGGGGCGTGGTCCAGGCAAACATGTGCCGGCTCTGGGCGCCGTCCGGGGTGAATTTGAGTTCCGCCTGGCAGGTCCGGTTCTCATCAAAGGTGCGGGCCACCGGGCAGTCAAGGCAGGGCTCGTCCGAGCCCTTGAACAGCTTGTAACAATGGATTCCCCGGGGATCATCGAGTTCGAAATCGGATTTCAGGGTCTTGTTGGCTGCAGTGATCTTGTAGTCGCCGTCAATAACGGCCACGTAGCCGGGAAGTTCGTCAAAAAGCCTTTGGAAACGCGCATCCTCGGCGCTTTCGCCTTCTTCTGCCGCATCAGTGAGCCGGTCGCTTTTCTGCCGGACCATGTCCTCGAGGTTTTCTGTGTAACTGCGCCACTGCGCGCGCAGTTTGATGCGCTGCCTGGCTTTTTCCAGGGCGTTTTCCAGCTCCCGGTCCGCGATGGGCTTGGTGATGAAATCCGTGGCCTCGTATTTCAGGCTCTTGATGGCCAGGTCCATGTCCCCGTGACCGGTAATCAGGATGACTTCGGTGTCCGGGTCCTCGGCCTTGAGCTTGCGCAGAAGGTCAAGGCCGTCCATTCCGGGCATCTTGATGTCTGCCAGCACGATCGGCGGTCGGTGGTCGCGAAATTCCCGCAGGGCGGCTTCCCCGTTTTCCGCAGTATGCACCTCATAGCCCATATCAGACAGGGAAATGCCCAGGACGCTGCGGATGCCTGCTTCATCGTCGACAAGGAGTATTTTTTCCGCCATTTTTTCATACCCCGCGGTGTTCAGTGCCTGAACGCTACTTCCGGCCTTTGTTCGGACACGATTTATGGATTTCGCGGATTCGTCAATGCCTAAGAGGCGATTTCATATTTTTTCATCTTTCGCCACAGTGTGGAACGGTCAATGTTTAAAATTTTTGCCGCCCGGGTCTTGTTCCAGCGGCACTGGGCCAGTGCGTTCATGATTTTGACCCGCTCGCTGCGGTCCCCGGGTCCGGACGTGTCCGGATCCGGTCCCGGGGATTCGGCGGGCGCCTCGGCCGCTGTCAGGGCCCGCGGAAAATGATCTTTTTCAATGGTGTCGCCCCGGCATATAATCACCGCGTGCTCCAGGATGTTTTCCAGTTCCCGCACGTTTCCGGGGTAATCGTAATTCAGCAGGATGTGCATGGCCGGCTTGGAAATTTTCTTTACCGGCACATCCATGGCCGTGCAGATCTTTTGGAGTATATGGCTGATGAGCAGGGGCAGGTCGCTTTTCCGGTCTTTCAGCGGGGGCAGGGCGATGCGCATGACATTGAGCCGGTAAAACAGGTCCTGCCGAAAACGTCTTTCCTTGACCAGTTGATGCAGGTCCTGGTTGGTGGCAGAGATGATGCGCACATCCACGCCCGTGGTTTTCCGGGAGCCCAGGGGATAGAATTCCCGGTCCTCGATTACCCGCAGCAGCTTGGCCTGCAGCGGCAGTGGCAAGTCGCCGATTTCATCGAGAAATATGGTGCCGCCTTCTGCCTCCTGGAAGCGGCCGGGCTTGTCGCGATCCGCGCCGGTGAACGCCCCCCGCACATAACCGAACATCTCCGATTCCAGCAGGGTGTCCGGAAGGGAAGCGCAGTTGACCTTGACCAGTTTGTGTTCGGCCCGCTGGCTGGCATTATGGATAATCTTTGCCAGCAGATCCTTTCCCGTGCCCGTGGGCCCCTCGATCAGGGTGGTGGTATCCGTTGCCGCCACCATGGGAATCATGTCAAAGATTTTCTGCATGTCCGGATGCCGGCCGATCATGTCATAGAAGGTATAGCGGTCCTTGATGGCGCTGTCGAAATGGTATTTCAGCGACAGGTCGGTAATGGTGGTCAGCCCGCCCACGATCATGTCGGATTCGTTTTTCAGGGGCAGATAGGTCACCCGCACCGGCAGAGGCTGGCCCTGTTCGGTAATGAGACGGGTCTCTGCGGTGAGATGCTCGCTGTTGCCGTTGGGATAACCGCACTGGTCGAGTACGTCCTCGCAGAACCAAGGGCCGAAAAACGACTTGCAGGATTTGCCCAGCAATTCGGTGCGGGAAAAGCCGGTAATCTGTTCGGCCTTGGTGTTGAAAAAAGTGACATGGTTGCCCCGGTCCAGGGTCAGGATGCCGATATCCAGGTTGTCCAAAATCAGCTTGAGCCGGAGGTCGTCAAACCGGATGCGCTTGATGAGCTCCCGGAAGGCGCTGTGATCCTGGAAAACCTCCATGCATCCGATCATCTCCCCGTCCTGCCCGTAGAGCGGAGATTCGATCTTGGTAATGGAGGTGGTCTTGTTCTGCCGGTCGGTGACCGCGATGTCCGAGACCAGGGTCTGGCGGATCTCGTCTTCGGATTCGAGAAACTTGCACCTGCCGCCGCACAGGTAATCGAGAAACACGTTGTAGCAGTACAGGCCCACGGTCCCGGATGCAGGAAATCCGGTCAACTGCTCGGCCGACCGGTTAATGGAGAGAATTTTTCGATCCTTGGACAAGATGATTACGCCCAGGGAAAGGCAGTCGAAAATTTCTCCGATCTGTTCGTATTGCAGCAGCATTTTGGTCATGCTCCCTCTGGCGGCGGCGTGTTTTGCCTTGGAACCGGAAAGCGGATGATAAAGCGGGTGCCCTGGCTGCGGCCCGACTCGGCGTGGATGGCCGCCCCCCATTCCCTGAGGATGCTGTAGGAAATCGAAAGGCCCAGCCCGGTACCTTTTCCCGCATCCTTGGTGGTGAAGAAAGGCTCGAAAATTTTATCCACCAGGTCGGGGGGAATGCCGCTTCCCGTGTCCTCGACCTCAATGGTAACAAATCGACCGTCTGAATGCGAGCGCAGAAGGATTTTCTTATCCGCGGCGTCTTTATCCGAGGGCCGCTGGCCCCAGCGCGCTTCGATGGCATCGCGCGCGTTGACCAGCAGGTTGATAATAACCTGTTCGAGCTTGCTGGCATCGGCTTTTACGCTGGGCAGCTCCGGTGCGAGTTCCCAGACCACGTCAATGCCCCGCAGCTTGAGCTGCTGGGCAAAGATATCAAAAGCATTTTCAATCACCGGGTTGACATTGATATTTTCCGTGTCGATTTCGGATTTGCGGCCGAATTCGCGCATATGGTTGATGATTTTGGTGGCCCGGTTGATGTGGGAATCGATCTCCGAGGCCATAGTATAGAGATTTTCATCTGTGATCGGGGCGTTGTTCCGGATTTTTTTCATCAGGTAGGAGCTTGCCGTCTTGATCACAGACAGGGGCTGGTTGAGCTCGTGGGCCACGCCGGTGGCCATTTCCCCGAGGGTGGCCATCTTGCTTGCCTGGATCAGTTGCTGCTCGGCTTCCAGGCGCTGGGTGATGTCGCTGGTGGTCACCAGATACACGGATTTGCCCTCGTATTCCGAAGGAGAGATGCGGATGTTGACAAACAGTGCTTTTTCGCTTTTCCGCAGGTGCCTGGCCTGGTGGATTTCATCCCGGGTTTTCATTAAGCGTTCGTAATAAGCCCGGTCGTCGGCGATGAACAAGTCCGTAAACCGGGTGCCGCAAACCTCGGATTTACTGTATCCGTAGACTCTCTGAACGCTTTTGTTGCAGTCGAGAATCGTTAAATCTTCCCGGTCGATGACAAAGATGGGATTGGCAATATTGTTGAATATATCCTTATACTTTTTTTCCGATTTTTTCAATTTGTCTTCGAGCAGCTTCAAATCCGTGAGATCAACAGTCATTTCCAGCGCTGCGGTGACCGCTCCGGTATCTTCGTCCTTCTGCGGGGAGGTGACCACCAGCCAATGGGCGGTTGTGCCGTCTTTGGCGTATCCGGTTTCCTCGCTGAAATGGGGCAGGCCGTCTTCAAAGGTCTTTTCCACCGGGCAGGGTTCGCATTTCTGCTCGCGGCCCTTGTATGCCTGAAAGCAATATTCACTGATTTTGGGATTGAATTTTTCAGCAAACCTGTGGTTGAAGTGAATCAGACGGAAATTTGTATCCAGCACCGCGATTTCACAGGGCACCAGCTCAAACAGGGTACGGTATTTTTCCTTTTGCTTGTTGAGCGCGGCCTGTTTGCGTGCAATTTGCTCGCCCATGAAAAAAATCAGCACTGCAGCCCCGGCAAAAGTAAGTACGGCCAGCAGCAGGGCCGCCTTTTCGATCATGGGCATTTCCTCGCCCGACCTGACGCTGTACCAGACCCAGAAGGTGAAGCAGACCAGCAGGGCAGCGGCCACGGCCATGAGAAAAAGCAGTTTGAATGCCGTGCGGGTTCGCATATATTTAAAAAATTTCAGCATCTTGGGTTTTTCCGGATCGGTTGTTGATCTGATTGGGCCGCCGCCGGGACGGATTTCGCATCCAGGCCCAGGTCCCCGGCCGGGATGCCCATGGCCAGGCCCAGCAGCTGGGGCAGGTAATAAACCGGAATCCGTACATCTTCTCCGTAGCGGGAAGATATCCATCCCTGGTATCCTTCCAGGTTCATCTGGCACATGGGGCAGACCGTGGCGATAGCATCCGCACCGCTTGCGGACTTTAAAATGCGAAAAACAAGTTCCTTGCTGACCTCTGCGTTTGTGGTCATGTGCGAGGCCCCGCAGCAACTGGCGGCCATGGACCAAGGATGCAGATCCGCCCCGGCGGCTGCAAGCAAGGCGGCCATTGAGTTCGGCGCCTCCGGGTCGTCAAAAACCCGGTACGGCCGGAGGCACTGGCAGCCGTAATAGGGCGCCACGCGCAGGCCGGAAAGGTTGTTTGTGATCTGCTGCAAAATTCCGGCTGGACCGATGTCTTTTGAAAGGATGTCGAGTATGTGGCGCGGACGGGCTTTTCCCGAGTAGTGCAGGGATTCATCCGAGAGAATTTCATTGATTTCCGACAGGGTTCGGGGTTCGGTGGCCGCGGTTTCGTGTACCTTCTTGAGGTTGAGATAACAGGCGCTGCACGGCACCAGGATGTCGGCTGCCGAATCCACGGTTTCGGCCAGGGCCAGGCTGACCGCGGGCATTGCCAGGGCCAGGCGGCGATCCACGGCCTTGGCGGCCGTGGCCCCGCAGCACGTCCAGTCCGGGATTTCAATAAGCTCCGCACCCAGTGCGTGCATTACCGCCCGGGTTGCCAGGTCGTATTCCCGGGCCGTGGATTCCAGTGAACAGCCCGGATAGTAAAGGTATTTCATTGCCCGCCTCTCCTGGATTCGATTCTGGCGAAAATGCCTTCCAGGTTTCTGCTGCCTGCCGGCCGGCGCAGGCTGATTTTACCCCTTTTGATCATCTGCAGCCCCAGCCCGGAAAACCGAAAGGGCATCAGCGGCCGGCGCGGGGTCATCACCGCCAGGTAACTTGCCATCAGCCGGGTTTCCTGGACCCTTCCGTATCGCCGGGCGGACCGGAGAAATGCCCGGTAAAATGCCGTGCATGCCGGATCCCCCCCGTGTTTTTCGGCTGCGGCAATCTGTTTGAGATCAGCCATGGCATCGGTGAGCGCAAGTCCCCGGGGGCACCGCAGGGTGCAGCAGTAGCAGTCCGAGCAAAGGGCAAAGGTATGGCTTTCAAAAATCTCCCGGCTTTGGCCCATGAGCACCAGGCGCCAGAGTTTTCGCGGGGTGGCGTCCATGGCAAATGCATTGGGACACGAACCGGTGCACGTGCCGCACTGGATGCAGGTCCGCACTTTTTCTCTGACCCGCTCCAGGGCCGGGTCCGGCTGTTCGGGACGAATGTATGACTGCGGGGCTTCATTTTTCCTGTGCATCCGGTCAGTCTCCTTTCTAATGATCTGCGGCCGCCGCCAGCATGGAAAGCATCCGGCCCGGGGCAAAGCCTTCCAGGTATGCGGCAAAGTTCGGGCAGGCAGAAGCACATGCGCCGCATCCGCGGCATGCTTCCGGATCCACGATGATCATTCGGGATTCCGGGTCGTATTTCCGGGCGCCGTATGCGCAGGCCGCTATGCAGCTTTGGCACAAAGAACACAGGCTGTGGCGGACCCGGGCGATATTTTTGGGCGCCGGCTGGTGATTCCGGCCCAGCCGGATTACGGCCTGCTGGGCGGCGGCCTCGGCAGAGGCCACGGATTCGGCAATGCTGGCGGGCCGAAGCCCGATTCCGCAGGCATACACCCCGGGGGCCAGAGATTCCACCGGCTGCCACTTGGGCTCGGCCTCCCGGAGAAATCCGTGCGCATCCGTGTCCGCACCAAAGCTTCGGGCAAGCGCCCCGCATTCAGCCGGTTCGATGCCTGTGGCCAGCACCAGCAGGTCGGCCGAGATTTCCACCTCGCGCTGGAGTACCGGTTCCATAGCTGTTATCCGCACTGCGTCTTGCTGCGCGGATACCTCAGGTGCGGTTTCCGGGGTGTATGCGATGAATATGACCCCGGCCTTTCTGGCCCGGGTGAACCAGGCTTCCAGGAACCCGTATGCCATCATGTCCCGGTATAAAACATAGACCCCGGCTTCGGGATTCTTTTCCTTGACGTGCAGGGCATGTTTCAGGGCGGTGGCGCAGCAGATCCGGCTGCAGTAGTTTTTCGGCGGCTGCCGGGTACCTGCGCACAGGATCATGCACATGCTGTTGATCTGTTCGGGATCCAGGTTATTTTCCCGAATCCGGGATTCCAGTTCCTGCTGGGTGATAATCCGGGCATCCGTGCCGCGTCCGAAGGCTTCGGTTTCGGCCTGCCCGCCGCCGGTGGCCAGGATTGCCGCCCCGTGTTCCACGGAAAAAGCCGCCTCGTCTCCGGTTTGCAGGGTGCTGCGAAACGCGCCCCCGGTCCCGCGGGTTTCGGTAACCTGCGTGTTGGTGTAAATCGTGATCATCGGATGATTTTCCACCCGCGATCGCGTCTGCTCGGCAAGCCGGGCAATATCATCTCCCTCGATGGTCTGGTGAAGCCAGTTGAGATTGCCGCCCAGGCGGTCGGCTCTTTCCACCAGGTATGCCCCGTATCCGTGATCGGCAACGCCCAGGGCGGCGGTCATTCCGGCAATGCCCCCGCCGACCACCAGCACGGACTGCCCTGTTGCGATGTTCGGGGCAAATGCCGGATCCGCCAGCTTTACCCGGGATATGGCCATTTCCAGCCGGAAGTTCATGGTTTCGCGTGTGTCGGCTTTTTGCTGCTCCGGGATTTCTTCGGATGCAGCCGGTACCTGCGAGCGAAGGTCCACGATTTCAATCAGCTCCGGCAAAAGGGAAACGGCCCGGGCCAGCGCCTTTTTCTTTTCCGGCACGCAAAGGGGACGGCATGCGCCGATAACCACCCGGTTGGCCCCGGACTGCCGGATATTTTCCGCCAGGTCGGCAAGCCCTTCGTCTGTGCACAGCCAGTCAGCGGTTTCCACGCTGTACAGCGACGGGTCGCCACAGCATTTCCCGGAAAATGTTTCCGGATCGAAAATTCCGGACACGGCCCCGCTGCAGCCGCATACCGCAGTAAACACCCGGGGCGGCTCGCGGAAAATGTCTGCGGCGGATTCAGCCGGTGCAGATTGTTCGAGCAAGTTTCCGCCGCCTGCGTGCAGAAGGCGCGAGGCGTGAAATGCCGCGGAGCTGCCGCATATGACCGCATCGCTGATGTCTTTTCTGCCGGTACAAGATCCTGCGGCCAGTACGCCGTTGCCCGAGGTTTGGGTCAGGGAAAATTCCCGGGTGTTGATAAAGCCCCGGGGATCAGATGCAATGCCGAGCATTTCCGCCAGCTCCGTGACCTTTGCCGAGGGGCGCTGGCCCGTGGCCAGCACCGCCAGGTCGTAGCGGTCCTCGCGGATCTGCCCGGAAGTGTCTGCCGAGCGGATGCACAGGTCCCCGGAAGTTTCCTCGCTGACAATGGAATGCACGCGGCTGCGCCGGCATACCGCGCCTTCGGCTTCTGCCGCATCCCGGTACTGCTGCCCGGACTTGCCAAAAGTCCGCATGTCCATGTAATAGAGCACCGTTTCGATTTTCGCGCCCTGCTGCCGGGCCGCCTTTTGCGCCAGGCGGGCCTGCTTCAGGGAATACATGCAGCATACCCCGGAGCAGTAGTCCGCTTCTGCCTGAACATCCCGGGAGCCCACGCACAGGATCCAGGCGATGCGCCGCAGGGGGCGCTGGTCGGAAAGGCGCACCAGGCGGCCTCCTGTCGGGCCCACGGAACTGAGCATCCGTTCGAACGCCGGTCCGGTGACCACGTCTTCTATGATCTTATATCCGAACGGGTTTTTTCCGGAAGCCGGGTTGTACTCGTCCGTGCCGCCGGCGATCACAATGGCGCCAACCCGGATTTCCGGGCCGGGCGGAAGCGTGAGTTCGTGGTACATCGCCGCGATTTTCGGCAGCAGCTCTTCGGGATCAAAGGGCTTGACCAGGTAATCGGCCGCCCCCCGCTTCATGGCCGAAACAGCCGTGTCCACGGTGGCATAGGCGGTAATCATCATGACAGCCATTTGTTCCCGGATTTCCAGGGCTTTTTCCAGCAGGGTGATCCCGTCCATGCCGGGCATCTTGATGTCGATCAGCATCAGGTCCACGGGTTTTTTTTCCAGCACTTCCAGGGCTTTTTCCCCGGACTCGGCGGTAATCACCGAAAATCCGCCTTCCTCGCCCAGCCATTCCGAAAGCGAATCCCGGATGATCTGTTCGTCGTCCACCACCAGGATGGTAAAGGACTTGCGGTCTGCTTCGGGCAGGCGGATGGCATTTGTGGGACAGACCTCCCGGCACTTGCCGCACTGTGTGCATGCCTCGGTATCAATCCGATAGGGACCGGCAGCCATGTGCGGCGTGGGCGGACCGATGGCCTTGCATGCGGCCTTGCCGGCATTAAACGGGTCTGCAACATCCACGGGACATACCGGGATACAGAGCCCGCACCCGATGCAGCGTTCCGGGTCCACCGGGTTGGGGTGCTGCTGCAGGGTGACCGTGAAGTTGCCGGGTTCGCCGGACACGGACATCACCCGGGTTTGCAGGCAGATGGTGACGTTTTCGTGGGACAGGCCCCTTCGCACGCACTGCTGCAGCACGTGTTCGGCATCGGCGTGGGGCAGCATTTTGCATATGCCGCATCCGTCGGTGGGAAACTGGTGGTCCAGCTGGCTGACCACCCCGCCGATATGGGATGCCTCTTCAATGAGGGTGACATGGTAGCCGGTTTCGGCAAGGTCCAGGGCCGCACGCATCCCGCTGATACCGCCGCCCACGACCATCGCACTGCCCTGTTTTTTCGACATGCTTTCAGCTGCCATTTTCGATCCCCACAACTTCCTGGAATTCATCCTCCTGGAACACTGCCAGGGGCGGTTGTTCGTCTATGTTTTTTCCGGCCTGGTAGCCGAATGCCGACTGGGTCTGTTCGGCAACCGATATGAACAGCGCTGCCAGGGGGATGTTGCTCGGGCAGACGTTGGCGCACTGGCCGCAGCCCACGCACGCCGTGCTGATATGGGCCATGCGGGTGAGATGGAAAAACAGCGTATCCGTGGGCATTTTCACCGATCCCCGGCGGCCGGCCCATTTCATGTACTGCACCGGCTCGTGGTCAAAAACGTCGGTGGCAAAAACGCATTCCCGGCAGTAACAGACCGGGCAGGCCGTGCGGCAGTTGTAGCAGTTGATGCACCGGGAAAAATAGTCCGCCAGCTTTTCCATGGTGTCTGTGGCCGCGCGGGTCTGTTCGATCATTTCCTGCCGGGCCTGGCTGCGGCGGGAAATGAGGTCCTCGGCTGCGGTTTGGCGTTTTTCATCCGCCTGTGTTTCTTCCAGGCCCAGTTTTTCCAGCAGGGCCGCGCCCTGCTCGGTCTGTGCGTATACCTGGATTTTCGCGCCCGGCTGGAGGCCGAACAGGCCGATGGCTATGTCCGCGCCCTCCGGGGTGGGCTGTGTGCATGCGCGGCAGGCCGGCGCGATCTGCAGATCTTCGGCCGAGGATTCGTCCTCGGAAAATGCGGTTTCCAGAAAACGGGCTGTTGCCTTATCTCCGTGTTTTTCCGCAAAAGCGAAAAAGTCCGCGTTCTGCAGGGCGCCCGGGCAATCCGCGCCGATTATGACCAGGTTTTCGGTGCTGCCCTGGTTGAGCTTGACCAGTTCGACAAAAGCCCGGATTTCGCAGGGCCGGAGAATCGCTGCAATGGTGCCGCCGGGAGATTGCCGGGTCAGCCTGGAAACCAGGCGCGCCGAGTTCAGGGCAAATGCCGGGGACACGGGTTCTGCGCCCTGCAGGTGTTCCGGGTCTGTGATGAGCCCGGGCAGGATCATGTTTTTTCCCGTGGGGCGGTGCGGTACCAGGACGGCGGCGACTTCATCGCTTTCCAGGATTTTTGTTAAAAATTGTCCGATCGCTTCGCCGATCTGATTGTCTTTGATGTTGATATCCGCTGTGCGGGACATATGCGGTCTCCCGGATTAAATGACATTCTGTAACCGGGCCGGATTCGGCCCGAGTTCCCTGATCTGATCGACCAGCCGCTGCATGGTTTCGGCAAAGGCGATGCCGTCGCTGGCCCCGATCCAGGTCAGCCGGAGCCGGTTTTCCGCGATGCCGAACTGCGGCAGGATGGTTTTCAACAGCTTCATCCGGCGCCGGGCCTTGAAGTTGCCGTTGATGTAATGGCAGTCGCCGGGATGGCAGCCCGAGACCAGCACGCCGTCCACGCCTTCTAAAAACGCCTTGAAGATGTACTGGGTGTCCACCATGCCGGTGCACATCACCCGGATGAGCCGGATGTTCTTGGGATATCCCAGCCTGGAGGTCCCGGCCAGGTCGGAGGCCGTGTAGGTACACCAGTTGCAGACAAACGCGACAATTACGGGATCAAATTGTTCTTCCATAGTTTATGCTCGCTTTGCTTGTTTTGTGTCTTATGCGTCATGCTTGCGTGCCGATATATGGATGTTTTCCGGTTTTAATTCGAATTTCGGATTTCGAGATTCGAATTTTTTTATACCCCTACTTCGGCAATGGCGTCCATCAGGCCGTCAAATTCGGCCAGAAGCTGTTTTTTCTGAAAATGGCGCACGCGCGCGGCCCCGCTGGGACAAAATCCCGAGCAGCTGCCGCATCCCTTGCAAAGCGCCTCGTTGACCACCGATACCCCGCGGCGCGCGTCATATTCGATGGCCCCGTAGGGGCACAAACCGATGCACGTCTGGCAGCCAATACAAATATCCGGGTCGATATGCGAGATCATCGACGAGATGGTCACCCGCCCGCGGGAGGTCAGGGAAAGGGATTTGGCTGCCGCACCCGAGGCCTGGGCCACGGTGTCTGGAATGTCTTTTGGCGACTGGCAGGCCCCGGCCACAAAGACCCCGTCTGTGGGCGTATCCATCGGCCCCAGCTTGGGATGCGATTCCAGGAAAAACCCGTCCGCCCCCTGGGATATGCCGAAAATGCGTCCCACTTCTGCGGCCTCGGAGCGCGCCTCCATGGCCACGCAAAGTACGGCCATGTCCACCGGCACCCGGACCTGCCGGCCCAGCAGCGTGTCCTCGCCGATGGCCACGAGTTTGCCTTCCTCCTTCGGGCTTCGGGCCTCGTCTGTGATTTCCGCCACCTTGCCCCGGATAAAAACCGTGCCCTCCTGCTGGCATCGCTTGTAAAATTCCTCGTAGTTTTTGCCAAAGCAGCGCATGTCAATGTAAAATTCATAGACCTGCGCGTGATGGCCCACTTTTTCCTTGATGAGGTGGGAGTACTTGAGCGCATACATGCAGCAGACCCGGCTGCAATATTCGTGGTAATTGGCGTCCCGGCTGCCGATGCAGTGAAGCAGGGCCACGCTTTCGGGCGGTTTTGAAAATTCCCGGTTCTCGTCGCGCATCAGGATCTGACCCCCGGTGGGCCCGGTGGCGTTGCTGAGGCGTTCGAATTCCAGGCTGGTAAAGACGTTGGGATACCGGCCGTAGCCGTACTGGTGCATGGAAGCGGGATCCAGCAGATCGTAGCCGGTGGCCAGGATGATGCTTCCCGCCCGGATTTCTTTTTCCTCGGGCATCATGGTATGATCAATGGCATTGGCCTCGCAGGCCTTTACGCATTCCATGCATTCGCAGCAGCCCCCGCAGTTCAGGCAGCGCTGAGCCTCGTGGGCTGCCTGTTCGGCGGTCAGGCCGGTGCAGACTTCTTCAAATCCGCGTGCCCGGTTTTGTAGCGGCAGTTCCGTGGCTTCGGCCCGGCTGCAGGGTTCAATATTCTCAGGCAGGGGGGTCCAGTCGCCGGGCTCCGGCTCCGCGTTTTCCTCGGGCATCTCCTGGCCGGAGAGGGCTTCCGGGTCTTCAATGTATTTCCGGATGCTGTCTGCGGCCCGGTGTCCGGCGGCAACCGCCTCGACGGCAGTGGCCGGCCCGGTTACCGCGTCTCCGGCTGCAAACACTTGGGGGATGCAGGTCTGCATGGTTTCCGAGTTAATGATGATCCGGCTGCCCGCGTCACATTCCAGGGAAATGCCGGCATCCTCCCAGTCCGGGAGCACCTGCTGGCCGATGGCGCTGATGACCGCATCGCAGGAAAGGCAAAACTCGGAGCCGTCAATCGGTTCGGGCCTGCGGCGCCCGCTTTCATCCGGCGGGCCGGGTCGGGTGCGGATGCATTCCAGGGCAGAAACCCTGCCGCCGTCGGTAATAATCCCCTTTGGCGCGGCATGCACTTCCAGCCGAATCCCCTCTTTTTCGGCTTCCGCGATTTCTTCGGCAAATGCGGGCATTTCCCCGCGATCCCGGCGGTATACGATGGTAACCGAGTCCGCACCCAGCCGAAGGGCGCAACGGGCGGCGTCAACGGCCACGTTGCCCCCGCCGATCAGCGTCACCTGTGAGCCGGGACGGTTCGTGTCCCCGGCATTGACCCGGTGCAGAAAATCCACTGCATCCGTAACCCCATCGGCGTCCTGCCCGGCAATGCCCGGGCTCTTGCCCCCGCTTGCACCGATGCTGATAAAAACCGCGGAAAACCCGTCATTTTCCAGGGACTTCAGGGTGATTTCCCGGCCGAGCCGGTGGCCGGTTTTTGCCGTAATGCCGATTTTAAGCAGGTATGCGATTTCCCGGTCCAGCACCTCGGGCGGCAGCCGGTAGTCGGGGATGCCGTATCTGAGCATCCCGCCGAGTTTTTCCATGGCCTCGAATATTGTCACCCGGTATCCGGCCCGGGCCAGGTCCCAGGCCGCGGTCAAGCCCGCGGGACCGGATCCGATAACCGCCGCTTTTTCCTGTCCCGGGGTGATTTCCGGCAGGGGGAGTGCATCGAGATCCACGGCATCTGCGACAAATCGTTTCAATCCCCGGATGGAAACCGATGCATCGATTTCCTGGCGGCGGCAGCGGGTCTCGCACGGGTGCGGGCAGATTCGTCCCAGCACGCCGGGCAGGGGGATTTTTTCCATGATCACCCGCAGGGCGGCTTCATACTTGCCCTGGCCGATGAGCTGGACGTATCCCTGGACGTTTGCGCGGGCCGGGCATGCCGAAACGCAGGGCGCCCGGTCCTTTTTGTCTATACAGAAGGTAATGGGCACGGACTGGGGGAAACTGCGGTAAATGGCCTTCCGGGTGCCGATGCCCGCATCCCATCCGCTTGGCATAGTAACCGGGCAGTTTTCCGTGCACTGCCCGCAGCCGGTGCAGGCATCCTCTCTGACGTATCTGGGATGCTTGCGCACGTTTACGGTGTAATTGCCGATATAGCCGGATACGGATTCCACCTCGCTGTAGGACAGCAGCTCGATGTCGGGGTGCTGGCCCACGTCCACCATTTTGGGCGTGCCGATGCATGCCGCGCAGTCCAGCGTGGGGAAGGTCTTGTCAAACTGGAGCATGTGGCCGCCGATGGTGGTGTCTTTTTCTACCAGGTAGACCTTTTTGCCGCCTGCGGCAATATCAAGGGCCGCCTGCATGCCCGCGATTCCGCCGCCCACGACCACTGTGTCCGGGTGAACTCCGACTTCCCGGGTCTGCAGGGGACGATGAAACCGGACCCGGTTGACCGCGGCGGCGGCCAGGGTTTTGGCCTTTTGGGTGGCCTCGTCCTCATCCGCGGTCACCCAGGAGACCTGTTCCCGCACAGAGGCCATCTGGAAAAGATAGGGGTTGATGCCCGCCTTACTGCACACGCCCTGGAAGGTCTTCTCGTGCAGCCGGGGCGAACAGGATGCCACCACCACCCGGTTTAATCCGTACTCCCGGATGTCGGTTTCGATCATTTCCTGGCCCGGATCCGAGCACATGAACTTGTAATCCCGGGATATGAAGACATTTGCCTGGTTTGCCATCCAGTCCGCAACCTCCCGGACCCGGACCTTGTAGGCGATGTTGATGCCGCAATGGCAGATGTAAAAACCAATGCGGGGTGCGGCCGAAATTTGGGGAGCAATGGCTCGGGTCATGACGATGCCCTTTTCGCTGCCGGTTATTTTTCTTTGCCCGGATGCGTTGCGGGCCGGGATCCGATAAGTTCGCCCACTACGCGCACGATGCTGCCGGCTTCCGGCGGGGACTGCAGGTAAGCCTCCGGCCCGGCCACCGATCCGTGGCGCAGCATCCAGTGCTGCCCGATGACTTCCCTGGAGACCGGGGAGACCATTACAACCGGAATGTGCTGCAGATCGCTCCGGGTTTTTAAGCTCTTGTAAAGCGACATGCCGTCTTCGCCGCCCATGGTGCAGTTTAAAATGATGCAGTCGGGTTGTTCGGTGCGGGCCTTGTCCAGGCCGTGCTGGCGGTCCTGTGCACTGATGGCCCGGTATCCGGAGCTTTTCATCAAACCGGAGACAAACAGGCGGACGTCGGGATCATCATCGACGATGAGAACGCTTTTGCGGTGCGCATCAGAAGTCACAGTCGACTCCTTTTTGCCGGTGGGAAAGAAAATATGCCTGTTGAAACAGCATGTCGCATAAACTTTTTTAGCACGAAACATGCCATGCTTTTTGGTTGAGGGTAACTATTTGTTATTGCGGAATTTACACAAGAACCGGGGAAGGGAGGATGGATTTCGAAATGCAACAGTTAATTTTTGTATATGTTGCATTTCAAATTTTATTGGAGGGTTATGATGTTGCACGAATCAGCGCAGTTGTGCAACAAGTTGTTGCACAATTGCATTTGCAACAGCCCGTACCCGCCTCATCCGGCCGGCAGGTGCAAGTAAAAGGTGGTGCCATTGCCCGGGGTGGAGCGGACATCAACAGTGCCGCTGTGGGCGGCCATGATCCCGTAAACCGTTGAAAGTCCAAGGCCCACGCCATAGCCTTCCTGCTTGGTGGTGTAAAACGGCTCGTAAATCCGGGGCAGATCCGCTTCGGAAATGCCGGTGCCGTTGTCTGCCACGGAAATGGTTACCCGGCGGGCTGCGGCATCATATCCGGCTTCGATCTCCAGGCGGCCGCCGTCTGGCATGGCATCAATTGCGTTGAAAATCAGGTTGATCAGGCATTGCTGGAGCTGGTTGATATCGCCGTGGACCTTTGGTGTGTTTTCCGCGGTGTGATAATGAAGCTCGATATTGGAAAGGGTTAGTTTGTGCTGACTGAGCAGCACGCAGCGGTCAATCAGGGCATCCACGGAAACCGGGGCGAATTCGGCCGGCGACTTTCTGGAAAAGGTCAACAGATTGGATACGATGCGGCAGCACCGGTCGGTTTCGCTTTCCACGATTGACAGATAGGCGGAAAACCGCTGTCGGCTCTGGTCATCGAGCTCCTTTCGCGAAAGGATCCGGATCATCAGGCGAACGTAGTTGAGGATACCGGAAAGGGGGTTGTTGATTTCGTGCACCACGCTGGCAGCCAGGCGGCCCAGCGACATCATCTTGTCCTGGTGCAGGATTTTGGCCTGGTCCTCCATTTCGCGTTCCAGGCGTCGAATTTCCCGCAGATCCCGGAAAAACAGCACCAGCCCGGCCGGTCCGGTCTCGAGAAAAATGGTGGCGGCAGATACCTGGACCGGCAGGTGATTGCCGGATTTGGTCAACAGTGCGGTTTCATAAACAAACAGCCGGTTTTTGCCTCCAAAGCCGGAGCCTTCCAAGTCGGATTTGAGCTGCTGGTAATCCTTTGGCGAAAAAAGCCCGGACAGGGTTTTGCTGCGGATCACTTCGTTTTTTACGTAGCCGAGCATAAATTCCATGCTCTTGTTAAAGGTGATGATGGTTTCTTCTGCATCACAGCCCACGATTCCGTCCATGGAGCTTTCAATCAGGCTGTTTTCAAAATGAAAGGCCTCCATGAGTTCCCGGGTTGTCTGGTTCCAGCCTTCTTCCAGAAAGCGGGTGTAGTCGGCAAGCTGTTTTTTGTCGTTATATCGTTTAATAGCCCGCTGCACGGCTATGTGCAGGGCCTCATCGTGGACCGGCTTGGTGATGAAATCCGAGGCGTCAAGCTGAAGTGCGCGGATGGCCACGTCCATTTCCCCGTAGGCCGTGACCACGATCACCTCGGTTTCGGGAAATTCATTTTTGACCGATTCGAGCACGGCGATGCCGTCCATTTTCGGCATCCGGATGTCGGTGATGACAATGTGGGGGGCGAATTCCCGGCATGCCGCCAGGCCCTTTTCCCCGTCCTCGGCGGTTTGAACCCGGTAGCCGGCATCGGCCAGGGCGATGCCCGTGACCTTACGGATGCTGGGTTCATCGTCAATGAGCAGAATTTTCCAGGACTGATTTTCCGGCATGGGCGGTGCCTTTGTATTTTTCATGATATCGCGGCGATCCTGTATAATTTCCTTATAACCTGCTGTTTCGGAATTTTCAATTGTTCCGGCAGGCCCGCTTTGTTATAGTGCTTCGGAATTGTTTCAGCAGCAGGCTGAAGCCTTATTCACAGCCGGATTGCGAAAGGAATGGTCGTGTTATTCAAGGTCTTTACCGGGGCGGTCAGCGGCGTTGACGGGTTGCTCATGGAGGTGGAAGTCGATATCGCCCGCGGGCTGCCCGCTTTTTCCACGGTGGGGCTGCCCGAGGCCGCGGTCCGGGAAAGCCGGGAAAGGGTCAAATCGGCCGTGGTTAATTGCGGGTACGATTTTCCGGATGACCGGATTACCGTGAACCTGGCCCCGGCCCATATCCGCAAGGGCGGCACCGGATTTGATCTGCCCATTGCAGCCGGGATTCTCGGGGCTGCGGGTATTATTCCGGACGGGGCGGCAGATCCGTATCTGCTGCTCGGAGAGCTGGCCTTGGACGGGCGCATCAAGCCGGTGACCGGTTCGCTGCCCGTGGCCCTGGCGGCAAAAGCGGCCGGATTTTCCGGTATACTGGTGCCGTATGAAAATCGCCGGGAGGCCGCAGTGGTCGACGGCCTGGCGGTTTACCCCGTGACCAGCCTTTCAGAGGCGGTGGATTTTTTGCGGCAGGAGCGCGATATCGCCCCGCACCCCCGTGAAACAAAAGCATTTGAACCGGATCCGGATACAGGGGCGGATTTTTCCGAGGTTTCCGGACAGGCGCATGTGAAGCGGGCCCTGGAGATTGCGGCAGCCGGGAACCATAATGTCCTGATGATCGGTCCGCCCGGGTCGGGCAAAACCATGCTGGCAAGAAGATTTGCGGGGATCGTGCCGCCCATGAACTTTGACGAAGCCATCGAGACCACCAAGGTTTTCAGCGTGGCGGGTCTGCTGGACAAAGGACAGGCCCTGGTGACCCGGCGGCCGTTTCGGGCACCCCATCATACAGTCTCTGATGCCGGCCTGATCGGCGGCGGGCATGTGCCCCGGCCCGGAGAGGTCAGCCTCGCCCATAACGGGGTCCTGTTTCTTGACGAACTGCCGGAGTTCAAAAAGTCCGTGCTCGAAGTGCTGCGCCAGCCGATCGAGCAGCGGCAGGTGACCATTTCGCGTGCTGCTTCTGCGCTGAGTTATCCCTCGGATTTTACCCTGATTGCGGCTTTAAATCCCTGTCCGTGCGGGTATTACACGGAGCCAGCCCATGAATGCCGATGCACGCCGGCGCAGATCGCCAGATACCGCACCCGGATTTCAGGTCCGCTGCTTGACCGGATCGATATTCACGTGGAGGTCCCGGCAGTGGCATATGCGGACCTGGCCTCGGCCACACCCGGCGAACCCTCGGCGGATATCCGCACCCGGGTGACAGCGGCACGCACTACCCAGGAAAAACGATTTGCAAGGACGCGGATCAACACCAATGGGGCAATGAAAAGCCGTCATATCAAAAAGCAATGTGCCATTGACAGTGAATCGGCCGGCATCCTGGAAAACGCCGCAGAGCGGCTCGGGTTTTCGGCCCGGGCCTATCACCGGATTTTGAAAATCGCCCGCACCATCGCAGATCTTGCCGGTCAGCCCGATATCCGGCCGCCGCATATCCTGGAGGCCGTGGGCTACCGGAGTATGGATCGACCATTGTAGCAGTGCTGCAGGTAAACACGAAGGGCACGAAGAAACACGAAGCGGCACGAAGATTTTCTGTGTGTGAAAAAGGAAAAAATATTTTTCTTCGGGTGCTTCGTGATCTTCGTGGTGAAATAGAAACAAGGAAAAACCCGGGAGCTATCGTTGATTCCCTATGATGTCTGGGCCGAGATTGATCTGAGTGCGGTCGCACGCAATGTGCGCGCTCTAAGGGGCGCTTTGTCTCCGGGAGCCCGCCTGATGGCGGTGGTCAAGGCAGACGGCTACGGCCACGGGTCGGTCCCCGTGGCCCGGCAGGTGCTGGCCGCAGGCGCGGACTGCCTGGCAGTGGCCAGAATCGGGGAGGCCCTGGAGCTTCGTTATGCCGGAATCCAGGCCCCGATCCTCATCTTCGGGCACACCCCGCCGGCACTGA
>JAIPEJ010000028.1 GCA_021737225.1 Desulfobacteraceae bacterium
CTGCCGTCCTTTGGGGATCCGGATCTCATGGATGTGCTGCAATCCCGGGAAGTTCCGGTGCAGACCGAGCCGAAAAGCGACACCAACTGGTGGTATTTGATTCTCACCTTTTTGCCCTTTGTGATCCTGATCTGGCTGATATATGCCCAGTTCCGGCAATTCCAGGGACAGGGGGGCGAGGGCGGCCTGTTTTCCATTGGAAAAAGCCGGGCCCGGCTCTATGAGCGGAGCCAGGAATCGACCAGCTTCGATGACGTGGCCGGAGCCGAAGGGGCCAAGACCGAGCTTTCCGAACTGGTTTCCTTTCTCAAGGATCCGGGCAAAATCCGGGACCTCGGGGCCGAAGTGCCCAAGGGCGTGATGCTGGTCGGCCCCCCCGGCACCGGCAAAACCCTGCTGGCCCGGGCGGTGGCAGGCGAGGCGGACGTGCCCTTTTTCAGCATTACCGGCTCGGATTTCATGGAAATGTTCGTGGGCGTGGGGGCCAAGCGTGTGCGCAGCCTGTTTGCCGATGCCAAGAAAAACGCGCCAAGCATTATTTTCATAGATGAGCTTGATGCCATCGGCCGCCGGCGGGGCGCCGGATTGGGCGGCGGGCACGACGAGCGCGAGCAGACCTTAAACCAGATGCTCTCCGAGCTGGACGGATTCGAGGCAAACGAGGACGTGATTGTTATGACCGCCACAAACCGTCCGGACGTGCTGGATCCGGCATTAATGCGCCCCGGGCGCTTTGACCGGCGCATTATCGTGGATTTGCCCAGTACCGCCGACCGCAAAAAGATCCTGGAGGTATATGTCAGAAACAAGCGCCTGGCAGATGATGTGGACCTGGATTCCCTGGCTCGCAGCACCCCGGGGTTTTCCGGGGCGGACCTGGAAAACATGTTAAACGAGGCCGCCCTGATGGCCGCCCGCAAGGAGAAAAAGGTCATTGACAACGAGGCCATCGAGCAGGCCAGAGACAAAATCCTCATGGGACTGGTCCGCCAGGGATTGGCCCTGACCGAGGAGGAAAAGCAGATGGTGGCCTACCACGAAGCCGGGCACGCCATTGTCGGGGCCTCCCTGAAATATGCCGACCCGGTCCACAAGGTTTCCATTGTGCCGCGAAGCCTCGCCATGGGGGCCACCCAGCAGTTGCCCGAAGGAGAAAAGTACATATATCACAGGCAATACCTGTCAGACCGGCTTGCGGTGATGATGGGCGGCCGGGCGGCCGAAGTGCTGGTTTTTGAAACAGCCACCAGCGGTGCGGGAAACGATCTGCAGAACGCCACGCAGATCGCCCGGCGCATGGTGCTGGAATACGGCATGAGCGGCCGTTTTGAGCATATGGCCCTGGGCTCCCAGGGCGAAAACGTGTTTCTGGGCGAGGAACTCGGAAAAACCCGCCAATATAGTGAATCCACTGCCCGGGAAGTGGACCGGGAGGTGGAGTCCCTGCTCAGCCAGGCTTTTTCCCGGGCCCGGCAGATCCTTGAGGAAAACCGGCAGGCCATGGATCGCCTGGCAGAAAGCCTGGTGGAAAACGAGGAGATTCCGGGAGAAAAGGTTTACGAGCTGCTCGGGCAGCGGTGAAACGCCTGAGCTTCAGTTGCAACCCGTATCATAACCGCGAAGGACACGAAGCGCACGAAGAAGAAACCATTGTCTTCGTGCGCTTCGCGGTTGCAGGCAGTGTTTGGATCAGTGCCCCGCCTTGAGCAGTCCGCTTGCGGCCAGCACCAGAATCAGTACCTCGATTCCGGCCAGGATCGCATAGACCTTGTCGTTTTGTTTGAGTAAAATCGGGATGATGGTCAGATAGCTGAAAATGGTGACGCCCGCCAGCAGGGCGATGGGGATGAAATTGAGGAAATCCCCGTATCCCAGAAAACCGACCCATCCCCAGCCGTCCGGAATACCGGCCTGATGCAGGTAATCTGTTGCGGACTGGTGCCAGTAGTCCGCGATCTTGTCCAGGGGGATATATGGATCCACGATGCCTGTGGCATAAAGCAGAAATGTGATCAAAAGCAGCAGCAGGCCGACGTACATGCCTTTTTCCAGCATTTCGGCATAAAGCTGCTGTTCCGGGGTGACGTATTTACCTGGATCCGCCATGGGTATGCCTCCTCTATTTATTTTCGTGCCTGAAGGAAAACTCGGGTTCAAGCAAAACCGAATTATAAAACGCGATGCGCTCCGCCCGCCGCTATATGCCGATGCCCTTTAAAAAGGCCTTGATTCCGGCAAAGGCCAGGATCACGATCACCATCCACCGGATAAAGGTGGGCTTGGCGATTTTCAGCAGCCGGACGCCCACAAACGAGCCCAGCATGATGCCCACCAGGGAAGGAACCACCATCATGGGGATCACGCATCCCTTGTTTAAATAAATCCATGCCGCAGAGGTGTCCGTGATGGAAAGCAGGAACTTGCTGGTGGCCACACTGATTTTAAGCGGTGCGCCCATCACCAGGTTGAGAACGGGCACGTTGGCCCAGCCGGCACCCAGCCCGAACAGTCCGGCCATCAGGCCGATGCCGATAAACAGCACCAGGCCGAGCGGCGTGCGGTGGACTTTCCAGTCCACCTCCTTGCCCGAGCTGTCCTCGTAGTAGACCCCGTAGATACGAAGCACCGAGGATAACTTGTCTGACTGGGGCACATCCGGGTATTCCGCCTTCTTGGCGGTGAGCATCAGCACGCAGATGCCGATGATGGTCAGCCCGAGGAAAATCTGGACGATATTGGTGGGCAGGGCCAGCCCGATCATCGCACCGGCAATGGCGCATGTCGATGCGATCAGGGCTACCGGGATGGCCAGGCGGAGACTGGCCAGTCCGGACTTGAGCAGCCCGGGACCTGCCGCCAGTGCGCCGGAAAGCGCCACCAGCAGCCCGGCCCCCCTGACAAAGTCCAGGTGAAACGGAAAAAATCCGCTGATAATGGGAACGTAGAGCACACCGCCGCCGACTCCCCCCAGCACGGCAAATATGCCCAGTGCAAATGTGACAACAAAAAGCACCAGCGGCCAGAACCACCACGCATGGTCGCCGGCTGCCTCTGCCATCATCTCCGCGGCATCCTTTGCAAACGCGGGGCTGACGGCACTTGACAGAAGAAACACAACACTCAGAATCAACAGTATGATCCAGGCTTTTTTCCGCATTTTCCCTCCCTGGCAATTGGGTTGCGACGGTTGTGGCTTTGTTGAACTTGCAGCCAGCATAATTTTTTGCATATAATATAGAAATAAGACAATTAACTGAGAAGTTGCTGCTTGTCAAATTGAAAATCCGGATGACATGATGAAAAATAACTACCCCATGAATGCCGCGGTGGTCGGCTGCGGTGAGAGGTGCAGGAGTTTTCTGGAATATCTGCTGGATGCCCGGCTTCAGTGGCTGCCCATAAATGTTATCGGACTGGCATGTTCGGACCCGGCGGACAGGGCCTGCGATCTGGCCCGGAAAAAGGGTATCTACATGACAGGCGATTACCGGGACCTCTATGAGATGGAAAACCTGCACCTGCTGATCAATCTCATGGATACGGATGTACCGGGCATTGATCTGGCCGGCACCAAACCGCCGCACCTCCGGCTCATCGACGGCGACCTGGCGGATTTGTTCCGGGAATTGTTCCAGCGGGCCCGGCAGTGGGACGCCCGGCTGCTGGAGATTAAACAATGGTTTTCTAAAAGTGAACATAAGTTCCGCTCTTTGGTGGAAAATTCCCTGACCGGGATCTATATCAACCTGGACGGCCGGATCGTGTTTGCCAATAAACGTTTTGCCGATATATTCGGCTACACTCCCGAAACAATCCTCGGGGTCCATTACCTGGAACTGGTGCACCCGGAGGATCATGAAAAAGTCCGGGAGATCCACAGAAAACGCCTGAACCGGGAAGCGGCTCCGCAGGAATATGAATCGCGGGGACTGACCCGGGACGGCAGCACCGTGTGGTTAAACCGGCGCAACACCCGGATCGAGTATGAAGGTCGTCCCGCCATTCTCGGGAACATGGTCGACATTACAGCGCAGAAGCAGATGACCGAAAAGCTGATGCAGATGGAAAAGCTGGCCTCCCTGGGCACGCTGACCGCGGGCGTGGCCCATGAACTCAACAACCCGTTAAACAATATATCCGGATCCCTGGAAATCGTCCTGGAAGAGTGGGAGGACGGCGATGACGCCTTCAAGAAAAATCTGCTCCGGGATATGGCCCACCAGGTGGAGCGGGGCCAGGAGATCATCCGGGGCCTGCTGGATTTTTCCCGCGGCGAGGCACTGGATGTCAAGCCCGTGGATTTTTATGATCTGGCCGCCCGGGCAATCGGACAGGTCTGGGAGCAGATCCCGCAAAACGTGCGGGTGGAATTTGACATTGCAGAATCCGAGCAGGCCAAGCTGTCCTACTATCATATACACAGAGTGCTGATCAATCTTGTGGTCAACGCGCTGCAGGCCATGGAAGAGCAGGGCGGCCGTTTGCGGATATCCGCCTGGCATGTGCCCGAGGAAAACCGGTTTTGCTTTTCGGTTGCGGACACCGGCAAAGGCATTGAACAGGCGGATTTGAAACGGATCTTCGATCCATTCTACACCACCAAGGAGCCAAGCAGGGGAACAGGCATGGGGCTTTCGATTACCCACGGCATTGTCCGGCAGCACAACGGGCGCATTGATGTCGACAGCCGGCCGGGCGAGGGCACTACCTTTACCGTCTGCCTGCCGGAGTATTGATGCGGCTTATTCTTCTATCCCGTATCGCTTGATTTTCCGCCACAGGGAAACCCGGTCGATATCCATGATTTTGGCGGCCCGGGTCTTGTTGCCGTTGCATTTTTTCAGCACCCACTGGATGTAGCGTTTTTCCTGCTCGGCAATGGTGGGAATCCCGTCATTGCCGTGGCGATAGGTTTCAATGGTTAGGTGCCGGATGTCATCAGGCAGGTTGTCCGCGGTAATCATGCTCCCGTTTTCAAGGGCCACGGCACGCTCGATGATATTTTCCAACTCGCGCACATTGCCGGGCCATCCGTACTGGCACAGCAGCTGCATTGCCTCGGCATCGATGCCCTGGATAGTTTTATTCATTTGCCGGCTTTTCTGTTTCAGGAAATAATGGGCCAGAAGGGGTATGTCGCTTTTTCTCCGGCAAAGCGGCGGCAGGTGGATGGAGATGACGTTGAGCCGGTAGAACAGGTCCTGGCGGAATTGCCCCGTGTCTTCTGCGATATCTTTCTGCAGGTCCCGGTGGGTGGCGGCGATAAACCGCACATCCGAGGAAATCGGCTCCACGCCGCCGACTCGGTAAAAGATCTTTTCCTGGATGGTCCGCAAAAGCCGCACCTGCATGGATTGTGGCATATCGCCCACCTCGTCTAAAAATATGGTCCCGCCTTCGGCGGTTTCAAGCAGGCCTGCGGTCTTTTTGTCCGCGCCGGTAAACGCCCCCTTTTCGTGGCCGAAAAGCTCGTTTGCCATGAGTTCTTCCGTAAAAGAACCGCAGTTAAATGCCACGAACCGGTTGTTCGTTCTGGGGCTCAGGGCGTGAATGGCTTTTGCCGCAAGCTCCTTGCCGGTGCCGCTTTCGCCGAAGATCAATACATTGCTATCCGACGGGGCGATCTGCCGGATGGTTTTCTGTACCTCGATCATGGCATCGCTTTTGCCTACGATAAACGGCACCTCGCCCGGGCTTTTCAGGGATGCTTTCAGTTTGCGGTTTTCCAGCAGGAGCCGGCGCTTGAACAGGGCCTCGGAGACGACCTTTCGGATTTCCTCGATTTTATAGGGCTTGGCGATATAATGGTAAGCGCCTTTTTGTAAGGCCTTTACCGCCGAGTTGACCGTGGCATACCCGGTAATCAGGATCACCTCGGTATCCGGCAGCAGTTCCCGGGTTTTTTCCAGCACAGCCATTCCGTCGATATCCTGCATTTTCAGGTCGGTAATCACCAGGTCCACGGTGGTGCTTTTCATCACCTCCACGGCTTCGGCGCCGTTGCCGGCGGAAACCACCTGGTAGCCTTCCTTGCTTAAAACATGCTCCAGGTTTTTCCGGGCAATGGACTCGTCCTCGACTACCAGTATCCGGGGCACCTCTGAATTTTGCCCGTAATTTGCGCTGTGGTTGATCTCGTCCATTGCCGTGGGTTATTCGCTGGCGGTTGAATGGGTATCGCTGCCGTAAACCGGCAGGTATACATAGAATGTCGTGCCCTCGCCTTGCCGGCTTTCCACGTGAATGCGGCCGCCGTGGTTTTCCACGATACCATGGGAAACCGACAGGCCCAGGCCCGTGCCCGTTCCCACCTCCTTGGTGGAATAAAACGGGTCGAATATTTTATCCAGATGCGACTTCGGGATGCCTTTGCCTGTATCCTGCACCTGGAGGCAGATTTCATTGGTTTCTGTAACCTGCTCTGCCCGGATTGTCAATTCCCCCCGGCCATCCATGGCCTGAACCGCGTTTAAGATCAGGTTGATCAGTACCTGCTGGATTCGCCGGAAATCCAGGACGGCATACAGATCTCCGGGCACGTCGACGGTCAGGTTCACCGGGCTGGGCAGTTCCCCCTTGATCAGCTTGATGGTTTGGTTTATCAGGGATTCGATGGCCACTTGTTTTGGCTTGAAATCCCGTTCCCTGGAAAACTCCAGCAGGGCCTTGACAATGTCCCGGGCCCGTTCAACCTGGGTTTCCGCGTCTGTGAGCAATTCCTTGTTGTATGCCGGATCCCCGCCTTCGATTTCCTCGATGGCGATTTGCAGGGAGGTGGAGATGTTGTTTAGCGGATTGTTCAACTCGTGGGCCACGCCCGAGGTCAGCGTACCCAGCGAAGCCATTTTCCGGCTTTGCACGAGCTGTTCGTTTCGCTTGCCCAGTTCAATGATCATGGTATTGAGGCTGTTGACAAACTCGTCGAATTCGTCCCCGGTCTGAAGCGGCGGTATCTTTTCGTAATCGCCGTCTGCAATTTTGCGTACAGCCTGATTGATTTTTTTCAGAGGCCGGTTGACCTTGAAAATCAGGTAAAAGGCCACGAACATGGCCAGGATAAATACGCAAAGCGTGCCCAGAAATATGTAGAGGCGAGATTCCTTGACAAGCCGGTCAACACTGAGACGCTCCTTTTCAACCATATCTTCGAGATCAGAGGTGATCTTGCGTCCGAGTTCCCGTGTGGCTTCGCGGTTTTTCGCGGTTTCTGAGGCAAGCCCCTCCTGGCTTTTTTCCCCGTACCGCTCGTGCATCTGCACAAGCGAGCTTTGGTATCGCTTTAATTCCGCATCATACCGGGAAAGGTTCTGATGACGGGCATGCTCCTGGTATTTGTCAATAATGTCAGAAAGTTGCTTCCGGGCCGAAGTGCTGTAATCAATGGCTTCGGCAATATCCTTTTCATTGAAATACAGGAAATAGTTTTTTTCATACCGCCGGGCCTCGAGAATGGTATTGAGCAGCCGGTTTTTTTCCGTGATGATATGAAACTTCATGCTCAGCAGATTGTTGCGATAATCGCTGATTGCCCAGATCATTCCGCCGAGCAGCACCAGCGTGATAAATGCAATTGAAATCCGTTTTTGTACGCTGAGTTTCATGACCATCCGCTTAAGTATAGTCGGGTGGGGCAATTTCATAAATCACGTTTTTGATTCCCGGGATGTCCTTGATGGCTTGTGCAATTTCATCCCGGGTTTCCTGCTTGATTTTTTCCCTGAGATAATCCTGGGTGTTTTGATTCATGTAGCTCGTTTTGCGGATGCTGGGCGTGCCGGTTCGGATATGCACAATCCCGCTGTTGGCATTGACGGCGTACTTCATATCGAGTTTGACCGCGCTTTCAATGGCGGCTGTAACCCGGCTGCGAAGGGCCAGATCCGCAATTGCCTGTCTGGATTCCGGTGTCGCGGCAAACGCATCCATTTGTGCCGTATGATAAATGATGTTACAGGCGTCTCCAATGTTGAGGTTTTTTATGTGAATAATGATATCATAAAGGTTCGGGTCTGTAATGTCGATTTTGTACAGATAGTCGGCCCAGCGGGCCCGCTGCTGGTCTTCGGCCGTGATATGCCGCATGGCCTCCTTGTCGGATATGGCGTGGCTTTGCTGCATGAACGCGATCCGGTCTGGAATGTCGGCCAGGATCCGGACGTTGAGCACGTGGGAGATGTCGGGCAGCAGCATGTGGGAGGCATGTCCGTGGTATATCAGGTTGTCGTGTACGGCATGTTCCAGCAGCATGGCCTGGATATAGGAAAGATACTGCTCCTTTCCCCGGGTAAACCTTTCCAGCACGGAAGGGGCATGAACGGACTGTATCAACTCCTTTTCCGGAACATGGTATACTTGGGCTGCTTCCTCGATCAGCGTTTCCCGGCTGATGACCTTATAACCCAGCATTTCACCGGTTTTTTCCGCGACTTCCTTTCCGTGGCTGAAGCAGCCGCGTGAGATCGTGATGATCGCCATAACAAGCTCCTTTGCATGGGCAACTGTTTGGAGAAATGCGACGGCAGGAAAATTTCCAGACCTCCTGCAGCCACTGTCCGGCAGGGATTTTTACCTAAATTGAGCGATTTTCAAGTTTGGCAGAATCCTTTACAAAATCCTGCTTTTAAAAATCTGAAACGCTCAATTTCGGTTTTAAATGCCGTAGAAGAAATAGATCACTGTGAGCTCAACGATCAGAAACAGCAATGTCATGAACGCTCCGGCCTTGGCGTAATCAACGGTGCGATAGCCGCCCGGTTTCATGATCAGGGCATTGACCTGGTGGGTGGGCAACACGAATGTGTTGGATGCGGAAAGCCCCACGACCAGCGCAGCCATGCGCGGATCCCCGCCGGCCATTAACGCCATGTTCATGCAAAGGGGCACCAGAAGGACCGTGGCTCCCACATTTGAAATAACCAGTGTAAAAAAGGAGGTCATCAGGCCGACGACCCCCAGGAGCACGATTGGTGAGGGATCTCCGATGAGTCCGAGTATTCCCTCTGCAATAAAGGCTGCGGTTCCGGTTTTTTCAAAGGCGATGCCGAGCGGAATCAGGCCGGCAAGCAGAAAGACCGTCATCCAGTCCACCGCCCGGTAAGCCTCTTCGATCTTCAGGACTCCGGTGAGGATCATGCCCAGGGCGCCGGACATCAGGGCCACCGAGAGCTGAAGTTTTAAGAAAATCACCTGGAAAAGCGCGACCGCCAGCCATATCACGGCCAGTTTGGCCTTCTGGGGGCGCAGAATCTCGCCTTCAAGGGGTGTGGAAAAAGTCAGGGACCGGGGCTGGGGATAGTTTTTCAGGATGTGGAATCTGTCCCAGGGACCAAAGAGCAGCAGGGTGTCTCCCATCTGGAGCCGGATATGGGTCAGGCCGGAATAATAGATCCGGTTGCCTTTAAACAGGGCAATGGGATTGACGCCGTAAATTGTCTTGAAGTCCGTTTCACTCATGGTCTTGCCGATGAGTTCCGAGCGGGGGGAAACAATGACTTCGGCCATGCCGGCAGTGGTCCTGGAAAGGCTCTCGGCAAACACATCCAGGGTGTCCTTGACCTGCCAGCCCTGTTCTTCTGCCATTTTCATCACGTTTTTCTTCCGGCCCAGAACCGCAATATCATCTCCGGCCTCAATCTTGTCCGTACTCCGGGGAACAAAGTTTTTTTCATTCCGGCGCGCGTGGTGAATGGCTACGGTGGTGACGAGATATCGGGCCTGAAGGTCTAATTCCGCAATGCGCCCGGTACCTGCAGCACCCTGGGGTACGTGGATTTCAAATATGGTGTCAAATGCCCGGTATGCTTCCATCAGCGACGTGGTTACGCTCTCGTCGCTTTCCCCTGTCCCGCTGGGCAGGATGAATCGGCCGAAGATAATGAAATAAAGGATTGCCGTGATCAAAAGGCAGATCCCGATGGGCGTCTGGGTAAACAGGCCAAAGGGTTCGAGCTGCCTGCCCTCGATGGTCATCAGGTCGTTTAACAGAATCGTGGGACTGGCCCCGACCAGGGTCAGGGTGCCGCCGATAATGGCGCAGAATCCCATGGGCATCAGGATTCTGGAAGCCGGGATGCCCACGCGCTTGGCAATGCGCTGAGCCGCCGGCAGAAACAGGGCGGCGGCTCCGATATTCTGCATCAAGCTGGAAATAACACCAACGGTTCCGGCAATCAGCGTGATAATCCGGCTTTCGCTTCTGCCGGCAAGTTTAATAATCGGGCGGGCGACCTGGTTCATCACCCCGGTTTTATCCAGTCCCGCGCCCATGATGATCACCGCGATAATGGATATGACCGCGTTGGAACTCAGTCCCACAAACGCATCCCCGGGAGAAATCAATCCGATCAGCGGAAGCAGGACCATCATCAGGATGCCCACCACGTCCACCCGGACCCATTCGAAAACGAAAAGAACAATGACAAACACCAGCACGATCATTGTCAGCAGCATCTCAGGCGTCATTGCAGATCAATCCTTTCCTGTATTTTTCAGTATTGGCGGCAGCGGCTTTACTTGTTGTCATTGCGGAATATATAACAGAGCACGGCGGCAAAAAGCACCAGTCCCACACCCAGAAAAAAATTGAATTCCATTGGCTTTCTCCTGCGCTTTCTCCGATTGTTTTCAGACCATGGTATAGACGTATACCTGATTTTCCGGCCGGTTTTCTTTGGCCGCCCGATCGCCAACCTGATCCTCGGCCGGTTCGGATACCACAAACTCCACGCCGCCGTATTCCCGGGCGACCGCATCAATGACCGCATCGGTTTCACCGAACTTGACGATGTGTTCAAAGGAAATGCCGGCTTCTTCGGCCGCCTGTGCGAATGATGCCGCGTTTTGACGGGCGCTTTGTTCAAATTCCCGGATACTGTCACTCGGCGGTGAGAGCAGCTTGAAGGCTGCTTCCGGAACAGGTGCCATGTTCAGGGCCACGATCCGGTATGACATGCGCAGGGCCATTTCCATCGCATAATCGATGATGCGCCTGGAAAACGTGTCATCATTTCCGATCACAAGCAGAACCCCGGGCTGATCCCCAGGCTGTCGGTTTTCTTCATGCGCCTCGGCTGTAAGGGTCATTTCGCCGGCTTCGGCAAAGGTGATCGACTCCTGGTATTGATCCATTTTCCGGCGAAAGGAGAGCCCTTTTTGAAATAAGCGTTGAAATAATCGTTTCATGCAAACCTCCTGGTTCTAGATAATTTTTATGGTTCCGCGTTTGACGCGAATTTCACGGGCTGATCTCGTTTCGCACCACCAGGGGCACGGAAAGTTTCTGCCGCAGTAGGCCGGCAACGGAATCCTTCTTGCTGCCGGCATTGTTGCCTTTTTTCCCGGGTTTTCCGGTCTCTTCCGGGTTGCCCGGGGTATCGGGGTGCGGCGCCCCCTCGTAGATCGCCAGCACGATATTTCTGTTTTGGTTGACATACCTGGTGATTTCCCGGTCGATCCGATCTGACGGAATTTTTGCCTGGTAATGAATCCACTTCCGGTCCGCATCCGAGACCAGTTGATGGAAATTTGCCGATGCCGAATCCATCAGGGTTTTCGCAGCGTCATGTGCCCCGCCTTCGGCGAATGCGGCAGCCACCATTGTCTGTTCAAAGAACCCCTTTGCCCGCTCGGCCTGTTTTTGAATCTGTTTGGCATAGGTGCCGTAGATTTCGGGATCCACGATATGCAGGATATCGAGTTCGGCCCTGATGCGCCGGCAGAGCCCGACTGCATATTCGACAATCCGTTTGTCCGGGCTCAGGCCGTCAATGGCCAGCAGTATTTTTTTCATGTGGCACCTCTTTTTCGAAAAATCGGGCGCCTGCGATTTTGCGCCAAATGCCGGCCTACATCTGCAGGCGCTGTCTGTTGTCGGTTGCCTGTTTTTCAGGTGCTTTGCGCGAACGGCGCTGCTTTGTTTTTCTTTGCGGTTCGCTGATAATGCGCCGCGCCGTTTCCGACTCATTGACTTCTGCAAACGTGACAGCAGCCATAATGCGGTCAAACGGATTGAGTCTGCTCAAGAGTTTCATTTTCCCCTCCTTTTTCGTCGGATTGTCATGGAATTGAATCCATGTTTACAGCCTGTATAGGCAAGAGGCGTGCCGGAATCGGTTGATGAATTAAAGCACTGTTTTTATATAATATTTTTAAGAGGCAAGTCAGCGGGGGGGGTCACGTATTATGATGCAAAATGCAACAGTTTTTTCGGGTCCTGTCAAATACTGATGAATATTCAAAACTTATAAATGTTACAGGTTCTTGAGGTATCGTTGCATATTGTAACACTTGCTTGGAAAATCTATCCCTCCTGCGAGAAGCGCTTTTCGCTGTCAAAATAGATGCTGGTTTTTTCCGGGCATTTATTCGATGCATATATCTTCGTGCTCTTCGTGGTAATAAACATCAAATCAAATTAACCACGAAGTTCACGAAGAACACGAAGGGTGAGTTCAAGAATCATGTGCCTTTTATACCTCCGACAGTCTTGGTTGTCCGGAACCTTTTGATATTATATGAAGGCAGACGTGCGGCTCAAAATCGGGGCGAGCCAAAATTACAATTGCGGTGAATTCTGATGATGGCTTGCAAAATCGGGTAAATTGATTTTATAGTAAGAAAGGATTTCAATTCAGGAGACGGGTTTCATGGCGATTTTCAAAAAAGACGACAAGCCCGCGGAAGGCGAGGAACTCACCGAGATCGGGGAATTGCGGCAAAAGGTCAGGGCCGCGAAAATGCCGGGGCAGGTCTCGAAAATCGCCGTGAAGGAGCTTGACAAGATGGCCAAGACGAGTTCCGCGTCTGCGGAATACACCATTTCGTTTAATTATATCGAATACCTTCTGTCGCTGCCGTGGAGCCGGGCCACTGCCGACAATCTTGATATCAAGCGGGCCGAGGCGGTATTAAACGAGGAGCATTACGGGCTTGCCGAAATCAAGGACCGCATCCTGGAATATCTTGCCGTCCGGATCATCAAGCTGTCAAGGAAACACACCATCATGGTGGTTGATGATGAGGAGCGCACGCGCAGGAACCTGGACCATGTATTAAACCGGGAGGGCTATGGAGTCGTAACCGCGGAAAACGGGGTCCAGGCACTGGAATTGCTGGAAGAGACCTCGGTTGATGTGATCATTACCGACCTGAAAATGGACCAGGTCGACGGCATTGAGGTTCTTGAAAAAGCGCGGGAAAACGATCCCCAGGTCGAGGTGATTGTTATTACGGGCTATGCCACCGTGCCCAATGCGGTGGAAGCCATGAAAAAAGGATCTTATAATTACATCACCAAGCCTTTTAAACTTGAGGAGATCCGCTCCAGCGTGCGAAACGCATTGGCGGCCAAAACCCGGCAGCTAAGGGCCAAAGGGCCGATTCTGTGTTTTGCCGGCCCCCCGGGCACGGGCAAGACCTCGCTGGGGATGTCGATCGCCCGGAGCCTGGAAAAGGAATTTATCCGCATTTCCCTGGCCGGGGTCAGGGACGAGGCCGAGATCCGGGGGCACCGGCGGAGCTATGTCGGGGCCATGCCCGGCCGGATCATTCAGGAAATCCGCAGGGCCGGGACCAACAACCCGGTTTTCATGCTCGATGAGCTCGACAAGCTCGGACAGGATTTCAAGGGGGATCCGGCATCCGCCCTGCTGGAGGTGCTTGATCCGCAGCAGAATGCCAATTTTGTGGATCACTATCTGGATGTGCCGTTTGACTTGTCCGCGGTGATGTTTATCGCCACGGCAAATATCGTGGACCATATCCCGGAGCCGCTTCGCGACCGGCTGGAGGTGCTGTATTTGTCGGGATACACCGAGGAGGAAAAGGAAAATATTGCCTTCCGGCATTTGATCCCCCGGGCTGTAAAGGACACCGGCCTGGAGGACTATCCCCTGGAGTTTACGCCCGAAGCGGTGCGTGCCATTATCTATGAATATACCCGGGAGGCCGGGCTTCGGGAATTGCAGCGAAGCATTGATTCCATGTGCCGCAAATCGGCCCGCGAGATTCTGTCGGGGGACCAGGCGCAGCGGACGGTCCGTTTTGACGCTGAAGATGTCAGGCATTATCTGGGCCCCCGGAAATATTACATGGAAATGGCCGAGGCCGAAGAAAAAGTGGGCATTGCCACCGCGCTTGCGTGGACCGAAACCGGCGGGGAGCTGATTTTTATCGAGGCCACCAAAATGAAAGGCAGGAGCAACCTGATCATGACCGGCTCGCTCGGGGAGGTGATGAAGGAATCGGCCCAGGCCGCCCTGAGCTACATCCGCAGCAATACGGAATATCTGCAGATTTCAGAGGATTTTTTTGAACAGCATGACGTGCACATTCATATTCCCGCCGGCGCCATTCCCAAAGACGGGCCTTCTGCCGGGCTGACCATCGGCGTGGCGCTGCTTTCACTGCTGACCGGCCGGCCGGCCAAACGGGAAATGGCCTTTACCGGGGAAATCACGTTAAGCGGGCGGATTCTGCCTGTGGGCGGGATCAAGGAAAAACTCCTGGCCGCACGGCGGGCGGGCGTCAAAACCGTGGTGCTGCCTGCCAAAAATGATGCCGACATTCAGCACCTGTCCGATCAGGTGACGCGGGATCTCGAAATTATCCGGGCCGCGCAGTTCGATGAGATCATTGACCGTGTACTGGCCTGAGATACGGGTCGGGATTATTTCTTATCCCCCAGGGCGGACCAGGGCGAGGTCTGATACTGCTCGGCCTTGGCCGTGCGGATGCGTTCTTCCTGTTCTGCCTTGCGCTGGTAGGCGTTGTCGATTTTGCGTGTGAGTTCCTCGGTGTCGCAGGGTTTCATGAGGTAGTCAAAAGCACCCAGCTTCATACCGCTGATGGCTGATTCCACGGTGGCATGGCCGGTGAGCATGATGACTTCGGTCAGGGGGCGTTGCTCCTTGATGTGTTTGAGGACCTCGTTGCCGTCCATGCCGGGCATGGCCACATCCAGGATCACCACGTCATAGAGGTACTGCTTGATCTGTTCCACGGCTTCTTCGCCGCTGTAGCATGCGCTCACATCATATTCCCGGATTTTCAAGCGTTCCGACAACTGCTCGACGAATTGCGCTTCGTCGTCTACAAGCAGCACCCTGGTTTTCATGGGATCCGTCCTCCTTAAAAATGTGGAAAAATATTTCAAGCCCTGTCCAGTGGCAGGATTTTGAATTTATTTTTTCTTTTTGTCCTTGTCCTTGTCCATATACTTTTTGGCGGTGTCAAATTCGCCGGCTTCAGCAAAAGTGCCTGCCATGAAAGAACTTTCAACCTGCTGCTTGTAGGCCTTGCGGATACGGGTCACCAGGGTGTCAACTTCCACCGGTTTCTGGAGATAATCAAAGGCCCCGAGCCGCCTGGCTTCTTCTTCATCCTTTTCCGAGCCGTGCCCGGTGAGAATGATTACCTGGACATCGGGATACTGTTTTTTGACGCGCCGCAATACTTCTATGCCGTCGATGCCGGGCATGCGGAGATCAAGTACCATGACATCAGGCACTTCGTTATCCACGAATTCGAGGGCCTGTTCGCCGTTTAATGCCACGTTCGCGCCGATTTCCCGCATTTGGATGCGTTCTGACAGGGTGTTGACGAATTCCTGCTCATCATCCACGAGAAGGATTTTGATTTTATCCTTTTCCTTGTCACTTCCCATAACGATCTCCTTTTTGGGGTTCTTTTCCTCGCGTGCCGTGTTTCAGAAACGCCCTGGCCTGATCTGCTTCGCCGGCTTCGGCAAATGCTGCAGCCGCCATGGCATTCTGGCATTTTTCCAAAAACGTTGGCTTTTTGCGCGCGTTTTGCTGCTTGTTGTCCGCTGCGGCCCGGATGCGTTCAATTAAGGCCCGGATATCCACCGGGGTCAGAAAATCGTCAAACGCCCCGAGCTTCATCCCGTCGATGGAAAGGGCCATCTGTTCCGCATTGTTTATGGTAATGATCTCGGTTGCCGCATTGACTCCCTTGATGGTTTTGAGTATCCGCAACCCTTCTGTTTTTAAACCGGAAAGGTCCAGGAGCGCAACATCGATTTTTTTCTGCGCAATAATTTTTTTCGCATCAGCCAGCCGCTCTGCGAAGAAAAGGCAAAATCCTTCCTCCTGAAATCTGGCGCCCAGATTATGTCTGAAAAAATTACCGGTCTCAATTGTGAGCAGCTTGACATTCATTATCTATATTAATTTCCGGATAAAATGTCAAACGCTTGCCAGTCCGAATCGCACCTGGGTGCGCTGGAGTCCCACGCTTTGCAGAAAATCGTCCAGGTTCGCCCGTTCCTGCCGACTGTCTTTGGCATCGAGCATTTCACGGGCGGTATCATGACATCCGGCCTCTGCAAAGCAGGTCGCACCCATGTGGACATCGAAAACCCGCATCACTTTTTCCCAAACGGTCCGGGCCGCGCTCTGGATACCGGCCATTTCCATGGCCGTGTCATGCTCGCCGGCTTCTGCAAATGCCGCAGCCGCAAAAGTGTCTTCCATGGTTTTACGGATGTTGTTTTGCATCATTGCCTCCCTGTTTTACGAATTGTTGGATGGTTTCAAAAAAATCTGACAATTCTTTTTGCAAAGGCCGTGCCGGTTTGGGGAAAATCCGTAAACAGCTGCAGACAGGGAGAAGCCCGCAACTTCAGGAGGGGGTTGGAAATATATTGGGGCATTTTGAAACAAAAACATTAAAACAAATTGAAACAATTTGGTACAAAAGATGGCGGGAAGAATTTTACAAATCAGCAATCCCGGGGAATGGATCAAAAAATCAGCCAAAACCGCAAATCATTGGTGTCGCATTCAACTTTACCCGCCAGTGGATCAATCACATCCCCGAGTTCGCCCCAGGCCTCAGCGGCCTGGAGTTGCTGAAAAAACTCTCCGGCCGGGGGGATCTGCTCGCCGGTGCAGGCAAATTCGATCGCGGGCGACTGTCCCCCCCTTTTTTGCGGGATGACCCGGATTTCGGTGTTGCTGGTCAGCGCGGATAGACAGGATTCCAGGCTGAAAAACAGCGCCATATAAAACTGCACCGGGTTGGTGGTCAGGCGGATTTTCTCATTGGCAGGGTCCGGGTCTCCGGCGGTTAAGCTGATATGCTTTAATCGGGCAAAACGTCCGGTCAGCAGACAGAACTGTCCGACAGTGTCCACCAGATCCAGTTCCGCGCTGGAGCGGTCCGGTGTGTGGGCAAACCGGTTAAACTGGGTGGTCAGGTCAATGCCGCGGTGAAGCTGCTGCTTGATGGTTGCCATGGAGTGGTTGAACTTTTCCTGGTACTTTTCCTCAGCAAGCGGACAGATTGCCGTGATATCTTCCATGAGCCCGGCTGACTCCTGGATGATGGCCAGCACGTTTTTGACTTCATGGGTCAGGTTCGCGGTCATTTTTCCGAAAAAGGTCAAGGTTTTTTCGGTTTCCGGGTTCATGGGGATTCCTCTTGCCAAACAGGGTTATCCGGACTCGGGCCGGCCGCCGAGGGCTTCCTGGACTTTGGAAATCAGCTCGTCAATATCGAGTGGTTTCATCAGATAATCAAAGGCCCCTTTTTGCATGCCTTCCATGCCTTCCTTGGTCGATCCGTGCCCGGTGAGCAGGATCACGGGCATCTCCGGGCGCCGGGCCTTGATTTGATCCATGACTTCCAGTCCGTCCATGCCCGGCATTTTCACGTCAAGTACAACCACGTCATAGTCATTGTTTTCAATCAGGGACAGGGCCTGGTCTCCGGAATATGCGGCTTTGGATTCAAACCCCCTGATCTCCAGGCGCTCTGCAAGGGTTGAGACAAACTCCTCCTCGTCGTCAACGAGTAAAATTGCGGTCGGATCACTCATCTTCGGTTTCTCCCGGGGGGTTTTGGGGTAAAAAGATGGAAAAGGTCGTACCTTCGCCGACCTTGCTGTCAACCTTGATTTCCCCGCCCAGCTTTTTAATGATCCCGTAGGTGATCGAAAGGCCCAGGCCGGTGCCGTATCCCTTCTTGGTGCTGAAAAAGGGTTCAAATATCTGGCGCTTGGTTTCCTCGTCCATGCCGTGACCGTTGTCCTGGATGGACACACCCACGGTCTGGGCGTCTTTCTGCCACGAAGAAAGCGTCACCCGGCCGCCGTCATCCACGGCTGCAAAGGCGTTGGTTAAAATATTCAAAAATACCTGCTGGAGCTGCCCGCGGTCCGAGTAGATTTTCGGAATTTCCTCGGAAAGCCGGTACCGGATGTCCAGGTTCCGGTGGTGGGCCTCTTTTTCCAGAAAGCCCAGGGTCTCGGTTAATACCTCGTTGGCATCCAGCAGTTCGTATTCCACCCCGATGCGCCGGGCAAATCCGAGCAGGCGGTGGGTGATATCCCGGCACCGGCTCACCGAATGCAGGACCTGGGACACCGAGCGCATGAGCTTTTCCTTGTCATGGTGCATGTCATGATCCACCAGGTCCTTGAGCAGGCCGGCCTTCTCATTGATAATGGAAAGCGGGTTGTTGATCTCGTGGGCCACCCCCGCGGCCAGTCTCCCGATGGAGGAGAGTTTCTGGGTGTATTCAAGTTCCCGGAATGCGATTTCCCGCTTTTCGTCCGCCTCCCGGATCCGCTTGACCAGCAGGCGGGTGGAGCTGAAAATAACCAGGACGATCAACACCACGCTGATGACAAACATATACGACATTTCCTGCTTCAGCGAATGCCAGGCTTTGAAGACACTGGTCTTGGGCAGGATCATAACCAGGGTGAAATCGTGTTTGATCAGTCGCGAATAGATCATGACGATTTCGCGGCCCTCGGGGTCAGTGGTTTCCCGGACATAGGTTCCCGGTTCGGTTTCCGGGATTTCCAGGGGGCATTGATGCAGTACCTTGCCGTAGAGTTTTGAATCGGTCTGCAGCGTACCCTGGCTGTTGACAAGAAACACGTCTTTGACCGGGTCTAATCCCATGGTGCTGATCAGGTTGTCAAATTTCTTGGTGTCCATGGTCGCCCGCAGAATCCAGGACTCGCCCTGGTCGTTTAAATTCTGCACTGCCAGTGCAATGTGCGGGAGATCCCGGTACCCCATGAACACGTCGCTGATGAACACCCCCCGCACCCGTGCCTCGTTGAACCATTGCTGATTGGAATAATCCTTGTTGAGCAGGTCGTAGGGACCGGTGTAGCTGATCTGTTTGCCCTTGGCATTGATCAGGCCGAGATCCACGTATCCGCCGTATTCCTCGCGCAGAATCCGGAAAATGCGGTGCAGGGTGGCTTCTCCGGACAGGATTTCAAAGGAATAGCTTGAGGCGATAAAATGGATGGCAGACAGGCGCTCTTCCAGAAAGATTTCAAAGGAGTGCGCCGCTTTGGAGGCAATGGCCCGCATGGGGGTGATGCGTTCTGCCTGGATGTTTTTCTGGTATTGCATGGCGTTGGTCACGGCCATCACGGTAAGGGGAATAAGGGTCACCAGAAGCATCAGCAGAACAATGTAGCGCTGGAGTTTGCGGTACCGCTGGGGCAGGCGTTTTTTTTCCCCGCGTTCAGGCAACCGGTTTTTGAGGCGCTGCCACCAGTTTTCCTTATTCAACATCTGCCTCCGGGTTTGCTGTAATGATGTCACCGGACCGGAGTCCGCCGCCTATCAGCCGCTCCAGGGCTTTTTCCCAAGGCCCGATAACACTATCATATACTGTAATGCGTTTCCAGGTCAAATACTGGTAATACTCTTCTTCGATGCCTCCGCAGATGACCGTATCAATGCCTTCGGTAAGAATCATGTGGCAGAGTTTTTCCGCAGATACCCGGGGCAGGACCACGAGTTTTTCCTGTCGGTCGTGTGGGTCTGTACCTAGTGTCACAAATACCGCTTCTGCGGCCAGATCAAAGCGCGGGGCCACTTCCCGGCCGTATAAGGGGATGAGAATTTTGTTTGGCATATCGGATACAGGGGTTGGCGTATGATTGAAAAATACGTAGCCGTTGTCGGTTGTCAGTTCACAGTTTACGGTTTTCAGCAAACAATGCAGATGCATTTTGGCAATTGGCCCAGGCGCTGGAATTCATCCGTGAACCGATAACTGTAAACCGGAAACAGATTAAATCTAATTACAGATACCACATCCCGGGATAAGGTGTCCATGCAGATTTATTTGTCAAAGGTTGAATTCCGGATTTTACTCGATGTTGTATTGCTTGATTTTGCGCCACAGGGTGCTTCTGCCCCAGCCCAGGATGGCTGCGGCCTTGTTGCGTCGCCCCCCTGCCTTGATCAGGGCATCGATGATCATCCGCTTTTCGGTTTCCGCCCATGAGTCCGGCGGGTTCTGCTCGCCCCGGGCCGCCCCGGGGGCAGCGGGTGCAGAAGGGGCATAGCGCGTCTCCGGGGTTTCGGCCTGTTCCTGGCTTTCCACCAGGTAGGCCGGCATATCGGGCAAATCGATGCGCGCTGCCTGGCAGACATTGACTGCATATTCGATGATGTTTCTCAGCTCCCGGACGTTTCCCGGGTAGGTATAGTTTTTTAGCAGCATCAATGCCTCGTTGCTGAATCCCTCGATTTTTTTGCCGAATTCCGCGGTAAACATGTTGCGGAAGTGATCCATGAGCAGTCGGATATCTTCGCCGCGTTCCCGCAGCGGGGGCAGATGCACGCGCACCACGTTGAGCCGGTACAGCAGGTCCTTGCGGAATCTGCCTTCCCGCACCATTTGCTCCAGGTCCCGGTGGGTGCCGGCGATCATGCGGACATTGACCTCGTGGCCCCGGGTGCTGCCCAGGGGATAGACGATCTTGTCATCGAGAAAGGTCAGCAGTTTGACCTGCAGGGCTATGGGCAGATCCCCGATTTCAGTGAGATACAAAGTGCCGTTGTGGGCCAGCCGGAATCGGCCCGGCTTGTTTTCCACCGCGCCGGTGAATGCACCTTTTTGATGGCCGAAAAGCTCGGATTCCAGCAGGGTTTCCGGCAGGGCCCCGCAATTGATCTTGATAAACGGGCCCTTTGCCCGGCCGGAGGATTCGTGGATGGCTTCGGCCGCTAAATCCTTGCCGGTGCCGGTCTCCCCTGTGATCAGCACAGAGGATTCATTCTGTGCCACCATGGGCAGCATGCGGAAGACTTTTTCCATGCCCGGGCTTTTGCCGATCATTTTTGAAAACGAAAAGGCGCGGCCCATATCTGCTCCGGTCTGCGCATATGAGCGGATATCCTCGATGGTTTCCATGTATCCGGCAAGCTCACCCGAGGTGTCTGTCAGCGGGGCCGCTGTAATGCGGATCGGGATACGCTGGCGGTCCCGGTTGATCAGATCGCTTTGTACGCAGACCGAGCCGGTGTCCTTGTTCATCTGTCTGACCGGGCAATCCTTGAGGCAGACCTGGCTTTTGATGATGTTATGGCAGGCCACGCCCCGGCCCTGATTCGGGGTGTACCCGGTCAGGGCGGAAACAGCGCGGTTCATATACCGGATGCGGCGATTTTTGTCCAGGATGACAATGCCGGTGGGGATTTCATCCAGGATTTTGTCCAGGGCTATGGGGTGGTCAAACAGGCCCGTGATTTCATGCAAGGGTGATATCCCTATGTTTTGCGCTTCAGGGTATGGATGACGATCTTCTTGTTTTTGCCTCCCCCGGAAAAGGACATGCCCTTGTGGGAAATGTCAAAATGGGGTTCGGCCTCGGTTAAAAAGTGCATCATGGACATGCGGGAAATGTCGTGGGCCAGGTAAACGGTGCCGTCTTTGGCAAGCATCTGCAAAAGAATGTCAATGACCGGTTTTGCGTCGGATTTTTTATAAATGAGTTCTGAGCCGCAGATCATGTCAAAAGATTCCTTGATCTCCGGATGATGCCAGTCGAGCTCGGCCACGCGTATATTGTCGAGGTTGTTGTGCGCTGCATTGCGTCGGATCAAGGCAAGGGCGTCCGGGTTGTTGTCGCTGACAGTAACCCGGTAGCCGAATGCGCCGAGAAAAAGTCCTGTAATGCCCATTCCCGCTCCGAGTTCAAGGATGTTCCGGTTTTTTTCCAGGTCCATGTGCAGCAGCCGGTCGGTGAGCACTATGCTTGCCTCCCAGATTTTCACCCAGAAGGGAAAACCTTCAACGCCTTCTCCCCCGGATTGCTCCAGATCGGCAATAAAGGGCTCCAGGTCCTTTACGCAGAGGATTTCCAGCCGCTTGCCGGCAATGGCAAGCGGCTTGGTTTCCAGTTCGATATCGTCTCTGAGCGGGGTTTCAGTCATAGGGACTTTCTGCGGAATAATTATATGAATAAACCACAAGAGACACGAAGAAAGTAAGCAAAATTCTTGTTTTTGTGTCTCCGTGACGATTTCAGCCTCATGTCTTAATTTTTCCTGTTAATTATAGAAAAAATCATTCAGGGTCAAGCATATTCCGGATGGCGCGGGCCGCAACGGTGCGCATGCTTTTCTGTCAAATTTGATAGCTTCGGAAAAATCTGTTTATCCCGCCAGGGCGGTATTTTTACAGAAAGGAACGCCGTAAGCACCTTGGCTGATCGGCGTTGCGAAAAAGGCGTTTCCTCGCTTCAGGAGCCTCTGCGAGCCTCGATTTCCGCTCGGAAACCCGCTTTTCCGCACCGCCGTCAGGGCAACAAAGTGCAATTTCGCAAGAGCGCAAAAATCGGATCCGGGCCTAGTCCGCCTTGTATTCAAAGCTGTCCAGGAGGGTTTCATCTCCGGCGACCGCCTTGGTCCGGATCGTGTATTCTCCCGGATGCTGCAGCGAAATATCCGCCCCGTATCCGCCGGCCATGCCCATGGCCATGACTTTTTGCTGTTTTCCTTCGGGGCCCTTGACCAGGAAGCCCACTTTTGCCTCATTGACCGGGCTGCCTTCCGGGTCGATGATATAGACCATGAGGTGATGGGTGGGCGCCGAGCCTTCGTGGCCCTCCATCTCCGCTCCGGCACCGCCCATGTCGATGAGGTTATATGCCAGGCTGTATGCGTTTACCGTGGATTCATGGATTTGTTTTCCTTTGCGTTCGGATTCTCCCGCCTGCCGGGCGCCTGCTGTCAGGGCCATTGCAGAAATCAGGATAATTGCCAATGCGATGAGATACTTGTACATATTCATGCTCCTTATCGTTTTTATTTTTGATGTTTCAGTTCCCACCGTTTCCAGACATCGTATACCGCCGGAATGATGATGAGTGTGAGGATGGTTGATGAAATCAGCCCGCCCACCATGGGCGCGGCAATCCGCTTCATCACACGCACCCCGGTTTCCGTGCCGATCATGATCGGCATCAGGCCGATCAGCGTGGTGGCAACAGTCATCAGCTTGGGCCGCACGCGCTCGACCGCACCTTCGATTATTGCGCCGTGCAGGTGAACGGTATTCTGCATCTCCCCCCGGGCGGCCCATCTTTTGTATGCCTCGTCAAGATAGACCAGCATGACCACCCCGGTTTCGGCAGCCAGGCCGGCCAGGGCAATAAAGCCCACCACCACGGGCACCGAAAGGTTGTAGCCGAGCAGGTAGAGCAGCCAGACCCCGCCCACCAGGGCAAACGGCAATGAAGCCATCACCACGGCCGCCTCGATGATGCTGTTGAAATGCACATACAGCAGGACAAAAATCAGCAGCACGGTAACCGGCACGATCAGGTTCA
>JAIPEJ010000029.1 GCA_021737225.1 Desulfobacteraceae bacterium
ACCAGCCCGCCCAGAGACAGGGTGGCCCCGACCAGGGCAGCCAGGATCACCCGGGGAAACCGGATTTTCCAGATAATATCATGCATCATGCTCCCGCTGTGAAAAGCCTCGCGTACAGCCTGTGCCATTGTGGAAAACCCGGCCCCGGATGAGCCCATGCTCAGGCCCAGGAATATGGATATTGCCAGCAGCACAACAAGCGCGCCGGAAACAGCGATGATATTTTTGAATACCCCGGTCATCTCAGTTGTTTTCTGAATTCGTTTCAAACAGTTCCGGATGTATCAACCGGGCCAGTTTTTCAAGCCCCTTGACCAGCCGCGGTGAAGGACGGTCCACCAGGTCCGAGTTGACCAGGTAAATGCGATCATGGGCCACGGCTGGCAGATCCTCCCACTTTTGCCACTTTTTCAGGACCTTGTCAAATATCTGCGCCCGGGCCATGGACGTCACGACGATAATCTCCGGGGAAAGAGCCAGGACCTCCTCGGTGGTATATCGCGGATACCCGGTATTGTCGGCAGCAAGGTTCCGCCCGCCTGCCTGGACAATCAACTCATGAATAAAAGTATCTGTCCCGGCTGAAACAATGGGAGAAACCCCGATCTGAAAAAAGACGCCGGGGCGATGGGATACCTCATTCACCTTTTGCCGGACCCGGTTTATCCGGGATTTCATGTCTGCCACCACTTCATCGGCTTTTTCCTGCGCCCCGAGCAATGCGCCGATATCGGACAGCGAGGTCATTACCGATTCCAGATCCCGGGGATTTACGGCAAACACCGGGATATCGAGTTCCTGCAGCCGCCGGATCACCCCGATGGGATTGCCGTCCTTGATGGCAATGCACAGGTCGGGTTTGAGGGAAAAGATCTTTTCCAGGTCCAGGTACACGTATGAACCCACGGATGGGATTTCCCGGGCGTCCTGCGGGTAATTGCTGTATTCGGTCACTCCGACCAGCCGATCCCCCCGGTCCACTGCAAAAACGATCTCCGTGATACTGGGGGCCAGACTCACCACCCGACCGGGATTGTCGGGCACGTCAACACGTCTGCCGGCATGATCGGTGACCGTTTCCGCCTGCAGACCGGCGGAACCAAGCGTCAATACACAAAAAACAATGCAAGTCCGGATAAACATGGAATATCTGAAAGGGTCGGGTATGTTCACGGCAGACATTACGTGTTTGTGTCCAGGAAACCGTCAATGGCACGGATCAATTCACGAGTCCGCACCGGCTTGGCGATAAAATACGAGTCCCCGATCTTTTTAAAGATCTCGCTGCCGGTGTCCTGCCGGGTGGCCAGGGCGGTTAGAAACACCACCGGAATTTCGGCGGTTCCGCGGTTTTCCCGCAATTTTTCCAGAATTTCCTCGCCGCCCATGTCCGGCATCACCATGTCGAGCAGGATGATATCCGGGACCTCGGTTTGGGCCAGCTCAATGCCCCGCAAGCCGTTGGTGGCGATCACGACGTCGAATCTGCCGGAGCTCGTCAGGTTTTCCCGGACAAAAAAGCAGAAATCCTCCTCGTCGTCAATGATCAGCACTTTTTTCCTGGAATTCGTCATATTCTGCCTCTTGGATTATCTGAATTTTCGTCTCCGGTTGCAGCTTCACGTAAAACGTCGTACCTGCCCCGGGACTGCTGCTTACATCAATGGTGCCCAGCATACGATCCATGATCATATGCGCCAGGCTCAGCCCGAGACCGGTGCCCTGGCCGGTTTCCTTGGTGGTGAAAAAGGGTTCGAAAATCTTGGGCAGGTCGTTTTCGTCAATGCCGTGACCGCTATCGGCGATTTCCACAACCACCATCTCCTCTCCCATCCTGAAATAATCGGCCCGACGGTATCCGGTTTTATATCCCACATCGGTGACCTTGCGCGTATATACCCGGACCTGCAGCTGCCGGGAGTTTGCATCGGCCATGGCATCCGCGGCGTTGTTAATCAGGTTGAGCAGCACCTGGCTGAGCAGATTGCGGTTTCCCGCCACCCGTACGGGGGACTCCGGGCTTTGCCGATCCACCTGGACGCCGAGTTTCTGAATGTGGTGATCGGCCATGGAAAGGGTTTCCGCCACCAGCGCTCCGATATCCACCGGCTCGATCACGGAACCGGATTTGCGGGAGAATTTGAGCACGTCGTTGATAATAACATTGGCCCGGTCAATGGCACTGTTGATCTTTTCTATGGAGCGGGCGGCATCCGGATTGTCTGCAGGCAGCGCGTTTTCCAGATAATCCACTCCCATGGAGATGATTTCCAGCGGATTCCGAATCTCGTGGGCCACGCCCGAGGCCAACCGGCCCAGGGCGGCCATCTTGTCTTTCTGAATCAACTGGTCCCTTGTTTCGCGCAGCTTTTCATAAGCCTTTTTCAGTTCCTCCTCCTTTTGCACCCGCTCCGTGATGTCCTTTGAAACCACTGCAACAGCAAAAACATTGCGCTGGGACTGATCAAAAATCGGGCTCAATGTATGAGAAAGCCACTGCTGAACATAAGAATCATAGGATTCATACTGTACCGGCCGGCCCTGCTCAAACACGGCATCCAGCCGGGATTGAAATTTCCCGGTTTCCTCGGCGTCATGGAACCGGGAAAACGACATGCCAAGCATGGAAACTTCATCGGCAAACCCGTAGGCCTCATAAAGCTTGGGGTTTGCAAACAGGTATTCGCCAAACAGGCCCACGGTGTAGACAAAGACATCCGAGGATTGAAACAACTGCCAGTAGCGTTCCTGGGTTTCATGATAGCGGCGCTCCCGGTCTTGAAGCAGGGTTGTGACAATAAACCCGTAAAACATGGCAATGACAAGAATAAACGGCAGGCGCAGCAGATAGGAAACCGCCATGTCACCGGAAAAATAGCCGTTTTTATATAAAAACCAGCCGTACAGCCCGATAAACACCATGACACTGATCATCAGGTACCGGAATTGCGCGCTGAGGCTTGCCAGGCAAAGAATCAGAAAGTAGGCCAGGTAGAGGTCCGTGCCGACCAGGCCGGCCGCGTAAATCCCCCCGACAATGAGCAGGGTGTCAAAAAACACGAAAAAATAAAAAATCTGCCCTTCTTCGAAATACCGGTCCGGCATGTAGGCCATGATCAGGTTGGTAAACAGGTAAAACGCGATAAACGCATATCCACGGAACTTGTCTACTTCCCCGGCCGGCGTGAAAATGATCACATAGGCAGTGACAACAATCACCAGCAGCCGGATAAGAAAAACCATGTATTTTCGGGATATTTCGTAAGACATCACGCAAAAGCCTTGAAGAAGAAAAATTTTTTCCCACATTACCCGCAAAGCCTTCAGTTTTCAAGCACTTTAAACCTGCCCGGGCGGCTGCATAAACTTGACCCGACCGCGTTTTGCTGATAGGTATAATTGAGCTGTTCGCGGGATCAAGGTCCGGGCGCCCGGAAAAACGGCGCGCTATATCTGTTACCCACGATGACAGGACGAGAAATGTACCGGGAAAATTACATCAACTCGCTGCGCCTGGAAATGGTGGAAATGGTCCGGGAATACCTTTCCCCGGCGGCGCTGAAGTACGGATATGCCGACGTGGCCCTGGAAAGTACCATCAAGTGGCGCCCCCTGGTACTGGTCGTGGGAAACTATTCCTCGGGCAAATCCACCCTGATCAACGAATTTCTGGGGGCTGACATCCAGGCCGTGGGACAGGCCCCGACCGACGATTCATTTACAATCCTCACCTATGACGACGAGGCCGGGGCGGCCGAGCCCGTCCGGATCACGGAAGAAAGGGACGGCAAGTTCCTGTTAAACGATCCGGATTACCCGTTTGAAATTTTAAAAAAACACGGGCACAGATTCGCCTCGCACTTCCGGCTCAAAAAAGTCAACTCCCCGTTTCTGCGCAACCTGGCCTTAATCGATACCCCGGGCATGCTCGATTCGATAACTGAGCGGGACCGGGGATATGACTACCAGGACGTGATCGGGGATATGGCCCAACTGGCCGACCTGGTGCTGGTACTCTTTGATCCGCACAAGGCCGGCACGGTCAGGGAAGCCCATACCAGCCTCCGGGAGACCATATCGGCCCGCACTTTTGAGGACCGGGTTCTTTTCGTGCTCAACCGCATTGATGAATGCGCATCATTAAGCGACCTGCTCCAGGTGTACGGAACGCTGTGCTGGAATCTTTCCCAGATTACCGGCAGAAAAGATATTCCCCCGATTCACCTCACCTATTCCTCCCGTGCAGCCGGAAACGCTGACTCATTCCAGCCAGATACCCGCGGGTTTCTCTATTATCTGCAAAACCAGCGCAAAAAGCTCAAGGAGGGTATCCTGGATGCGCCGCGCCGGCGGCTGGACAATCTTGCCTCCTTTATTGAAACCCACTCCGAGCGCCTGGATCAGCTTCTTGAGGCAATGGTCGCTTACCGGACCCGGCTCCGGGATTTTCGCATCAAGCTGGGATTGATCGGCGGCCTGCTAGGCGCGATTTGCGGCGGCGGCGCGGTTTTGGCCGGAATGTCGGCCGGGATTTTCGGCGGGTTTACCGACCCGATGGCAATTTCAGCGGGAATCGGAGCGCTGCTGCTGTTTTTATTCCTGTGGCGCGTGGGGCCCATGGGTTTCTTTGTACGGGTGTTCCACCACAGGAGCCTCAAAAACATTGACCGGCTCATCCCTCTTGAGACCCAGACCCGCAGGGATACCTGGGAGGTCATCAAGCCGGTGGTTTTCCGATACCTTGAAAAAACCCGGGGCGGTTTTCCACTCAAAACGGTTAAAAACGAATATATGCAGGTCCACCGGATCTATGCTGAGGGCGCCCGGGAAGTCCGAAAGGCATTAAACGAACTGGCCGGGATCAAACCCGACCAGTCCGTGTTTGACGGGCTTTCCAGTCCCATCCGGGACGAAGCGGTCCAGCCGGAACCTGAAACCGAAAACCCCGAAGCGGCTGAAACCGCGGATCCCTTTTCCCAAAAACAGTCATGAACGGCCGGATCACCGCCATTACCCCCCAAAAGCGAAACAAAAAACGGTACAACGTATTTATTGACGAGGATTATGCGTTTTCCGTTTCAGAACGGCTGGCCGTGTCATTGCCGGTGGGCGGCTACCTGGAAGCAGATGAGATCGAACGCTTGAAAACCGAGGATCAGCAAGAGCATGCCCTGTCCCGGGCCATGCACTACCTGAAGTTCCGGCCCCGCAGCCGGGCGGAAATTCGCGATTTTTTGGAGAAAAAGGGATTTTCCGGGGCAATTGTCGCGGATACGCTGAAAAAGCTCGAGGATTTCAAATATATTGATGATGCACAATTTGCCCGCGCCTGGATTGAAAGCCGGTGCCGGCACCGCCCTCGGGGGGAATTCGCCCTTCGCCACGAGCTTTTCCAGAAAGGCGTCAAGGAATCGATCATTGACCGGATGCTGGCCGATTTCGAAGAAGCCGGGCCTGCATGGCGGGCCGTGGCCCCGAAACTGGCGCAATGGAAAAACCTTGAACCCTTTGATCTGAAAAAGAAGATCTACGAACACCTCAGGCGGCGGGGGTTTTCATTTGACACGTGCGAAGCGGTCTATCAGAAGGCGCTGGCGCAACGGGAATAATAATCGATTCTCTGAATGTATGAATACCTACCGCTGCGGCTTCCGACGAACGAACTCCTCTGCCAGGGCGATAAAATCCCGGGCCCCGTTGCTGGTAGTGCGATAGAACACCACCGGCTTGCCCGCTTCGCTGCTTGCGGCAATGGTGGTATTGGTCCGGATGGCGGTATCATATACCAACTCCCGATAGCGGGCATCGTTTTGCAGACGATCCAGGATCATCTGGCTCACCCGGGTCCGGCGGTCGTAAAAAGTGGGCACCAGGCCTGAAACCCGGATATCCGGATTAATTTCCTTCCGGACGGATGCCACCGTGTCAAACAGGTCTTCCAGGGCCCGAAACGCATACGGCTGGGTCTGGCAGGGCACCAGCACCTCCCGGCAGGTGGCAAACACGTTGATGGTCAGCAGGGAAAGGCTCGGCGGGGTATCCATCATGATGACATCATAATTTTCCGCGGCGCCGTGCATTGCCGTCTTAAGGCGGTTTTCCCGGCCCGCCTGATCGACAAGTTCCACCTCGGCCCCGGACAGATCGATATGCGAGGCAACCAGATCCAGGCCTTCCCATCGGGTATGGCAAACCGCATCCGCGAATGTATAATTTTCCGGATCCGTCATTAAATCATAAGCATTGACCGTTCCTTCATCGACTTCAACGCCCAGGCCGCTGCCGGCATTATGCTGCGGATCCATGTCCACTAGCAGAACCCGCTTTCCCGTCTTTGCCAGCGCCGCTGCCAGGTTGATCGCCATTGCGGTCTTGCCCACGCCGCCCTTTTCATTGGCCACTGCCACCACACGTGCCATGCTTTTCCCCATTTTCACCTCCTCGCCGTCTGCCGGCGCCGGCACCGGCGGCACCCGAATCTATTTCCCGCCCGGGGGAAGATCTTGCTGCAGACTTCCCAGCTGCGCATCCAAATTTCCAAGTCCGGCCAGGATCTCGTCAATGCTTGTCAGTGCCTGTTCCTTGTCTGCCTGGTCCCTGTTGGTCATCTCCCGGATCCGGTTGAGATCCGTGCTGTAAGTCTGAAAACGATTGACCAGCCACTGGTTCATCTCCTGGGCGGTGGAATCGATCAATCGGAACAAATACTGGAATTTCAGGTTTTCCCGATAATTTTTAAATTGAAGCACAATGGTGGCCTCGGTTTCCCGCTTCATTTTTGCCACCCCGCTTTTCAGCGCAGAGATATCTGCATGACCGCTGCCCTGCCCCCGTTTTGCCAGGCGTTTCATTGTCTGGACAAACCGGTAATATCCGAGCTTCATAAACGCCTCGGTCTTAAGGCTGCTGCTGTAGGCAAGGGTGGTGGCGGCATCCGGTAGTTCAATGGCATGTATTTTTTTCACCGAATCCAGGGAAATCGGAGCGCCTCCGGCATCCCGGGAATTATCTTCGACCTCGTTTGCCCGGTTGCCCCCTTTTCCGACCTGGTCCTGGAATTGCCCGAGGGTTTCGCGCACCATGGTTTCATAGGGACGAGTGACGGATTCGAAATACTCCTGGATATAGGATTCGTTTTCCCGGGCAAACCGGAAAAGGCGGGGATTGACGGTTTCGGCCATGTAGCGGTCCAGTTGTTCCTTGAAATTCTGGAAAACCGCAAACAGCGTATCGGCAAACCCGTTTTCCGCAAGTTGATCCCGGTATTGATCATAGGCGATGTTGTATCCGGCGATAAAATCCAGTATTCCCGGGACGATTTCCCCGTGGCGAATATCGAAAAACCTGTCCACAGACCCCTTGATCTCCTTTTTCAGCTGCTGGGACGCACCGGAAAGCGTGCTGTTGACCATGGAACGGATCTTCTCGGTCTTTTTCTGCTGCTGTTTGATGCGCTTCATCAGCGTGCCGGCGCCGTCGGCATCAGCGGAAAATATCTCCCGGTTCAGCGTCAGCCAGTTGTGGAAATCCGCAGCCGTGGTCCGCAGACGCTGGAGCTGATTTCGAAGCAGAATACTGTAGCGCTGCTCTGTAATCATATGCCGGAAATCGGATTCAAAACGATTCTTTTCCGCTTCTGAGAACGCGGCCAGGGAGGTTTCACTCTCCCACTGGGAAAGGCGGGCCGCGTCCTTTTCTGTTAGCCATTGGCGCCGGGAATAAAAGAGTGCGTAAAGACAGGAAAACGTGTATACCGACGGGGAATCGGTCATCAGGGAAAGATCTTCCCGGATTTTTTCCACCACCCGCTCCAGATCCGCACGGTCCGCATGTTCATTGAAATCGCAGTTCACAACGAACAATACATTGCCCATGCCACCGATCTGCTTGATCATGGACATGAAGTTAATATCCGCCTGGCGGATGCCAGTACGGCTGCTGATCACGTATATGATCAGATCCGATGTGCGCAGGTAATCCTGGATCATGGCAAGGTGCAGCGGATTGGGCGAATCGCTGCCCTGGCAATCGGCAATTTCGATATTTCCGGCCGAATCGTTGGAATCGATTTCCAGGTGCAGATCCTTTAAAAAAACCGACAGGTCTTCGCTGCCGGCAAAGTCCTGGTGCTCGTAAAATCGCCGGCCCGAGTAGGTTACGATTTCCGTTTGCTCCGAGACCAGATCCTTGACATGAGGGTAGCCTTTCAGGCAGGCACTGAGCAGGACCGCGCTGACACTGCGCGAATCCCGGCCCATCAGGTACTTGGACTCCAGGCTTTCCAGCGCCCGGGACAGCTCCTGCCGATCTGCATCGCGCCGAAGATCAAAGGGTTCGGCCGAACTTCGCCATTTGCCGGAGGAAAACAGGCTCAGGGCCTGCCGGATCTCCAGGTTGATTTCTTCCCACGACTTGAAAGTAAGCACTGCCCGAAGCGAATCAGACCGGCGGACCTTGGTCACGATCGAAGTGATCACCCCGGCGCCCCGCTTCAGGTAATCTCCGCCCAGCAATGCATTGATAAAAGTGCTCTTGCCGGACTTAATCGTGCCTACAACGCCCATGCGAAGCAGGTCATCATCGAGGCGCTGTTCGCTTCGCCGGCAGGAGCGGTGCCATTCTGAAAAAAGATCTCCGGATGCACCGGGAATCTCGCGTTCCGCCCGCTCCAGCAGTTCGCACAGCGATCGGCTGGATTGCAAAAGCGCCTGTTTGGGGTTTTGTTCTGTCATACGGAGGTGTTTGAAAAAATCCCGTTTTCCGCCCCAAGGCGCGCGTCCCCAACAGTCAACCCACAATGATGTCCGGTTGCAAAGACCCTGTGCCCTTGGTGCCTGTGATTATGCATACGCAGAAAGCAGCATCCATGCTGCCCCACATAAATATTATAATATTGCATCCTGCATTTGGATTGTCAAAGGGATTCTCCCGGAAAATTGCGCACAAATCCCGTTGACATCCCGGTCGGGACGGAAATCAAATCTTGTGAACTGCATTCATTTATGTTATATAACAAGAAAAACACTCAATACAAGAGGTCCTGGAAAGCGTTATGGCGCAGGCTCATCCGGAATGCCCATTGCATAATCCGTTAAACTGCAAGGAATATAACAACCCGAACCTCTGCGCTTTTGTGCGATCAGACCGGATCTGCTACAAGAAAAAGAAGACCGGATCCGGAAAAACTGAACAAAAGCAGAACAATCCGGCAAACAAGCCCGTTTGATCGCCAGCCCGCAAAATCCGGTGTCCGTGCCGACCGGCATCACACCAATCGGATTGTGTGCGCGGCGATCATCGGCCCGTTCTGGCGGCCGGATTCATCAAAGATCTGCCAGCAGTTCCTTTGCCCGCTCCTCCCAGTACGGATTCTCGGTGAGTTCAATGGCTTCATTTAAAAGCTGCCGCGCCTCTTCCTTGGGCTCGCTGCCCCAGCGGTCCATGAGGATCTCAGCCATGTATACACGGGCGTTGACCCCTTCGGCAGTCTCATAGTACTCGGTTTCCTGATATTCCCGGTAATATTCCATGGCCTTGTCCTCGTCGTTGTACGGCCAGGGCACGACCTGCCAGAACCGGCCAATGGCCACGATCGGACCGCCCTGCTCAAAATGCTTGTCTATCTCATAGGCTTTTTCCAGGTTGTTCTGGGTCTTGTCCTTTAGGCCTTCCCGAAGGGCGGTAATCAACCCGACACCGTCTGAATACGTGCCCACGCACAGCCCGTAGTAGTAATATCCGTTGGGCTTGGCCGGTTCCAGTTCAATGGCTTTTTTCGCATACTTCATGCCCTTTTTGCCGTACTCGGCGCAAATATCCTTCCACCCCTCTTTTTCCATCCGCTTGGCCAGGTCGCCATATAAGCGGCATGCCTTGGCGCACTTCCAGTTCGCCTCAAAGTTATCGGGATGAGACGCAAGCACCTCCTCATAGAGTTCGATAACCGCTTTCAAATCCTGCAGGTTCCCTTTTTCCATGAGTGCATCGGTCCGGCTGCGAAGCTGCTCGACCTTTTTATCCAGTTTTTCAGCCTGACTCAAGCTTTCGGAGCCGCTTTCCGCGTTTTCCTCAGCGGCCGCCTTCACCTGAGTCTCCGCAGCACCTGCATTACCGGTCCACTGCAGCGACTGAACGCTCAGCAGCATCCCAAAAAGCCCCGCCAGCACAAATAAAATTCGAAATTTCATGAAATCCCTCCTCCTTATTGCTGAGTTGCAGGTTGCCTGAAAGTCTTTCCTTCTTCCTGTATACGAGAAAAAACACTGTTTATCAATCCCGAACTAAACAATTCCCCTTTATGCATATTCCGGATGATTCCGGCCACCTTGTACAAGCTATTTTCAGAGTAAAGCTTCGCTGGTTTATCAACACTTTTAAAGGTAAGTTGTGCCTTCCTTTAACCATACTCGGGAGGTGCAAATGCCAGCGGAGCGGATAACCATACGCAAGATCAGAGAAGTATTACGCCTTAAATTTGAATGCGGACTCAGCAATCGTCAAATTGCCAATAGCATCAGCGTGGCCCGAAGCACGGTTGGCGATTATGTCATCCGGGCCAAGGCTGCGGAAATTTCCTGGCCTCTTGCCGAGGATATGGACGATGGCCGATTGGAGCAGCTCCTGTTTTGCCAGGTGTCTGCTGAAGTCAGGGACCAGCGGCCGCCATTGGATTTTCCCTATATCCACAAGGAGCTCAGGCACAAGGGCGTGACCCTCATGCTGTTGTGGCATGAGAATAAAGCACAAAACCCTCAGGGCTACCAATACAGCCGATTCTGCCATCTCTACCGGCAATGGTGCCACAGAATCGATCCGGTAATGCGACAGGAGCACCGGGCGGGTGAAATCGGGCCCAACACCGCCGAACTGGTGGAAAAGGTAATGAAATCCCGCATACACCCCCAGCAGGGCTTCCGCAGTTGTCGGGGCATTATGCGTCTGGGCAAAAGCTACGACGAAGACCGGCTGGAAGCAGCCGTCCACCGGGCCAACACAATCGGCGGGAAAAGTTATAAAAGCGTGGAGTCGATCCTGAAAAACGGCCTGGACCGCAAGCCGCTGGCAGATGACGACCGCTCAGAGGTCTGTATTGACCACGACAACATCCGGGGGCAGAAGTACTACCAGTAAAAGGTATGGATCTGATTATAATTGGGGGCGCTGCCCCAGGGTTCTGAAATCACAGATCAAAAAACACCATCAGCTGTCTGGGTGCTGGCCGGAATCGGTGCATGCAGACAAGATATACCGGAATCAGGAGAATCGGCGATACTGCAAAAAACATGGTATCCGGCTTTCTGGGCAGCCCCTGGGAAGGCCGCCCAAGGATGCGCAAATCAGCAGAGAGATCCGAAAGCAAGTCTACCAGGATGAGGTGGAACGCAATGCGGTGGAAGGCAGGTTCGGCCAGGCAAAACGCCGCTTCGGGCTCGGCCGGGTGATGTGCAAACTGGCAAGCACTGCTGAAAGCGCTGTGCTGGTGAGCTTCCTGGTGGTGAACCTGGGAAGGTGGCTCAAGGCCATTCTTTTTTGGCTTTTTTACAATCTACGTATCCCGAGTCAAATTGGAAGCCCTCTTCAGAGCTGGCAGGGGCTATGCGTCGAAATTTGAAACAAGTTTTTCAGGAAGGGAAGCCCAATGTTATCATCGACACTCGCCAACATGGCACCTTGAAAAGCGTTATTCCAAAGTGTGACGGTATTCCAATTCTTTTTCATCGATTGATCCGTCAATCATTTTTTCGACCCGCTTCGATAGTTCCCATAAGACTCTCTACATCCACGGGCGGCTCTATCTCATCCGAGCGCCTTATTAATTCCAGAGCCCCCGTGGGACAGGTCGTTACACAGACCCCGCAACCAATGCAACGCTCTACGTGAAATGTTACCGTGGCATCATCATCCGTAAGTTCAAAGGCACCCATCTGGCAACGATCCACACATATTCCACAGCCGCTGCACATATCTTCGGCAAACTCCACGATGAAATTCGATGTAGCGATTGACGTGGGAATCCGCAATTCCGTTATTCCTCTCAGTATTAGGCAACAGCAACTGCAACAATTGCAAACCGCGATTACATTGTTCTGTGCATTAATTGTCGTATGAATCAGTCCCGATTCTTCGGCTTTCTTGAGAGTGGTTTTTGCCTCCTCGCGAGTAGCCTTTCGACCACGGCCGGTTTCAATATAAAATTCCGCCCAGGGCGTCAGGAACATACACATGTCCTCAAGCGGGTATGAACAGCCATGTCCGATTTCATGATGGTGGGTTCTGCATACACAGTCCGTAAGGCATATAGTGGGACTTGCATCGATCAGTTTTTCCACTTCTTCATAGGTAAGGATATGCGTATTTGCATCAATAGACTCTTTTATCGGTATAACCCGCATCCAGGGGAACTCGTTGCTGTGGATTGCCGTCCCCAGTTTCTCATAAAAATATTTCTCGAAAAGTTTTACCAGCTCCGGATCACGGCGATAAACCTGGAATTCCCATATTCCCGGAACAACCGAAACCAGGCAGTAAAGCGGTTCAGGACCAACAACCACCTTGAAAATAACCCCCCTTATTGCAAGACTATCCAGAACGGGAGTCAATTTTTCGGCGTCCATGCCTAGCCGCTTGGAGAGACTCTGGATATTTTCCGGCTGTCCCGTCAGATGCGACGCGATCTCGGCTTCGTCCTCACTCATCAGCCTTTTGAAAATTTCTATTTCTACCTTGCTCTCAGTACTGGGTGTTGAAACGGGGAGTGTATCAAGGCGTTCTTGGAATTTTTCATAAGAATTCATGGTTATTCCTCCGACATTGATAATTTCATGATTGCTGTTCGGCGGAGCATCGTGAAAAAATCTCGCAGCTCAAGAGCCCTTTAAAAACTGGTGCACTTTCATGTTGCCATCAACCGGTAGCCATTAAAACTGCAGCCTTAATCGCCCTTCACAGGAATCGGGTATTTTTGTAATTCAAAATTTTCGGCGATTATATCCGCCAGGCGAAGCGTATGCTCCCTGGATTCTTCCGCGGCTCTGCCGGGATATTTTGCATAGCTGATCATTACTCCGTTTAAGGCCGAAAAAAACGCATGTGCGGACAACCGGGTATTTGTCCGGCTGCCTGCTATTCGGATTGCCTCTTCAAAAAGATCCAGCAACTCACGCATGGTTTGATTCAGCTTTGGCAAGTCCGCCGTGTTAAGCTCGCCTTCCAGGACAAACCGGCTCATCATTTGGAAAAAGGTCATATTCTCATTTAAATAGTTGACATACACTCTGCCTACCCGGCTGAGAGCCCCTGAGCTGTCGCCCCCCAGCGCCTTTCCCACCAGCCGGATAATCTGCCGGCCGTTTTCCAGGAAAACTTCAAGAAACAGCTCGTCTATGTTCGAGTAGTGGTTATAGATGGTGCCCACGCTGACCCCGGTCGTCTGGGCGATTTTCCGTATCGTGACTTCCCGGAACGCATTTCGGGCGAAAAGATTCCGGGTGGTCTCCGCGATCAATTTTTTCCGGGTCTCTCGCTCCTCGGATTTTAAGTCCTCAAAGGTTTTTGGAGCCATACAGCATTCTTGCCACAAAACAGGCAGTTGTTACGGTTTTAACTTCAAAAGTTCCTATAGCTGAATTAAGACGCCTCATTCTTACATGTAAAAAAGATAGCCAGTCCCCCATACTACATAACGGCAGCCCGGGTATCACTACAGAACCCGTGACTTTCCGCCCCATCCTTGCGGATAATTTGACTTTATCATGGATTATTAGATATGAATTGTAATGATTAATTTATCGCTTTCCTTACGGACAGGGTAGGCGGTTATCGAATGTTTTGCCGGACCGTAGATCCTGTTACCGGACAGATCATAAGTGGATTTATTCACGCTACAGCACTGGACTGTGTGAGTTCCCGGAACAGGATCCAGACGTCTGTGCCCCAAGTGTGCGCAACGATTTCGAAAAGCGCAAAAAGAGCCGTCTTCAGCATGAACGACCAGTATCCTCTCCGGCAGTCCGGCCCCCTCCAGTCTGACAGCACTCCCCGGACTTCTAAGCTCGGGCACTTTACCAAGGTCTATGGTGAGCTGACCGTTGGAATAAGACCAGCTTACCGTATTTTCTGGCTTGGGAGTAGCCGGTATGCCACAAATCCGTTGAAAAATATTTCTCCTTAAAAATTTTACATCCATCTTAGCTCCTGTAATAATTATATATACCCTTACCACTTTTTTTACCCAGCCAGCCTGCGTTGACATAGGATTTCAAGAGCGGGCACGGTCGGTACTTGGGATCACCGTAGCCCTCCTGGAGGATCTGCAAAATGGCAAGCACCGTGTCCAGACCGATCAAATCAGCCAATGCCAGCGGCCCCATGGGGTGATTCATGCCCAGTTTCATTATCTGATCAATGCCTTCAGCCGTGGCCACGCCCTCATAGAGTTCCCACAGGGCTTCATTTAGCATAACCATGAGCACCCGGTTGGATACAAAGCCCGGCACATCTCGGCATTCCACTGGTGTTTTCCCCATGGCCTCAGCGGTTTTGCAGACCGCTTCGGTCACTTCCGGTGTTGTGGCCAGTCCGTTGATAATCTCCACCAAATTCATCACCGGCACCGGATTCATAAAATGCATACCTATCACCTTTTCCGGTCGTCCGGTATGCGCGGCAATAGCGGTGATCGGAAGCGAGGAGGTGTTGGATGCCAGGATGGCCTTGGCAGGCGTCGTTTGGTCAAGCTTTTTGAAAATCTCAGCTTTGACTTCCATTTTTTCTACGGCGGCCTCCACAATCAGATCGCACTGGGCAGCAGAGTCAAGTGTCACAGCCGATTGGATCCGGTCCAACACGCCGGCTTTTTCGTCTTTTGATATTTTTTCTTTCTTTACCATTCGGTCCAGACTGGCTGAAATACCAGCTAACCCTTTATCCACAAGCTCCCGGGAAATATCGTTTAAATAAACACTATATCCGCTCTTGGCCGCCATTTGGGCGATTCCGCTGCCCATCTGGCCGGCGCCGACCACCATAATTGTTTTAATTTCCATAGCTCTTGCGTCTCCTATCTATCCCATCCGGAAATGGCTTATTTGCCCAATTTCTCGATATAGGCACTATCTATGAACAGTCATTGCCACTGCCTCTCCGCCGCCGAGGCACAGAGATGCTAAGCCAGTTTTTAATTCGCGGCGCATCATTTCATAAATCATTGTTACAAGCACCCGGCAGCCACTGGCGCCAATAGGATGCCCTAATGCCACAGATCCGCCGTTAACATTTACAATTTCCCGATCCAGGGAAAGCTCCCTAAGAATTGCCACTGTGGAGCCTGAAAAGGCTTCGTTTATTTCGAAAAGGTCAACGTCGCCGGTGGTAAGTCCTTCTTTTCGCAGGCACTTGGGGACTGCAAGGATTGGAGCCACCAGCACGTATTTCATATCCAGCCCGGCAGAGGCCTGGGCGCCGATACGCGCCATAGGTGTAATCCCGAGTTCCCGGGCCTTTTCATCGGTCATGACTACCACGGCGGCCGCTCCGTCGCTTATAATCGAGGCGTTTCCGGCAGTGCCCTTTCCGTCCTTCTGAAAGGCCGGCTTCATTTTTGCCATGGTTTCATACGGGGTGGGCTTTGCGTTTTCATCCCTTGTAAACTTCACGGTGCCCTGCTTGCGGTCGGGGATTTCCACCGGCGCGATTTCCTCGTCGAACCTGCCGGATTCCACGGCATCTATCGCCCGGCTGTAGCTCATTTCCGCATACCTGTCCTGATCCTCTCTTGAAACGCCGTATTTTTCAGAGCACAGCTCGTTTGACACCCCCATGTGAAAGTCGTTTACTATATCCCAAAGGCCGTCGTGGATCATGTGATCCTGCAATGTGCCTGCTCCCATCCGGTAGCCGAACCTGGCATTTTCCAGGTAATAGGGGGACATGCTCATGTTTTCCATGCCCCCTGCAATCACCACTTCCGCGTCCCCGCAGGAAACTGCCTGGGCTGCCAGCATAACCGACTTAAGCGCAGAGCCGCACACTTTGTTGATTGTCAGACACTCGACCTCCCAGGGAAGCCCGGCCCTTACTGCGGCCTGCCGGGCCGGGTTCTGCCCGTATCCACAGGGAAGAACCTGTCCCATTATCACCTCGTTTACCTTTTCCCCTGAAATTCCTGCCCTTTGCAGGGCTGCTTTTATAACATGGGCTCCCAGGTCGGTTGCTCCTGTGGAGCCCAGGCTTCCGTTAAAAGCCCCCAGCGGGGTTCTTACTGCACTTACTATAACCGGCTGCGGCATCGTTTTCTCCTGTAATCAGACAGTGTTTGTTTTTTTGCATCGTAACTAATCCGTGTTTACATATTACGCCTGTATTTGCCGCCGACCTCGTAGAGGGCCTGGGTAATCTGGCCCATGGTGCAGCAACGCACCGTGTACATCATTTCGGCAAAAATGTTTTCACCGGCAAGCACCGTGTCCTTGAGCCTTTTTATGGCTTCTGGCGCCCGATCCTTATTTCTTTCCACGAAATCGTTTCTGCGCTTTAACTGGGACTGCTTTTCCTCTTCGGTGGCTCGGGACAGCTCCAGGTCGCATAAGGCCTCGTCAGCGCCGGCATCCTGACCTATAAAGGTGTTGACCCCGATTATGGGAAGTTCGCCGGAATGCTTTAAGTGCTCGTAATACATGGATTCTTCCTGTATCCTGCTTCTCTGATATCCGCGCTCCATTGCGCCCTGAACCCCTCCGCGCGAGGTGATCCTGTCAAATTCTGCCAGCACCGCCTCTTCCACAAGGTCGGTCAGAGTTTCTATAAGGAAACTTCCCTGGTTGAAGTTTTCGTTCTTGTTGGTGCCCAGCTCCCGGTTTATTATCATCTGGATTGCAAGCGAGCGCCGCACCGATTCCTTTGACGGCGTGGTTACAGCCTCGTCATAGGCGTTGGTGTGCAGGCTGTTGCAGTTGTCGTATATTGCATACAGCGCCTGCAGGGTGGTGCGGATGTCATTGAACTGGATTTCCTGGCTATGAAGCGACCTTCCGGAGGTCTGTATGTGGTATTTGAGCATCTGGGAGCGGGCCGCCCCCCCGTACTTGTGATACATGGCAACAGACCAGATACGCCTTGCAACCCTTCCTATCACGCTGTACTCGGGATCCATGCCCGAGGAGAAGAAATAGGAGAGATTCGGGGCAAAGCTGTCAATCGGCATGCCGCGCGAAAGATAATATTCCACGTAAGTAAACCCGTTTGCCAGGGTAAAGGCAAGCTGGGAGATCGGGTTGGCTCCTGCTTCTGCAATATGGTAGCCGGAAATAGAAACCGAGTAGAAGTTTCGAACATTGTTGTCTATGAAGAACTGCTGGATGTCTCCCATCACCTTGAGGGCGAAATCAATGGAGAATATACAGGTGTTCTGGCCCTGATCTTCTTTTAAGATATCTGCCTGGACCGTACCCCTGATGTTTGACAGCACGTCTGCCTCTATTTTTTTTGTCTCTTCTTCTTCAGGGGCCCTGCCCTGATCCCTGGTGAATTTTTCTATTCTCTGGTCAATTGCTGTGTTGAAAAACATGGCAAGCATCATCGGGGCCGGGCCGTTTATGGTCATGGACACCGAGGTGTTTTCCGCTGCCAGGTCAAATCCGGAATAAAGGGCCTTGGCATCGTCAAGGTTGCATACGCTGACCCCGGATGTGCCTACCTTGCCGTAGATGTCCGGCCTGGTGTCAGGGTCGAATCCGTAAAGGGTCACCGAATCGAATGCAGTGGACAGCCTTTTTGCCGGATAGGCCTCTGACAAAAGCTTGAACCGCCTGTTGGTTCGCTCGGGATCTCCTTCTCCGGCAAACATTCGGGTGGGCTCCTCCTCCTTTCGTTTCAGCGGGAACACACCGCCGGTATAAGGGAATCTTCCCGGAATATTTTCCTTGCGCATCCAGGTGTATATCTCGCCGGGATCTGTGAACTCTGGCAGGGCGATCCTGGGGATCCTGCTTCCTGAAAGGCTTTCTGCGTACAGGGGTTGCCGGATTTCTTTTCCGCGCACTTGATAAACCAGCTCGTCTCCGCTGTAGTCGGATTTTATCTGTTCCCATTCTGAAAGAATTTTTTTGCTCTCCGGTGCGATTTCTGATTCCGCAGCCTCTATTTCCCGTTTGAGCCTTTCCATCAAAGAATCCGTATCCCCTGATAGGCTGTCGCCGGACAGGCGCTCTGCTGTCTGTTTTACGTGCCAGGCATTACGGATGGCATCTGCCTGGTTTGCGGTGCGGCGATGGTAATCGCGCAGGGTATCGGAGATTTCAGAAAGATACCTGTTTCGCTCCGGGGGGACTATGATAGTCTTTGAAGAAGAAGTCCTGCCCTTTGTTGCAGGAAGCGAGGAGGTCATTTTTACCCCGGTTTTTTCCGCCACAAGATCTGAAAGGAAATGGTACATGGCGGTAACCCCGTCGTCGTTGAACCGCGAGGCGATGGTGCCGAACACGGGCATTTCATCCGGCTTTCTGTCAAATGCCCTGCGGTTTCTCTGCACCTGCTTGCGGATGTCGCGCACCGCGTCTTCGCTTCCCTCCTTGTCATACTTGTTGACCGCGATCAGGTTCGCGTAGTCGAGCATGTCTATTTTTTCAAGCTGGGTGGAGGCGCCGTAGTCACTTGTCATCACGTAGACCGAAAGGTCTGTCAGGTCAAATATGCTGGAGGCTCCCTGGCCGATGCCTGCGGACTCGATAAGGATAAGATCCATGCCCGCAGATTTTAGGATGTCTGCGGCGTCAGGAAGTACCGCCGGAAGTTCCCGGCTTGTGCGGCGCACGGCCATGCTGCGCATGTAGACGTTGGAACTGTCTATGGCGTTCATCCGTATCCTGTCGCCTAGAAGGGCGCCGCCTGTTTTCCTGCGGGAGGGATCGCAGCACAGTATGCCTATACGCATATCCGGGTGGTCATGCAGCAGCCTTAATACCATCTCGTCTGTGAGAGAGGACTTGCCCGCCCCTCCGGTGCCGGTAAGCCCGATTACCGGAATCCTTTTTCCTGGTATCCTGGATTTTACTGCGCTGCGGAGTTTTTCAAGGTTTTTACCGTTTTCCGCCGCTGCAAGCTCTGCTTCAGAAATCAGCCGCGCTATTGCCAGCCGATTTCTTGCCTCCACCTGGTCAGGGTCAACTCCGCCTACCGAGGCAGTGGAAAAATCCATGTTTTCCATCATGTGGTTTATCATGCCCTGCAGGCCCATCCTTGAACCGTCTGTGGGAGAGTATATCTTGGTTATTCCGTAGTCCTCGAGCTCCCGTATTTCCTGGGGCACGATCACCCCGCCGCCGCCGCCGAATATCTTGATGTGACCGGCCTGCTCTTCTTTGAGCCGGTCTGCCATGTACTTGAAAAATTCCATGTGGCCGCCCTGGTAGCTTGATACCGCCACTCCCTGGACGTCTTCTTCTATGGCCGCGTTTACTATTTCGTCCACCGACCGGTTGTGTCCCAGATGGATGACCTCGGCGCCGGTGTCCTGCAGGATGCGCCTTATAATGTTTATTGCCGCATCGTGCCCGTCGAAAAGGGATGTGGCGCTTACCACCCGGATCTGGTTTTTGGCTCTGTATTTATCTTCAGATTCCATTAAATCAACTCCCTGGATATTCGATACAAAATAAAAAGACCGTTGACAGGTATTGAGGACATTAGATTCTTTCCAGTAAAATAGCGGCCAACTTTTTGGCAACTTCTTCAGACTGGCCTTCCAACAAATCACTTTGGGACTGTTTTCCTCCCCCGCCGGACATAATCCATTCAAGCCGCTGTTCGGCACTGAGCCCGCTTTCCAGGTTAAAGGCCTTTTTAGGCCGGGGCCGGGGCAAAGACCGACTTTCCTGCTGCACCAACGAATTGAGTTCTTTAAGAAAGGACGAATCAACTCCCAAGTCATCTCCTTTAAGACATGCAATCTCTGCTTTTTTTGCTTTAAAGGTATTCGGCAAGGAGCCGTATCTCGGCTGGTTAATGCCGGTTTCAACAGAAAGCAATGCGGGCAGAGGGCATTCAATCTCTTCACGTTTGCCTCTTTCTATCCTGCGCTTTACAATTACCGATTGGTCCTCCAAAGATGAAAGCTCCGTAATACATGTAACCTGTGGAAGCCCGAGATATTCCGCCATGGCCGCCGGCGTTTCTCCGGAACCTTCGTCCAGGGAACGAGCGCCGCACAAAACCATGTCGGGTGACAGGCTCTCTGCTGCCTTTGCCAGCATATAGGCTTTGGGACGGGTTCCAGAATAAGACCGGTCATCCAAAATCCGAATGGCCTTGTCGCCTCCCATGGACAAACATTCTCGCAGCGTCTTTTCCACCTGAGGCGTCCCATAGGCCACAAAGAAAACCTCGCCCCCGTATGTTTCTTTAAGTGTCAATGCCAATTCCGCCGCACACTTGTCTGACGGATTCACTTTATAAAAAACATCATCCTCCACAGGAATCAGTTTTTCCAGATCCAGGGCAAAGGGGAAACTCACATCAATAACTGATTTTACGCACACCACGATTTTCATAAAAAATCTCCTCTATTGCCTATCCATAACGAAAACAGACCCCGAATCCGCCTCGCGGATAATTCCAGTTTACAGCGCCTCTTGGGCATACGATTCGGCAAGTCCCGCACTCAACGCAGTTTTCCCAGCTGAAAACCACGCCATTGCTTTGCTCTTGGTAACATTCCACCGGGCAGGCAATCAGACACGGTTTCTCTGAACACCCCTCACACAGAGCGGTATCCACAGAAATGTGTGGGGTTCCCGAATCCACGACAAATCTGGTTCTCAGGAGTTTATCATTTATGCTCATGCCAGTCCCCTCCAACCTGCATAGATGTCCTTTATAATTTCAAACCGGGAAAGTTGCTTCCCTTTCCTGGCTTCTTTAACCATTTCGCCAATGCCTTTTTTCGGTCCGGGCTCCACGCTGAAAAGGGCGTTGCTAATTTGACATACCAGTTCAGGGTAACTCTGATAAAGACGGGGATTTTTTAAAAAATTAGGGGCATGCCGGAACTTTTCCATATCCGCAAGCACACCGTATTGTCTGAGAAGGTCAGGATAAATCGAAAGCCCTTTTTCTGAAAAATCTCTACTACGGCTGCTGCGTTTAATGGTTTCCGCCGCTGCCATTCCCGACATAATAGCCAAATTCGCTCCTTCCACACGAAAGCCCGTTGACAGGGTAAACCCTCCGGCATCGCCCGTAGCAAGTAAACCGCCTTTATATAAGCTTTTGCTGCTGGTCTGCCCCCCTTCAGGGATGAGATGAGCAAGGTATTCCCGAATTTCCCCCTCCTTTATTAGAGGCCATATCATAGGGTGCTGTTTGAAGTCCTCAAGCAGATCCTCTGGTCGCCTGCCTGTTTTTGAAAGAGATGAGAGCTTGACGACAATGCCTATGGACAATTTGTCCTTGTTGGTATAAATAAAACCGCCACCCGGAATACCCTGAGTTGCTGCCCCGACAAAAGTGTAGGCGGCGCCCTCATTGCCGGTCAGAGAAAAAGCCCGGTTTATTGACTCGGCCGGCATTGCCAGGATTTCTTTTACGCCCAGGGACACATCATCCGGGGACAGGTCTTTTTTGATCACACCTTTCCGTGCCGCAAGGGAGTTAACCCCGTCTGCGGCGACAACCACATCGGCATACAGCTCGCCGTCCTCCCGACCGGTTTTCACGCCAACCACCCGTTGCTGATCATAGATAAAATCTTCTACGATCGTCTCAGTCAACAACGTTGCACCTGCTGCCTCGGCCTGCCGGGCATACCAACTGTCGAATTTGGAACGAAGCACAGTGAAGGCATTGTAGGGAGCCTCAGTATAGCGGGCATTTTTGTAATCCAAGGAAAACGAGGCCTCTTTATCTAATGCACTGATAACCCAGCGGGCCACTGGTCGTTCAACCGGGGCTTTATCCCAGAAGTGGGGTATCAATTCGTGGAGACCTTTGCTGTATAACACGCCGCCGAACATGTTCTTGGACCCGGGGTACTCTCCACGCTCCAGGACAACAACTTCCTTGCCCGCCTGGGCCAGGACGAGTGCGGTAGTAAGGCCGGCAGGTCCGGCTCCGATGATAATTGCATCAAATCTATTCATATCTCACCCTGTTATTCATATACTTTTTAATAAACACCCGGGTATATTTTGGGTGTTAACGGTTTGCCAATGATTTCTGAAGCTGTTCTGTTAATTGCGGTACAATCTCATTGAGATCTCCCAGTACCGGTAAGTCGGCAATTTTGAAAATCGGTGCCTCCCGATCGGTATTAATTGCTGTAATAAACCGGGATTCGCGTATTCCCATAGTAAATTGCTGCGCACCTGATATGCCGCAACAGAGAATCAGCTTTGGCGTAATTGTTTTGCCTGTCTGGCCGATCTGCCGTTCAAATGATATCCAGCCTTCATCCACAGCCACTCTTGAACCGGCGATACATGCACCCATAACATCGGCCAGGGCTTCCATTTGCGGAATTCGTGATTCGTCCCCGAGACCGCGGCCAAAAGCGAGAACAAACTCCGCCTCAGATATGTCCAGTTCCCGTCGGTCCACCTTACTGGTACCCAGAACACGGGTCCTTAGTTCTTCGGGCTTGATCTCAACCTCAAGCTTTTCGGTATTTGCCCGCCCTCTGTTCCTGGGTTTGTCCACCCCCAGAACGCCTGGCGTAATTGTTGCGAGTTGAGGCTTACGGGAAGGGGATTTCATTTTCGAATAGATCTTCCCTCCCTTGGTTGGCCGGGTCATTTCCAGGTTCCCTTCTTTATTGGACCCCAGAACCCTGCAATCGCTTACCAAACCGACGTTGAGCCGGGTTGCCACCCGGGGGGCCAAATCCTTGCCAAGGCTCGTTGCAGCAAGAAAAAGACTTTCCGGTTGACGATTCCGCAAAAGCTCAACCATGGCCATTGTGTATCCATCGGTGGTATATTGCTCCAGCAGTTCGTGTTCCACATAGTAGATATTGTCCGCGCCATGCCGGCTCAGGGTTTCAACAAAAGGTTCTGCAGCATGGCCTAAGATCAGAGCTGAAACTTTGAGTTTTGATTTATTGGCCAGGCGCCTGGCTTCTGATAAAACTTCCAGGGTTGCTTCCTCGATTTCTTCATCACGGTGTTCGGCAAAGACCCAGATCTCTTTTTCCAAAACTTAGACTCCTTCATTACTTGTTACAGAAAAAAATGCTTCGCCCTTGTAAAGAACCTTCCTTCTATTTAAAAAATATTTATCTATTTATATGGTCATTTGTATCTTAAACAAAATTAAAGCCAAAACCCCATGCATAGCTCATAAGGAGCTTAGTTTGTCGCCTCTTCACCGTAGGGAAGGAAAAATTTTAGTATTTCATCGGCTATGAATTGCCTTTAAGCTGGTCTTTTAATATCTTTCCAGTATCCGCACGCGGAAACTCCGTTACAAACTCTACTGCCCTCACAGCTTTAAAATGGGCCAGATTGT